>JAKPJF010000067.1 GCA_029554345.1 Spirochaetota bacterium | reverse complement strand
AACGCCGGCGATTTATTCAACCGGCTTTTTTTTATGAAATTCTGAATCCTTCAGCTTACAATGATTTTTTGTTGACATCTCGGTTTATTGATCTCGTAAATAATACTATGAGGCATAATGAGAAACAATAATATTATATTGATTACTTTGTTGATTGCGTCATGTGTAAGCGCAAAATCAATTAATAATGGAAAACTGTTAGGCGTAGTGTTCATCAAAAACAATAACCATTATTTTGCTGTTCAAAATGATTCGATTGAAAATAATTCAAAAATAAATGTTTATTTTAAGAATAAAATCATTATCGCAAAAGTAGAGTCAAAGGTATACGCTGATACTAATTTAGATAGTAACATAAATTTCAAATATTCTGATGATGCAATATCTTATTATAAAATTAAATTCGAAGATGAAATAATGCGGGAGGGAATCGGATTTTTGGAAGTTGGTTCCAGCACCAATAATGACTACGCAATAATAAAGAATATGAAAAAGAAACAATATTCTAACTATAAATGGTGCTTGAGTAATGAAGGAGTTCATTTTAATATTTGGGAAAATGAACCGTATAAAAGTAAAAAAGTATGGAAAGCATACCTGTATTTAGGATATGATGTTGAGCCAACCTGTAGTGAAGCTGATTGTGATTAGTAAAAGTGAACAGTAATTGTTTTCATTTGATGCATTTTCCGAGGTTGAAATACTAAATTATGAGAAATAAATAAAAAATGGGCGCAGTAATATTATCATTTGGAATCTACTTGTTTTTCTTGATTACGATTACTTTGCTGGAAATAATTATTAAAATTACTTTTAGTTTGTTTAGGTTAAAATTGTCTTTTGTAATGGCAAGCATAGCAATAAGATCAATAATATTTGTCTTATCATATCTGATGATAATCGGTTGCTATTTCATTTTCCCAAAATTGTATTTTATTTTTTTAAATAATATTTCAATAAATAATCCGGATGATATTGGAAGAATAATTATCTTCAATCCTTATTTGTTATCTATTGTCGGAATATTGACGTTGTCCTATTATATCGTCATGTTTATTTGCTATAAAAAAGAAATCAAATGCAATTTGTTTTTAAAAATAATTATTGTATTTCAATCTGTTTATTTTTCAATTATATCAACATTTCAGGCTTTAATCATAATAGACTGCTAATAGGTGTACTTATTGGCTGCTAGTTTCTTGTTTGATGTTAAACCTGATGCTTTATATCGCGTCATGTTCGGTTGATTTAAACTCGGCAGGGGAATCAGTACATTGTATTTTGATTCAAATTTATTTTGATTCTTGTATTTGAAGAAATTAAAACATATTAAAATGGATGTTGTTAATGAGGTTAAAATCATTATTGAAGTGTATTGTTGTTACTGTTAATGATACTTTGTTCGCAATTTCAATTATTTCTTTGGGACTATGGTTATATCTTAACAATAATAAATCAGATTATGGTATAGATTATTTTAAGAATAATATATTTGCCGTTATTGTGATCGGGAGCGGTTTAGTTGCGGCGTATAATTTGCGCAAAAATTTTAAAAGACCAAAATCATTAATTAGAAAGTATAATAAAGAATATGAGGTTGATATTCAAACATATAAAGTTCTCAGAATGAATATTCCTGTATTATTTTCTTTTCTATTGTCGATATTTCTAATCATTGCATTTGCCTGTACGGAATATAAGAATGAGTACACTCGGTCATATTTATTAAAACTAGGGATAGATCAATATTATCTATATTTGTTTTCCGTAATATTGATCATTTTTACGATTTACGGTTTAGGTTATTCTATTATCGGAGAGCTGCTTCAGAGTAAATATGGCAAGAGAAGACGATTGATAATTTTTGATTTAATTATTGATATAGCTTTTCTCTTCCCATTTGTTGCGGCATTATCGATATTAAGTCTTATTTTTATTGTTGTTAAGAATAAAAATGTATCATATGTAATATGTAAATATATAATTTCTATAAAATATTTGATGTATTTTACTATGGCGGCAATTGCTTATGAAGATGTTAAGTTTGCTGTTGCGCTTAAAAAATCAGATTTAAAAGATAAATCAAACAGATATATGATGAATTATATTGAAACAAACAAGGGCTCGATACTTCTTAATGTTGTGCTTTTAAATGTATCGTTTCTGTTGTATAATTTAAAATATAATATAATTCCAATGAGCAAAGAGATTTATATATTTGCAGTTACTATAATAATATATTCAATATACTGTTTGCTGTGTGAACAAATTATTATTTATAAACATTATTTGAACAGTAGAAATATTGAAATATAAAGTTTGCGTTGACATTGTTCTTTCGGTACAATTCTTCAGAAAAATACAAATTAAGTCATTTTTTTCGGAAAGCCCTATCCTTATTGAAGGGTAGGGCTTATTTTGTCATTCGATCTCAATATATAAATCGAGTCTCATGTTGCCGGGCTTTGATGCTTCAAGCTGTTCTTCGAACCAGCGTGCGGGCTGTTTGATTTTGTGGTTTTTTTCTTCTGCCATTTTGTTCATTCTCTGCCAGCCTTCTACTATCCAACTGCATGAAGGATCTTCTTCGAAACTTCCTTCTATGCCTGTCGCGATGAATGTGCCGGCTGGAATTATTTCGACGTGTGCTCCGTTTGTGTCTATTTTGTCGAAGTTGTCAAGACACAGAAAAACTTTATAGCCTTCGTTTTCCGGGTTGTGTGAAATGTTTCCGTTTCTGTCGATGTTGTGACCGAATATTCTTCGCGGTGCATCGCTGAGATTCTTTGAATTCAGCCATTCGTTCATAGCGCCTAATGCTTTGTCTTCTGATTGAGGCGCAAGCGCACTGAAAGTTAAAGCATTCATTTGCGGCAATTTTTTTACAATTACTCCCATATACATCTCCTTTATAAGCTGTAATTTTTCTGTGGTCTTTAATCCCGTTCTTATCGCAGGATTATTTTTGATTTCAACCGGCGTGACGCCGAATTCTTTTCTGAAAGCACGCGTGAAAGATTCATGAGTTTCGTATCCGGATTCAAGCGCGACATCAACAACCTGAAACTTGTCATCACAGAGCAGTTCGAGCGAACGCGAGAGTCTCCGTTTCATCAGATATTGTTTGAAGCTGAAACCTGTAACACAGTTAAAGTAATTAATGAAGCTTCTTTCCGACATGTTGCTTTCGGCCGCTGTTTCCGCGCATTTGATGTTTTCACTTACATTATTCTCTATAAATTCAATCGCGCACTGTATCTGTTCATAAATCGTCATGGTCAACTCCGGCTGTTGAAATGAATATAGACTAACTATCCGGGTTGTGCTTGATATTTTCCGCAAGATGATTTTTTATAATTAGTCGTCAATCTATTGCTCGACAAGAAAAGCTGTATGCGGATATATGCCCGAAGGCTGTTTATGTTGTGAAAAAGACTTGAGATGTGTAATCAGCTGTTTATTCTATATCGGGGTATGCGCTTTAGTTTTTAAGTTAAGGCTAAAATAAAATACAATTTAAGGAGTTAAAATGATGAAACCATTAGACATTCTTAATCAGTGGATGCAGGCAATCAATAGTTCGGATGTTGATAAACTGCTTTCTTTGTATGACAGTTCCGCTATATTGATTCCGACTTTTTCGAATAAAGTATTAAATACTCCGGAAAAACTGCGCAATTACTTTGAGATGCTGGGCAACCGCGAAGAACTGAGTATCGCGCTGCATGAAAACACTTTGAAAATGCAGGAACTGAAAGATAATTATTGTACGATAAACGGCATTTATAACTGGCGTTTCAAAGTCGAGGATGAAATACTGAATTTTGAAGCGCGTTTCAGTTATCTGGTTGATTTAAGCAGTTCAACGCCGATTCTTCATCATCATTCTTCTCAGGTTCCGCGAATGCTTTAGTTGTAAATGCATATGTTAAATGCATGTTAACTTAATGCCTGTCATTACGGCAGGCGCTTTGCGGAAATTATCTTGACATAAAGGGGGGCTTAAAGTTTTTAAATTTAAATTGAGGTGTTGCTTTTTGAAATGAATTCCTTTCCTGAATACCTTGTCTTTAGAGATCCTTTTTTTAATATACCGTTGTTTTTTAAGGCGGCATTGTTTTTAATCATTTCTGCTTCACTGATTTATCTCTTTTTAAATATTCGAAAAGGTTTTTTCCTCTGGAATAAAAATGGAGGAAGAAAGGCTTATGTAACCAAAAAAAGCATAGTTTTCTTTTTTAAACACGGAATCTTTAAAAACAGGATTTCCAATAACAAAAATCTTTATCTTCTCATCTTCCCATGTGCCGTAGGAATTATTCTTGGAACTTCATCAACAGCTCTTCTTGTCATTGATTCAATGATGCGTTCATCATTTGATTTTGGTTTTATTCATTCTACATTATATAAACTGGTACTTTTTATTTCCGATTTCGGTTTTCTTTTGTGTATTCTGTCTTCATTTGCGCTTTTAATCAGGCGTAAGATTTTATCCGGAAATCAGGCATATCGATTTCTTCCTTACATTTCGATTATTGTAGTACTTCTTTTTTTTGTTCTTTCAAATTCTGTAAGGATTGCCATTATGGATTCATCATCGTATGAATCTGCTGCTTTTCTCAGCGTAATGCTTTCTAAAATATTTGTTTCTATTCCGGAAGAAGTTCTGATTGATATATATTTCTTTTTTGTTTGGACTTCGTTTTCGCTTCTTGCAGTTTTTGCAGCTGTTTTGTTTTCAGGCAGAACAGCTTTTCTGCTAAAAGGTTGGATGAATATTTTTCATACGGATCCTTTGTCTCTCAGATTCTCAAAAAAATATCTTTTACCCGTTTCATCAAAAAATGATTTGGACTTATGCAAGGTCAAAAATCTCTCTGACTCGAAGAGTTTTATTGCGAAGGATTTCTCTGATTCCGATTCGTGCATAGACTGTTCTCTTTGTGATTTGGCATGTCCGGCATTTGTTGCGGAATCAACACTGTCGCCTTCTGAATTGATCTCATCGATGAAAAATATTACAATAAATGATTCTTCTTCATATGTCAGCAGCAGCAGAATATTCTCATGCGTCAATTGCGGTGCATGTTCTGAAGCCTGTCCGGTCTTTGTTGATTTTAATTCGATAATTGCCCGGATAAAAAAAGATGCAGTTCTTCTGAAAGGAATGCCTGATAGAAATATCCGGAGGAAGTTTGATGCTGTTGAGCAGTCAGGTAATGTCTTTGCCCGCGGAGGAAATGTTTCTTCAAGCAGTTTTATTTCTGCGGCTCCGGTATATGACGGAACCCAGGATTATCTTTTGTTTGCAGGGTGCAAAGCCCGTGCCGGCAAAGCGGAAAATGTTCTTAAGGCTTTATCTTTCATACTCTCTGCCGCAAATGTTACATTCGGTGTATTGAAAGACGAAACTTGCTGCGGAGATTACGCTCTTCGAAACGGCGACGAATATCTTTTTTCAAAACTTGCATCAAAAAATATCGGCTTAATAAATGAAAATCATACTCCGAAAATTCTTTTTATATGCCCGCACGGTTATAATGTATTCAAAAAAGAATACAAGGAATTTGCAAAGAGCCGTATGCTGAAAACAGATTATAGAGTTTATTCTCATATTGAACTTATATCTTCTCTTATTGAGAACGGAAAAATATTTCTTAAAAGAACTATCAGCAATCATATAGCCGTTCATGATTCGTGTTTTTTAGGACGTTATAACGGAATTTACGAGCCGCACCGGAAAATTCTTAAGGCTGCTGCAGGAATTTATTATGTTGAACCGACGAATTCTCGAGATAGGAGTTTCTGCTGCGGTTATTTCGGCAAATCAGAAGATGATGAATGCGGAGAAATAACAAAACTTAGGACCAGGGAAATCCATTCGTCGGGAGCTGTTTGTACGGTAACTTCGTGTCCGCATTGTGCCGAGGGTTTTACCCGTTCCGCAAATGAACTTCAGATTGATAACTTTAACCAGGAAGATTTCGCGGAAACAATTCTGCGTTTAATCGAATAAACAGAAAAAGGTCTATTGGAGGAAATGATGGAAAATTTAATTTACATCGTTCCGGTGGCGGCAATTGCCGCTCTTGTTTCTGCGTTTATGTTTTTCAAAGCGATGATGCGCTCTGAAAAAGGAAATGCAAAGATGGAAGAAATCGCCGGATATGTTAGGGAAGGCGCTTATGCCTATCTTTATCGACAATATAAAGCGGTCTTTAAAGTATTTGCCGTTTTATGTTTAATTCTTGCTGTTCTTGCTTTTCTCGGGATTCAGAATCCCTTTGTTCCTTTCGCGTTTTTGACAGGAGGTTTTTTCTCGGGTCTTTGCGGATTCCTGGGAATGAAAACTGCTACAAACGCATCAAGCAGAACTGCTCAGGGAGCGACTCATTCACTTAACAGCGGATTAAAAGTTGCTTTCAGATCCGGAGCAGTAATGGGGCTTATCGTTGTGGGCTTCGGTCTTCTTGATATAGCAATCTGGTACTTCTTTTTGGATAAAGTAGTTTATACTCCGGGAAATATGAGCTCAGGTGTTGAATTTTTTGGTCTGACTTTTGTGGAAAAGGGGCTGGATCTTGACGGCAAACTTATCGCTATCACAACAACCATGCTTACTTTCGGAATGGGAGCTTCCACTCAGGCGCTTTTCGCAAGAGTAGGCGGCGGAATTTATACAAAAGCCGCTGACGTTGGGGCGGATCTCGTTGGAAAAGTTGAAGCCGGTATTCCGGAAGATGATCCTAGAAATCCAGCGACGATTGCGGATAATGTCGGAGACAATGTCGGAGACGTTGCCGGAATGGGTGCCGATCTTTATGAATCATACTGCGGTTCGATTCTTGCGACTGCGGCTCTTGGAGCGGCTTTGCCTGCTGCTGCAGGTTTCGGCGGAGTTAAAGCTGTTACTGCACCTATGATCGTTGCTGCACTAGGAATTTTCTTTTCAATCGCAGGTATTTTTGCCGTAAGAACAAAAGAAAATGCAAGCATGCGAAATCTTTTGTTTTCTCTCAACACTGGGGTTTGGGGATCTTCAATTCTGATTCTTGCTGCACTTGCAGTTATGGCTTTTACCGGATATATTCCTTGGGGGATTTTCGGAGCAGTTGTAACTGGTCTTATCGCAGGTCTTATAATCGGACAGGCTACTGAGTACTTTACTTCAGATGAATATTCACCTACTAAGAAGATTGCTGAACAGACAAAGATGGGTCCGGCAACAACTATAATTGAGGGTATGGCAGTCGGAATGTATTCCTCCGCTATTCCTGTTATTACGATTGTAGTCGGAATTATTCTCGCATTTGCTCTATCCGGCGGATTTTCAAATATAAACATGGGTCTTTACGGAATAGGTTTTGCGGCTGTCGGAATGCTTTCGACTCTCGGAATTACTCTTGCAACTGATGCATACGGCCCGATTGCGGATAATGCCGGCGGAAATGCAGAGATGAGCGGTCTTGCACCTGAAGTTCGTCACCGCACCGATGCACTTGATATGCTTGGCAATACAACTGCCGCTACTGGTAAGGGTTTTGCAATCGGTTCGGCTGCTCTTACAGCAATGGCTCTTCTTTCAGCATACATGGAAGAAATTAAGATATGGATGGCAAAATTCGCATCGAAATCTGCTGACGGATTTTTTGCGATCGATAAGTTCCGTTTTTATGCCGCTGAGCTTTCTAATGAAACAATTTGTTCGTTGAGAGACCAGGGAATTACTGCAGTTCAGGCTAAACTTGCGACAATGAAAGATCTTACTGCTGCTTTCGATGTAACTCTTATGAATCCGATGGTTCTTGCCGGAATATTTATCGGAGCTATGATGGCATTTGTTTTCTGCGCAATGACGATGAAGGCTGTAGGAAGAGCTGCAGGAAGAATGGTTGAAGAAGTCCGCCGTCAGTTTCATGAAATGCCTGGAATACTTCAAGGAACACAGAAACCTGAATACGGTAAATGTGTAGAAATTTCAACAAAGGGCGCTCAGAGAGAAATGATTCTTCCTTCTCTTCTTGCGATTATCGTTCCTGTTGCGACAGGTTTGTTTTTCGGAGTAGCAGGAGTTCTCGGACTTCTTGTGGGTGGTCTTACAACGGGTTTTGCTCTAGCATGTATGCTTAATAATGCCGGCGGAGCATGGGATAATGCCAAAAAGTTTATCGAAAAAGGAAACTTCGGCGGGAAAAAATCTGATGCTCACAAGGCAGCTGTTGTCGGAGATACAGTTGGTGATCCATTTAAGGATACATCCGGACCGTCTTTGAACATTTTGATAAAGCTTATGTCGATGGTTTCGGTGGTTTTTGCGGGTGTTGTACTTTTTGTATATCCGAAGCTCGCTTCATTGATTTCTATGATCGGCAAATAATATAAGCTGTTCTAAAATAAAATGGCGGATTCAATCCGCCTTTTTTTATGTCATAATTCAATGAAATTTTTCATTGGGATCGGGATAGTAATTTTTACGTGCCCATTCGAGTTCCTTTCTTTCATCTGATGTGAGAGAACTCATTCCTTCGCGGGCGATCTTATCGAGCAGTCTGTCAATCGTATCTTTTGCCTTGTTCTGGCTTGTAATAATTTTCAGTTTCTGTTTTGACTTTCGTTTGTTAATAAAATTTTTAGGCAGTCTGAACCGGTATGCCGCAATAATTGCTATACCTGTAATAATTCCGCCGAGGTGACCGATATGACTGATGTTTCCTGCTGTGATTGAAAAAGACTGAATAGTTCCGAAAAATTCAATCAAACCGAATATTAGAACGAAATATTTCATTTTTATCGGAATGATAAAATAAAGAAGAACTTCCCTGTTAGGCCAGATCATTCCGAATGCCAGAAGAATTCCAAATACAGCACCTGAAGCGCCGATTGTTACTGTGTTAGGATCCATATAAGGAGAGAAATAATTCATCAGATGAATGAAGAAACCAGCACCTGTTGAGGTTAGCAGATAGTAGGTGACGAAGCGCTTCGTTCCCCAGAAATTTTCAAGTTCACCGGCGAATATCCAAAGTGCAAACATGTTTAAAAGCAGATGCAGAGGACTGCCGTGAAGAAAACTGTAGGTGAAGAACTGCCAGTAAAATCCTAATTCTATTCCGGTTTTGCTGATGCCGAATATATAATCGATATTAAATCCGGAAAAAAATGGAAGCAGTATCTGAATAAGATAAATCGCGATATTGGCGATTATAATAATTTTTAGGGCCTTGGTTAAAGGGCCGCCGAACCTGAAAGAGACATTTTGTTTCATATTAATCGAACTGCCTTCTTATTCTGTCAAAATCTTCGTGATTGTAAAGAAACAGTTTGAATATGCGGGGATCAAACCTGAATGCTTCCTGACGCATTATTTCGACTGTCTCTTCATGTGGGATTGCTTCTTTGTAAGGGCGCTTCGAAGTCAGTGCGTCATAGACATCGCCGATCGTAACTATTCTCGCTACAATCGGAATGTTTTCTCCGTGTCTGCCTTCAGGATATCCCAAGCCATCCCACCTTTCATGATGATATAGCGCTATGTCCTTCGCCATGTCAAGAAAAGAGTTGTCTCCGAGTGTTTTGGATGCATCATTAAGTGCGTTATATCCGATTACGGTATGTGTCTTGATTATTTCAAATTCTTCGTGATTTAAAGCTGTTGGTTTAAGAAGAATTTCGTCAGGTATGCCGACTTTTCCGATATCATGCAGAATGCATGAGTCATAAATGTTCCGCATAAATTCTGAAGTTATCGTTTCATACTCGCCGCTGTATTTCATTATCTGGGCAAGAAGAACGCAGTAATTGCGCATTCTTTCAAGATGCTCGCCGGTTTCGCTGTCGCGGGTTTCAGCGAGTTTACTGAGAGCAAAAATGGTGGTTTTTTGGGTTTTCAACAACTCGTGCGTCCGCACCTTGACAATGTGTTCGAGATGTTTTGTGTGCATTTCGAGCTGACTTGTCAGGTCTCCACGCTGTATGCTCAGGGATATCTGCCCCGCAATGAGCTTCAAAAAGCGCAGATGATCTTCATTGTAAGGTTCGGGTTCTTCGGACAGAAATAAAAGAAAGCCTTTAATTGAGTTCTCAACAAAAAGGGGCATTATTACAGCTGAAGAAGTCTCATTGCTGATTATTTCGCGTGATTCTTCGGGAAGATTTAGTTTAGAAATGAATGTATCGATATCATTAGCTATAATTACGTCTTTTGCCCTGAGAATGTTGTGAAAAACGGCTTCATCCAGTTTCAGCCGAAAACCGCTTTTCGCCGGAGATACTTTGTCTGAATGTGAAAGTTTTACATGAAACGATTTTTCATCATGATCAAGTGAAACTAGAGTGATGCTGTTAAACGGGATAACTGATTTCAGTGATATGTCTATTTTATCAAAAATTTCTTCAATATCAAGGCCCTGATTGAGAAGAGAAATGATTTCGAACATTTTTTCAAGCTGAAAGTTTGCTTTATCCTTTTCGTCTCCGATTTTCTTTCTGTCGATTGCCCTTTTTACGGAGTGATTTAACAAATTGAAATCTGTTACGGGTTTTGTGAGAAAGTCGTAAGCGCCTGTTTTTAGAGCATGTATGATGTCTTCATCGGATCCGACAGCAGTGAGAACTATTCGAGGAACAGAATTAAAGCGTTCAGACATCATGCTGAGCAGTTCTCTTCCGTTCATAATCGGCATTTTCAGGTCTGTGATCACAAGATCAACGTCCGCGTTTTTTTCAAGAACCGAAACAGCTTCAGCTCCGTTAAAAGCGTTAAGAATATCGTAGCCAAGTTTTTTTAGAAACGCGGAAAGAGTCTTATTGACGTTAACGTCATCATCAACGACAAGAATTTTCCCGAAACCGTTTCCACCGTTACTAATAGAGTCTCCAATTGTCATCGCAAACCGTACGGTCAGTCTATAAAATATATGCTAAAAAGGCAAGAAAAAGACAGGTCATTGTAACTCGAATACTCCCTCCGACTCAAAAAGGTATGAAGAAAATATTGATACTATTATTTCTTGTTTGGTTTTCCGCATGCGAAAACATGCGCTTTTCAAAAGTATCTGGATACGTGTTTGATGATGAAACCGGCCAACCCGTTGCAGGTGCTCTTGTTAAGCTTTATGATGAATATGATTCGGATTCCGACGAAACGGATGAAAACGGATATTTCAGCGTTTCGATTTCTTATAACAGTGAAAACGGCGGGTTGGAAGATTCTGAAAAAATCAATTTTTCAGTTTCAAAAAACGGATATAAAAAATTTACCGATACTTTTAACGGAAGCTACGTTGACAAGGAAACCGATGTTTTTCTTGAAAAATATTGATTATAAGTTCTAAATGAATTTACGTTTCATCATTTCTCGGTAAATTTTTAAAACCACCCAAGCATCAGTTGCGGCATAAAGAATCTGTGAATCGGAAAGATTGAACTTTTCCCAGTTGCTTTTCTGTGCTTTTTTAGAAATTCTTCCCTTAAAGAAAAAACCTGCGAGAGCACGTACTCCTCTTTGTTTGAATCTAAGCTTTCTTGCAATCGTTTCAAGATCGACAAAGGACACGCATTTTGAAGATGAATATTTTTCAATATCGCGCAATTCTCCTTTTAATCCAAGACCGATCTTTGTTATCGAAGGATTGGATAAAATTCGTGTCAGTTCGGGCGGATAGTTAAGCTTATTTATTCTGATAAGAAAGGCCTCAGTTTCTGTCGCAAGCTGGATCAGGGAAATGGGGTAATGCTCGCCTTTGTTGAAGCTGGGACGCGACTCGCTGTCAAATCCGATTGTCATTCCGGATTTAATTTTATCGAGATGATGAAGGTCATGATAAGTTTCTATAAGTCTTATTTTGCCCGTGAAAGAAAGAAGAGGATAATCGTTTATGGCTTCTTTGTCGATTTCATAAAGGAATTCTTCTTCACCGTTTAATTTAGGCTCAGGCTTGTTTTTATTTTTGTTAAAAAAATTAATTAATTTATTAATTTTGAATAATTTCATCTGATTGCCGCCATTCTTTTGACTATTCCGTTTCCGATCGATCCGCATAATGCAACTGCTACGGCATCCGCAGCATCATCCGGCTGTGGAGTTTCCTTCAGTGAAAATATTTTCTGAATCATGCACTGCATCTGTTTCTTGTCCGCTCTTCCGAATCCTGTTACAGCCTGTTTGACCTGTACAGGAGCATATTCGCTGTAGCATAAAGCATTCTGCTGGAATGCCAGTAATATTACTCCGATTGCTTTCGATACGTCAAGCGCGGTTGTGGTGTTTCTCGCAAAAAAAAGTTTTTCAATTGCAGCAGAATCCGGTCTATAACGCTTTATTACTGCCGAAATTTCGGTGTAAACTATAAAAAGCCTCTCGGATATTGAAAGAGAGGAGTCAGTTTCTATGGTGCCGTAATCAATAACTCGGGCGGTGTCTTCGATCACCGCCCATCCGATTATAGCAAAACCTGGATCAATTCCAAGAACCCGCATTACTGGAGTTTTTCCATTATCTCATCCGAAATTTCATAATTGGCGTAAACATTCTGAACGTCATCATGATCTTCAAGCTGTTCTGTGAGACGCATACACTGCTGTGCTTTCTTTTCGTCAAGCTCAACTGTTGTCTGAGGAATATATGTGATTTCAGCAGAGGCGGTTTTGAATGATTTGGAATTTATTGCTTCAAAAACATTATTGAATGATTCCGGTGATGTTTTAATCGTAAGCGCACCGTCATCTTCTGCTGAAATGTCTTCAATGTCAAAATCAAGAAGAAGTTCCATGAGCTCATCTTCATTTGTCTGACCGGCTTCGATGGTAATAACGCCCTTTTTGTCGAACATAAATCCGACACAGCCTGTTTCACCGAGGTTGCCGCCGTTTTTGGAAAAAATATTGCGTATTTCCGGATATGTACGGTTTCTATTGTCCGTAATAACATCCAGCATCATCGCAACTCCGCCCGGGGCATAACCTTCATAGCGGATTTCTTCGTAGACGACGCCTTCCATTTTTCCGCTGGCTTTAAGTATTGCGCGTTCAACATTATCGTTAGGCATATTGGCTTCTTTAGCCTTAAGTATTGCGGTTCTAAGTCGGGGATTCGATTCAGGATCAGATCCGCCGCCGTTTTTAACAGCAACAGTTATTTCCCTGATTATCTTGGTGAATATTGCGCCGCGTTTCGCGTCAATGGCGCCCTTTTTTCTTCTAATAGTAGACCACTTATTATGACCTGACATCAAATACCTCTGAAAATCTCGTATTATGGTACAATTTTTTAATACCCTCTTTTTATTTTCAACTGTAATTTTATGATTCTCTCTCTTGCCTGAGGCGCTTTATAGTCGAAATCCGCTGATGCCTGATAATATTTTATAGCCTCTTCGTTTCTTTCAAGTTTCTCAAGAATTTCGGCCGAATTCCACCGCACTTTTCCGCTTGAAAGCTTTCTTCGTTCATAATTCTGCTGAATGAGTTCGTATTCCATGATTTCAATTCTTCTTTCCAGAAGCTGATATTCTTTGAATTTTTCATAATTCTTCTGTTTGAGAAGAGATGTCTTGAGTTCACGGGCGGTTTTTCTCATATCAATAATTTCATCTTTTTTTTGATTAACTGCCGAATCAATTTTGGTTTCATATTCGACGGTGCGCGAATATGCTTCATAAGCTTCCTGAAATCTGAGATTGCGGTAAAGTATATCTCCGCTGTATTCATTGCATTTGTGTCTGCGGAGAATGTCATCGGCCGGAAGAAGTTCAAGTGCACGCTTAAACAGGTTAAGAGCTTCATCCAGTGATCCGACATTGTTGTAGCAGATGAAGGCAAGCGCATAAATTGCCGGTGCATCATCGCTTTTTTTTGCAAGATACTTGCGGTAATAATCGGCTGTTGCAAGATATCTGTTAATATCGGAGTGAAGATTTGCGAGCAGAATGTAGTCGTTAAGGTCTTCCGCTTCGCCCTTTATTGAAAGATATCTCTCAAGATAAAGTATGCTGCGCTTTTTGTCGCGCCCTGCATAAAGAGCCCTTCCCAGCTCGAGAGCATATTCTGCGTTGGCTTTGTCAAGAGAACAGGCCTGTTCAAGAGAGTTCAGGTATGCACGGATATATCCCGCTTCTTTGTATACGCGCGAGAGTTCATAAAAAACGGCAGAATCCGATACAAATTCAATTTCCTTGAATCTGAAGCATTGATAATAATGACTTACGGCTGAATCATATTCACGCAGGTTGTATGCGCATAAACCTGCAAAGCGGTGAAGCTTGAACAGTTCGGGATTATTTTCTATAAAATAAGGCTCGGCTTTTCTTTCGGAAAACAGCCTGTTCAGGTCTATTCTTTCTTCGGCTGATCCTAAACTGATGAAATCATTCGGAATGCGTTTGTCGTCAACTTTTGATGAATATATTTCTTCGAGCCGCTTTTTTATCTGCGCATAGGCATCTTTATAATTTCCGGAACTAATAAGCGGTTCGTATGATTCCTGTGCGGAAACGAGTGTTGCTGATAATAGAAATAAGATTTGAATTAAAAACTTCATGGCAGATTTGTATTATTATTATCGGATCAAGTCAATTCATTCTGTAATATGGAACAATTTTTGTTATTGTAAAAAAGATATTCGCCGGAAGAAATGTCTGCATCCGCCATTATTGGAGTCTGGAGTTTGATATGTTTGCCGGAAAATACAGAAATCAGTTTGTTCGTGCGTCGAAATTTTTACTATTATGCGCTTCTGCTGTGTTCGCCTTCAGAATAATTCTGTTTGGTCTTATTTCGGCGTCATTTTCTGATGCTGATTTTGCAGTATATTTTTCAAAATCAATTCTTTATGATCTTGTTTTTCTTGCATGTGTATTTATTATAACCTTTTCGTTTATGCTGGTATTTAAGAAAAAGATAAGACTCTTTGAAGCTTTTCTTTTTATTCCATTCTCGCTTGTTTTTGTTTTTTACGCGGGATATTATTCCGTCTTTGAAAAATATTTTCAGATTTCCGCCTTAGGTGAAGGTCTTTCAACTTATTCAAATGAAATAATGAATTCTGCATTGCACGAAATCGGAACCGGAGTCTATTTGTCGTTGATTCTTTTTGTTCTGATGTTTGCAGTTTATTGTTTTACCATTAAGCGCATCGAGCGAATGCTTTATAGTCTGATATTGTATTTTATTCTGCCGCTGTTATTTTTCGGTATTACATTCGGTCTGGTATCTGCGCCCAAAGAAGATCTTTTCGAAAATCCCGATTACGGTACAGTGTCAAAAAATCCTGTTATTTTTCTTGCCTCATCAATGATGAAAAAGCCCGAGGATGAGTCATTCATTAAAAATGATTCGAAAGGTGAACTTTTTTTGAATTCTGAATCCATAAACGAACCGGGAATTGTTCCTGATCTCAATATACGCAGGAAAAAATATCACTGCTGTCCCATAGAATCATAAGAAAACAAGAAAAATGCTATTAATTCTCAAATGCGTTGATTATGTTGGAATTGCAAAACACCAATAAAATCAATACAATCGGAGAATTAATAGCATGTTTAAGACAAAATGTTT
>JAKPJF010000022.1 GCA_029554345.1 Spirochaetota bacterium | reverse complement strand
GTTAAAGGAACATCTTTACACAACAAAAAACCTTCAGGAGTTTCTCCGATATGCTCACTTAACTGCTCTGTAATGTAATACATCATTGCCATCTCCCATTTACAATTACAAGTATATTTGCTTTTTCAAAAAAATCAAATCTATTTATATATCACCGTTGCATTTGCATTTCTTCTCCTCGTCTCTAAAGCTTTTTTCGAGCTTCTTCCGACCATTCATCACCCACCCGACTTGCTACAATCCGATCAACAAACAGTTTAGCCAATTCTAAAGCCTTTGCATGACCTACAATCGAACCGCCCGGAGCATAGATTTCAAACTCTCCCGTCTCCGGCAACTGCTTCAATGTGTATTCCTTATAAATGACATCGTTTCCTTCCACCTTCTGTTCGGCAGGACTGGGGTTTACAGGATCGTCACCAATGATGATTTTGATTTCTTGGTCTTTGGTGATATGCGGATTTGGGATTTCTTTTTCTCTACCATTCACTTCTACCAATATCATTCCAGGCGTGTGCGAAGAATGAGTTTCCTCATAAGAAAGACCAGCAGCCCTCATTTCTTGACATGCGGGACAAGAAGCAATAAATTTCTTATCTATCTTTTGGTCTTTGGTTTTGGAATCTTTACCATGAGTTTGATGCCATTGATCAATCAGCGATTTCACTTCTATCATTGATCTACCTGTAAAAGAAGGCTTACCAACATAAAATGCAGCCATTGATGGTTCTAACTGAGCTAAAAAATCTCCCATTCCAGTTTCGATAATATTAAAATGTTTATAATAAGAAATATCTCCTTTTGCATCTTTCATCTTCTTATCCACACCACTGATCGTTCCCTTGTTCCTACTGGCATAGAAAATCTGTTCGCCCTTTTCCTCACCATAAATTTTCTTCATTGCTGCAAGAATCTTTTCACCCTTCTTGGTCAAAGGATCCTTGGTGTAAATATCGGAGGAGTCATTGGAATCTTGTTTTTCAATATGACACAGCTCATCATTTTCTTTTTCATACTCCCGCAATTTTCTCATTGCCTCTGCTTGATTTAAATTTTCAGCAACAACCTTTCCAGATACAGTAACGACTTTATATGCTCCTTCATCCTTCGCATCCGTTCCCTTCATGAAAGCCGCTTTGCTTACACCGGCATGACTGAACTCCTTATAAGCTTTGTTGAATTCTTCCTCATTAAACTGAACACCATGAGCGGTCATAAAAGGTTCAATATTTTTTCTTAATTCAGCCCCGCCCATTCTCGGATTATTTCCCCGTCTTGCGGTTGCGACAATAGCACCATAATAATCGGGAGCATCATTCACCAACATTTCTTTAAGCTCTTTATCGTCTGGTTCGGAGTCTCTAATTCCAAGAAGATGTTGCACTTTATTAAAGTCGACATTGATTCCCTTACCCCTTAAATAATTTACAGCATCTCTACGAACATTTACAGATTTTTCGCCATAATAATTCTGATCCTGTAAAGCTTCGGCCAATGCGGCATTGGGTTCTTTGCCATCTTCAATATCTTCCATTGCATATTGAATTACCAGCATATCAACATCTTTTGTTTTGGAGTCTGTACTTCTGTAATTATTTTTTAAATCAACAATCCTATCTAATTCTTCTTTCCACTCCCTTAAATATTGTCTTTGCTGCCGTTCTTCTTCTTTTCTATTGCCAGAACCGAAATCTTTTTCTTGGATAGTAATTTCTATACTTTTAATTCTTTGTTTTGCCGCTGCAATAGCCTTTTTAACATTTTCTAAATCTTCTTTGTTCCGAATAGTCTTTTTAGTATATTGATATGTACTAAATTGCCTATCTTTTGTTTTAGAGTCTTTCGGTTTAAACAACTCTTTGTTGCTTTCGTATTTGAAGTCCTCATTACCGATCTTCCAGTCACTATCCCATTTCGTATATTCCGGAGTTCCTTTTGTAAAGGGATTGTCCGTTCTTGCTTTCCCGGTCATGCCAGCATAATAACCATTCTTGCTGTTATCGTCTTTGGTTTTGGAGTCTCCAGCATACTGTTTATGCAATGCATCAATATCCGCCTTGATCTTATCGTATTTTTCTTTGTCTTTACTTTTAAGAGCTTTCGCAAGCTCATTTTGTAAAGCACGATATTCGTATTCATAAGCTGCCACTTGCGCCGGAGTCAATTCTTTATCTTTAGTTCCCTGTTCATCAATTTTCTTTTTGTTTTTAAAATAAGCCTTCTCAAATTCAGGATCATATTCGGCAAACCCGCGATTCAATCTTCTATAATTCTTTGCAATTTCTTGCGTTTCTGCCCCTGTTTGATCTCTTTCTTTATCGCCGCATTCCAGCTTATCAATTTCCTTCTGATAAGGCTCCGTATCGTACCCCATCTTCCGGGCGGCGTCCATGTTCTTTCGGATATCGCCAATCTTGACCTTTAAGGATTCGTTTTCCTCATCAACAGCTTTATGAGTTACCTGTTCACCATCTTTTTCTGCTAATTCAATTGCGACTTCATAAGATTTTTTTGCTCCTAATACTTTTGCTGCTTTTAGTTGAGCTTCATATTTTGTATTAGCATAAACTTCTGCTCTCTTTCCTTTATAAAAAGCAACATATCCATTTTCATCTTTAGTTTTAGAGTCTTTCACCTCATAAAACAACCCTTCGGGACTTTCTATTACGATCACATTGCCAGAAGAGTCCTGAAGCTTGTAAACGATAGTGTTTCCTTCTCCAACAACCTGTTTAATGATAGCTTCCTCTCCAAGCACTGTATAGGTTTCGCCTTCTCTTAATCCCTGTTCAGATTTGATTGCTGTAACCTTCTGGCCTTTGAAAAGGGAATCTTTAACATCACTCGCCGCTGCTCCCCTTGCTTTTGCCAGTTCCTTTTCCTTTGCAATGTTTTCCGGATCAAGCGGATCATAAGCCTCTTCGTCTGAAGCCGCTGCGCCTTGAGCTTTAGCAAGTGATTTTGCTGCCGCGATGTTTTTAGGTTTGGTGGGATCGTAAGCGTCATTCCCCTTCACGGAAAACTTTTTGTCTTTCGTCTTCTCGGCGTTCATTTTAATCTCCCTGTGGATTTGATCAATTTCTTCCTGTAACTCGTTCACTTCTTGCCTGTCTCCAAGCCTTCTTGCCTGCTCCTTCAGCCGCTCCAACCTTTTCAAATATAATGTATCCGGTTCTTCTCCATTTTTCAAGATCACTCTAGCATCACAGTTCGGACAATGAAAAGTGGTCATAAACCTTTTATCTTTGAACCTCCGCAGTTTGTCCTTTGCACCTGTCTTTTCAAATATCGCACCGCATTTACTGCATTCAATGGTTTC
>JAKPJF010000196.1 GCA_029554345.1 Spirochaetota bacterium | reverse complement strand
TTACAGCATCACCGACAGTTTTAATTTTTTCCGCATCTTCCGAAGGGATTTCAATTCCGAACTGCTCTTCAAGATTCATGATAACCTGATAAAGGTCAAGAGAATCCGCACCGAGATCTTCGATGAATTTAGTTTCGAGAGCTATTTTGCCCTCTTCAACACCAAGCTGATTAGCAACGACGCCTTTGATCTTTTCAAAAACCATTTAGCATCCTCCTGTTTATTTGCCTTGTAAGGCTATATGTCCAATATCTATTTATTGGCTTATTTTGTCCAGCGGATAAGTGACCCGCCCCAAGTGAGACCTCCGCCGAAACCGGCGATAATTATATACTCACCCTTCTTTAGCAATCCTTTATCACTCATTTCAGCAAGAGCAATAGGAATACTTGCAGCAGATGTATTTCCGCATTTATCAAGATTCATATAGAATCTGTCAGTGCTTATATTAAATCTTTCTGCAGCAGATTCAATAATCCTGTAATTGGCCTGATGAGGCACAATATGAGCTATATCATTAATAGTCAAATTATTTGTGGCAAGAATATTATCAATAATTTCAGGGATAACACGGGTTGCAAATTTAAATACTTCACGTCCGTCCATTTGTATAAAACGGCTTTTCTCCTCTCTTTCTCCGAACGGATTCGAAATAGGAAGTGCCCAGCTTAGAAGCAATTCAGGACGTGATCCGTCAGTTCCCGTAACGGAATATATGACACCATCTTCGTCAGCGGATTCCAAAACTACGGCACCTGCACCGTCTCCGAACAAAACACATGTCGAACGGTCTTTCCAATCGAGAAGCTTGGAAACCATTTCGCTTCCGATAACAAGAGCTTTCTTATGCTGTCCTGTACGAATCATCTGAGTTGCAGTATTAAGAGCAAAAACAAAACCGCTGCATGCCGCAGAGATATCAAATGCGGTCGCGTTTTTCGCTCCAAGTTGACCTTGAACCAGTGCAGCCGTTGACGGAAAGTAAGCATCGGGAGTCATGGTAGCAACGATTATAAGATCAATTTCTTCAGCTGAAACCGAAGCATTTTGAAGAGCAGCTTTCGCCGCATTCAAAGCAAGCACAGAATTATTTTCAGATACTGAAATCCGTCTTTCCTTTATGCCAGTACGTGAAGTGATCCACTCGTCGCTGGTATCAATAATTTTTGCAAACATATCATTGGTAACAACATTTTCGGGAAGATATCTTCCTATTCCGGTTATTGCAGCTTTCTTCATCAATTACGCTTCCTTATACTTTTTACTTAATTTTTTAAAAAATCCATTAATATTTTCAAGAACCTTTACCAGAACAATTTCTTCATCAGTTGAAAGACCCTTCACCATCTGGTTAATCAGATTAAGATGAAACTTCTCATGCAGTCTGTAAACAAGCCTGCCTTTTCTTGTCAGCTCAATCTGAACAATACGCCGATCGCCTTCGGGCCTGAACCTTTTCACGTATCCTTTTCTTACAACTCTGCCGACTGCAGTAGTTAACGAGCCCATTGTTATTCCGAGCGCAGCTGCAACTTCAGACATGCTCTTCGGATCACCGTCACCGACCTGTTCAATCACATGCATTTCGGCGATAGAAAGATCTTTGATCTTACAGTAACGAAGTGCTTTCTCTTCGATGTTTAAAATATCAACAAAGATATCACCAACAAGTTCGTTTAACAGCTCATGAGCCCTTGACATACTATCGACACAGCCCGTTTAATAAAAGTTTCAAAATATTTGAGAGTCAAATATTTTGACTGTCAAACTATTTTTGCGCAAAAATATTGTCAAGAGGATAATCGTAAAAGTTTTTCACGTCAACTTGATGAGATAAATGAGATTTAATTTTCTTAATCTGGAGGATACACAATCGGCAAAACAATCACCGACTGTGTACAAAATTTTATTTGAATTATTATTCTAAATTACATTATTGTTCTTTGACAAACGTTTTACCGTCATACTTAAACTTCTCAGTCTTTTCTTCTATAGTCTTAACAACAGCATCTCCGCTTTCGGGAAATTCATTTTCATATACCGTTCTTTTTAATACCAATTTTGCTTTTTCAAAACTTACATTTAATTTAACGCCGCCGCCTTCACCGGAAGAAAACGTATCGTTGGCTACCTTGTGCAATGATTTGCCGTCAGTTGCAAAAAGATAAAAAAATCCGGGATAATCGCATGCTTCATAAAATGATTCGAGTTTCAGAAAACTGAAAGAATTTATTTTCTGGGAAAATAATTCAGCACTTATGGAATAAACAAATTCACTCTTGTCCGCTTCTTCCGATTCATTAAAATCTTCGATACGGAATTTTAATAATGAAACAATTTTACCGTTTTTTACAAGACGCGCTTCCGCCCATTTAAACATTTCTTCGTCGCAGTTGGTTATCCCGAAAAGCAGCATATCAAGCTTTTTGTCACCGTCAAAATCTTTTACAATATAAGCCTTAGAAATTGCCCCGCCCCAGACATATCCGCTGACATCCTTTCCCGATATACTTGATTTTACCTGATACCAGTAATCACTGTAATTATTCTGCGTAAACTTTACTTCACTTTTAGAGACAATCTGAATTTTTGTACCGGCAGTCAATTTTCCGATCGAATCATTTTTTACGGACGGACCGGTTCTCAAATTAACAACATCACCGAACACGGGATAATATTCGCCGTCTTTCAGCGAACCCATGCTTGTATAAATTTCAGCATTGGCTGTTGAAAAAAACAAAACCGCAAAAATAAAAAAAACAATTCTCTGAACATTTCTTATCATATAATACCTCACAATGATGTACTATTGTGGTATGTTAAATTGAAATTTCAAGTTTATTTCATTCAAAAAATAAGTAATAATAGTATCCGAAAAATTCTCTTATTAACGAATATGCATCCCTCAGTTCAAAGAAATCGGGATGAGCAGAACGAGGATTATCAATTCCTGCATTTCTAAAAGCAAGCTTGCATCTAGATAAATGATAATATTGACTCACGATTATAACAGACTTAAAACCTTTCTCTTCCATTATTCTTTTTGAATTCACGGCTGTCATATGAGAATTCATTCCTTCAGGATCATCTATTACAGCATTTTCAGGAACGTTATTCGCCAGCAGATATTTGTGCATTACACGGGCTTCATCATATCCCTCTTCTCCTTTCCCGCCGCTTACGATTATATATTTTACAAATCCATTTCTATATAATTCAAGTCCTTTATCCAAACGTGATTTCAATCGATCTGAAGGTAAACCAGACGGCTCAACCTTATTACCGAGAATTACCGCGGCGTCAGAAACTGAAATTTCGTCATTCAAACCGTCTAACACAATTGCAGAAATGTGAACAGCAAACCAAATCGAAAACATAGCACAAGGCCAAACTAATATTTTTTTCACAATAACTCCAACTGCATGATTTTCAGTTTTCATATTATGGGGATTTTACTGCAAACAAAAGAAAATCCAGCGGCATTGCAACACACTGGATTTTCTTTTACTTTTCCGAAAATACAATCAAATATAATATCCGCAGTTTATTTGCAAATTATTTGTGCTTTGTATTGTTCGCAATAGATACCAATGCCTGAAAAAGTTCAACCTGAAGCTTTGTTACAATAATAACAAAAAAGCCCGC
>JAKPJF010000190.1 GCA_029554345.1 Spirochaetota bacterium | reverse complement strand
GATAAATTCTTCTGAAGATACGATGCCATGCTCGGAGCCGAAACATTCATCGCCGCGCCGAGCATATCAGCAACAGAATCCCTTTCTATCGGCGAAAGTCCCCCGCCCGAAGAGGACGATGAAGACTCAAATCCGCCCATGCCGCCGGATGACGGCAGAATATCATCTGCGCCTTTTAATAGCGCATCTATCTCGTCCTGAGATAATGAACCGTCACCCATGTTTCCTCCAAAACTGCTCCGCGGAAAACCGCGCTCTATTAATTTACTATAAATTCCTTAAAATAAATCTCTTTAATTTTTCCCGAACTGAAGATGCTGTTAAGATTTCCCTTTATTTCTTCAGAAAGTGAAAGCGTATCCTCAACAGAATCAAGCTCTTCATAGCTCTTCCCTCTGAGAATAACATTGATTATATGCTGCATCTGCGGTACACGCTGGGTAATTTCAGAACTGATATCAGCATTAAATTCATAACCGAGCGAAATTGTCATTTTGACGAAATGCGGCTCGGGATCGTTGGTCGTCGAAGAAAATGCCGGAAGATCATAACTCGCAAGAGGCGGAGGAGGAGGCGCAACGACTACATCCTGCTCTCTCTGGTAGTTTTTTTCCTGAACATGCTTTGAAACAAGATAAGAAATTCCGATTACGAGAAAAATCAGCAGAACCCCGCCGACAACGTAAAGGAGAATCTTAATTATCTTGGAAAGGCCTCCGGACGACGATTTATCACCCGACGAGGAACCTTCCCCGCCTTCGTCTTCCATGTCGTCTATTTTATCTTCTTCGCTCATTCGAGTTACCTTTACATAAAGAGACATAATGCCATATTATTTTTTCCTGTCAATAACTTCTTTTTTATACCTGTTTTTGACGGACCAAATACGGCATTTTACCTCTTTCCTTCATATAATAATATATTACCGCCATTCCTCATCAGGTAATGGTCTGCTTATTGCGGGATCTTTGCTCTCCTCAAGTCCCTTATCCCGAAGAATAATAACCTCAACTCTTCTGTTAAAAGCCCTTCCTTCCGGAGTATTATTCTCATCAACCGGCCGATATTGGGCAAAAGATACAGCCGAAAGTCTTTTCGGTTCAACCTTTTCGTTTTCTGTCAAAAATCTCAGAACATTGACGCTTCTGGCGCTCGAAAGCTCCCAGTTTGTTTCGTATCTGTTCAATGCTCCCGCCGGGGTTATCTTGCTGTCGTCAGTATGGCCTTCAATACGGACGAAATTTTTAATAGGCGTGACTATCTGCGCCACCTTTTTCAGTACAGGAAAAATTTCTTCCTTAAGCTTTGCGCTTCCCGGATCAAAAAAAGCATCGCCGGAAAGCGTAATAACAAGTCCGCGCTCGTCTTCAGTAACACGGACAATTTTAGACTGAACCTCGGGCTTAAACATCTCAATAGCTTTTTTCAGCATTTTGCCGAGCGACTTTCCGGTCTCTGCTGACGGAAGAGTCATAACATTCAAGCCCATCTCGACAAGAGAGCCTTTCGAAAGAGTATTTCCGCCCGAAAGCATGCCAAGCGAACCCTGAAAAGACGAAAGAACCAGATAAAAATCGCGTCCGTTCATTTCATTCGTGTTATACAACAGAATGAAAAAAGTTAGAAGCAAAGTAGTCAAATCCGACCATGACGTCATCCACGGCGGCGGCGGCGGACATTTTATCTTTCTTTTCATTATTCGCCGACCTCATTAGAAATCGCTTCACGTTCATTCGGTTCAAGATACGCAACAAGTTTATCTTTAACAAGACGGGGATTATCTCCCGACTGAATCGAAAGAGTACCTTCTATCATAATCATTTTAATCAATACTTCTTCATTTGTTCTAAGCTGCATTTTTGTAGCGATAGGAAGACAAATCAGGTTCGCGATAATCGCTCCGTAAAATGTAGTAATTAGCGCGGCAGCCATACCGGGTCCGATCGCATTTTTATCCTGGATGTTTACAAGCATCAGGATAAGACCCATCAGGGTTCCAAGCATCCCGAATCCCGGAGCAAGACCGGAAAGATCGGCAATCATCGTTTTAAATACATCATGCCTGTCCATCATCTGTTCAATTTCAGTTTCCATTATTCTGCGGACCATCTCGGGATCAGATCCGTCAACAACGAGCTGAATTCCTTTTTTAAGGAAATCATCTTCAAGCTCATCAAGGTCATCTTCAAGAGCAAGAAGTCCTTCCCTTCTTGCTTTTTCCGAGAACGAGACAAGTGTTATAATCATTTCATTCGCATTACTCTTAGGTGCAAAAAAAACTATGCGCAAAGCCTTAGTAAGACCGAGGAACTTCGAAAGCGGAACGCTTAAAATGAGAGCCGAAAGAGATCCCCCCAGAGTTACAAAAACCGACGCGGGATCCCAAAACAGCAGAAGATTTCCCTTTGCCATTAAGATTCCAAGTATTATACAAACTGTACCGGCGGCAAGACCGATTATCGAAGCCAAATCCATAGAAAAACCTCACAGAAAGCGCATAGTAATATCCCGTTTATATTTCGGCAGTTTATTCAATGCTCAATAGTTTTTTTTGGGATGAAATCGTCTGACCCGATGAAAATAACTTGCTCTATTTAATAAAGCATGTTAAAGTAGCTGTACTCATTTACCGATAATTTACTCAACCTTGAACAATTTCGGGCACAAACATTTACCGGAGATTATTGATGAAAAATACGGCCGTCGAGTTTCTGCATCAACCGGAATCAAAAAACTGGTTTGAGCTTTATTCGATTAATTTCTGCGACAAAAAAAACAAAATTTACGGCAACGCAGAAAT
>JAKPJF010000183.1 GCA_029554345.1 Spirochaetota bacterium | reverse complement strand
AAATAATGATTGCATTTCTTTCAGTAAACATTTTGTCTTAAACATGCTATTAATTCTCCGATTGTATTGATTTTATTGGTGTTTTGCAATTCCAACATAATCAACGCATTTGAGAATTAATAGCATTTTTCTTGTTTTCTTATGAATCTATGGGACAGCAGTGAGAATTAGTTTAAAAATGAATCATTTTGTTTCATAAAAGTATTCTGTAAAAGTCTTTATCGATTTTTTTTATGATAAAGTTCAATTTCCCAGCGGAATAGGAAATTTGAATAGAATACCGGCTTCAGCGAAATCTTCACCGCCTAAATGAAAATATCTGAAATACGGAATGACGTAGTAAGGAATGAATAATCCAAACATGAATCCTGATTTGTTTGTTTTAGTGTTTGTAGCTCCGCCGGCTTCAAGTCCGATAATGAATTTTGATTTATAGAGGGCTAAAAACTCCGGTCCAGCGAATATACGGGTGCCGTTTTTATTCTTAACAGCATCAAAAAATAATCCATAACCGATTTCGTCATTAAAGTGCAGAAAGCTCAATTCTCCTCCGAAGACTCCGCCGCTACCGCCGCCTCCGGCATTGATTCCAATCGGCATGTAATTTTTCGGAAGACTGAACCATTGTCCATTTAGATGAAAAGAAAGAAAAAACAAAAGGGATGTAAAAAACAGTTTCATGTAATTTTCCTTGTATTTTACCGGACAGCTTTGAGTGAAAATAAGTCATTACTATTTTTAAAAATATGTCCGGCTAGAATTCAGCCGTCAATAATATTATAGCGGGTTTCAATATAATAATTATCAATCCCCGATCGGTATGGGAAACTTGAATAGAAATCCGGCTTCAGCAAAACTTTCACCGCCTAAATGGAAAAATCTGAAATAAGGAATGACATAATATGGAATGAATAATCCCAGCATGAATCCCGATTTGTTTGTTCTGGTGTTTGTTACTCCGCCGGCTTCGAGACCTATTATCATTCTCGAATTGTTGCTTGGAATAAAAATTTCAGGTCCGGCGAATATTCGGCTGCCGTTTTTGTTTGCGAGAACATCAACAAAAAAGCCGTAGCCGAAGTCATCTCCTGTATGTACAAAACTTAATTCACCTCCGAAGACACCGCCGCTTCCTCCGCCGCCTGCATTAATTCCGATAGGCATATAATTTTTCGGAAGATTCCAATTCTGGGCATTCAATTGAAGAGAAAGGAGGATGGTCAGAATTGATAAAAAATATTTCATTATGATATCCTCTCTTCAATGATCGAACGGTTCGACATGAATCGAAACGAATATACCTGAGCCGTATTTTTCCGCAAGACAGTTTTCAATATTCATCGAAATATCGTGACCTTCCGTGACGCTGAGCTTCGGATCAACAAGAATATGAGCATCTATTGCAATAGAGTTTCCTATTTTGCGTGTTTTGAGATTATGGAGATCTTTAACTCCGGAAATAGCGCAGATGTCGCATCTAATTTCTCCAACCATTTTTTTCGGCAGTGATTTTTCGAGCAGTTCGTTGACAGCCTGAAAACTGATTGCGATTGCGACTTTTACAATGAAAAAGCTGACTATTATTCCGGCAAGCGGATCAAGTATCCTGAATTTTTCACCGAGAAAAATAGCGCCTCCAATTCCGGCAGCAGTACCTATTGAAGAAAAGGCATCCGACCGGTGATGCCAGGCGTTTGCGATTAATGCATCGCTATTGATTTTCTTGCCTGCCGAGGCTGTCACGCGGTATAATGCTTCTTTGGAAATAATGGAAATAAACGCGGCGATGAGAGCAATTTTCTCCGGTGATTCAATAGGCATTCCTTGGTAAACATAGTAAACTGATTTTGCACCGTTAAAAAATATTCCTGCGCCTACTGCAAAAAGCGCCGCTCCGATTAAAAAAGTCGCGAAAGTTTCAAATTTCCCGTGTCCGTATGAATGATCTTCGTCACCTGGTTTGCTGACGAAAAAGTAAAAGCTGGCAATTACAACTATGTCGGTAGCAAAATCGGAAATAGAATGTACGGCATCCGCCACCATGGCGTTACTGTTCCCGAATATTCCGGCGAAAAGCTTGAAGGAAGAAAGTGCAATGTTAATGATAAGCCCGATATAGGTTATTCTTAAAGCGATTGAGCTTCTTTCTGATTCCTTCATAAAGTCTCCGGTAATTAATTTAGTTCATTGAAGTGCTGAGGAAAAGATAAGTACTTGAATTTATTTAGCGGAATTCGATAATGTCAAATATATTGAGAAAAAAAATTGCATTTGTTAGGTGTTTCTCATTTTGTTATTCATAACGGAGTTTTCAATGAAAAATGTACCTTTTTCGAAAGAACAGATAGTTAAAATTGCGGAAAAGTTTCCGACTCCTTTTCATATTTATGATGAAAAAGCAATCCGTGAAAACGCGAAACGTTTAAATAAAGCCTTTTCAATTTTTGAAGGATTTAAGGAATATTTTGCAGTAAAAGCATGTCCCAACTATCATCTGATGAAACTTCTCAAAGAAGAAGGTTTCGGCTCAGATGCGAGTTCTCTTGCCGAGCTTATTCTTTCAGAAAAAGCCGGAATCACCGGTGAAGATATAATGTTCAGTTCGAACAATACTCCGATTGAAGAATTTGCCAAGGCTAAAGAGCTCGGTGCGATCATTAATCTTGATGACATCACTCATATCAAATATCTTGAAGACGGTTTGGGTCTTCCGGAGCTTTTGAGTTTCAGATTTAATCCCGGTCCATTGAAGGGCGGAAATGCCATCATCGGAAAACCGGAAGATGCAAAATACGGCCTGACAAAGAAACAGCTTTTTGAAGCGTATGCCGAGATAAAGAAAAAAGGTGTAAAAAGATTCGGGCTTCACACGATGGTTGCTTCAAACGAGCTTCATTATAAGTATTTCGTCGATACTGCAAAAATGCTATTTGAAATTGCAGTCGAATTGAAAAAGGAACTTGATATAGATCTTGATTTTATAAACATCGGCGGCGGTATCGGCATACCTTACAAGCCCGACCAGAAGGAAGTTGATGTTGAAAAAGTCGCAGAAGGAATCCGCCTTGAGTTCGATGAATTAATCTGCAAAAACGGGCTAAAGCATCCTAAGCTTTATATGGAATGCGGACGCATGGTAACGGGTCCTTTCGGTTATCTTGTAACGCAGGCTATTCATAAAAAGGAAATATATAAGAATTACATCGGTGTGGATGCCTGTATGGCAAATTTGATGAGACCTGCTCTTTACGGAGCGTATCATCATATTACTGTTCTCGGCAAAGAGAATAAGCTCCGCGACAGAATATATGATGTGGTCGGCTCACTTTGTGAAAACAATGACAAGTTTGCAATAGACCGCGAACTTCCTGAAATAGAAAATGGAGACTTCATCGTAATTCATGACGCTGGAGCTCACGGGCACGCAATGGGTTTTAACTATAACGGAAAACTGCGTTCCGCAGAACTTCTTCTTAAGGAAGACGGAAGCGTCAAGCTTATCCGCAGAGCTGAAACTCTTGATGATTATTTTGCGACACAGATTTTTGAATGATATTTGCAGGCGAGTTCTCAATTCCTGCCGACAAAAAAGATGACCCTCACGGATTCGTGAAGGGTCTTTTTTCTTTTGATGTGACAGTAAAAAAAATATTGCGCCGCTCAGTTGACGCGAGAAAGAAATCAGCGGTAGTAATTAATTACCGCGTTGAAGTTGAAACTGATAATAAAAATGCAGAACAAATGCGCGCGTTCGGATTTTCTGAAACTGCTGAAGTTCAAAAAGAGACATTGTCTGCTAAAAAAATAAAATCAACAAAAGAAGTAATTGTAATCGGCGCGGGTCCGGCTGGACTATTCGCAGCTCTTCGTCTAATCGACGCCGGTTTTTCTGTTACAATTCTCGAGCGCGGAAAAAAAGCCGAAGAAAGAATGCGAGACATTGAGATTCTTGAGACTGATGGAATATTAAATGCCGAAAGCAATGCGGTGTTCGGCGAGGGCGGAGCCGGAACTTATTCTGACGGAAAACTCACTTCGAGAATTCACCGCGGAGATATCGATTATTTTTTCAGCAGGATGGTAGAGTTCGGTGCGAACGAAAGAATTTTATTCGAGTCAAAGCCTCATGTCGGTTCGGATGTTCTTCGTGAAGTTGTAAAAAATATCCGTATGTTTATAGAAAGATCAGGTTCGTCTGTTCGTTTTTCAACACGAGCTGATGATTTTTCCATTGAAGGTGTAAAAATAAATGTTAAAACTCCGAGCGGTGAATTTTGCGCTGATGAACTGATTCTTGCAATCGGACATTCCGCGCGTGATACTTATGAGATGCTTTCAGATAAAATGATTCTTGAGAAAAAGGGATTTGCTGTCGGAAGCCGTATTGAGCACCCGGCTGAATTTATCAATAAGTCTCAATATGGAAGATTCTCGGAGTTTATGAGTGCGGCAGATTACAAACTTGTTTTCAATAATCCCAAAACCGGAAGGGGAGTTTATTCGTTCTGCATGTGCCCTGGAGGATTCGTCGTCAATTCGTCGTCGGAAGAAAAAATGTTCTGCGTAAACGGAATGAGCAATTCCGCTCGTGATGCTGAATTTTCAAATTCTGCGGTAGTCGTTTCCGTTAAACCTGAAGATGTTTCAGGCGGCGCGCTTGAAGCGGTTGAATTTCAGAGGAAGATTGAGCGGTCGGCTTTTGTTGATAAATTCAAAGCTCCATCTGTACGTGCGCGGGATTTTCTTATAAACAGAACTTCCAAATCTCTTCCGAAAAATTCTTACCGTAACGGCTGTGTCAGTTGCGATCTGACTAGCATATTTCCTGAGTTTATTATCTCTGAAATGAAAGCCGGACTCAGGCGTTTTGATTCTATTATACGGGGCTTTTCTGAAGAGGGTTTACTTATCGGCACGGAAACGCGGACTTCATCTCCCGTCAGAATTAAAAGAACAAAGGAAATGACTGCCGAGGGTTTTTCTAATGTGTATCCTGTAGGCGAGGGTGCTGGTTATGCGGGAGGAATAGTTTCATCCGCCGTGGACGGAATCCGTGCGGCGGATGCTATTATTGAGAAATATTCCTGATTATTCAACCATCTCGAGAACTCCCCATCCCTTGGTGTTTTTATATGAGTCGTTAGTCGGATCATTCCATTTCGTAACCGATTTTCTGATTCCGCTGCCGTCGGCATCGTCATTAATCTGAAGTTCATATCCGATCTTAGTTCCGGCTGAACCTTTTATAGTCTGGAATGTGAATGATGCTTCTATTAAGTAACCTTTTTTTGTCCGTACCGCTTTTGACTGAATCATTTCCGGCTGAGCATGTCCTCCGCCGACGGTTTTACGGTTTTCGAAACTTATTCTAAACTGAAAATCTTCATCCTGATATCCGCCGGCTTTTGCATTGTTTTCATCGATGAAAAATTCAAGCGAATCCTGCATATACGGTTCGGTTGCTTTGGCGCTCAAACGCGGATCGGTGACATCTGCCAGCACATATAGCTTGTTTTCGTCCCAAAGTGTTTTTATCGAGGCTGTTGCACCTTTGTAGTTTGTCAGGTAAATGTTTGTTGCTGCCGCTTCAGCTTTTTCCCATATTTTATCAATTGCTCCGTCAATTACGGGAGTTCCTTTTTTAGCTTTGTATATTGAAGCCTCTTTACGCGGTAAATCTTTCTTTGGAGGAAGTTTTGACGGATCGGTTAAAGCCCAGAAAGCCCATTTAGGCTGAAGCTTATCTGTGAAAAGTAAAGGCCAGTCTTTTCTTTTCACGGGGTACGATGTCAGCCATGTGTGACCGTCGTGAAATCCCCAGAATGTCACATTTTTTATAGCAGCTGAATGTTTTTTGAAGACATCCATTATTTCCTTATATCGGTGAGCCTGATAAACGAGATATTCTTCCGACGGTGCAGCGAATTCTCCATATTCGTCTTCATAAAAAGACATGTCCATCTCTGTTATGTGCAGATCAAGACCGAAAACTTCAAGATTGAAAACCGCCTGTTCAATCATAGAAACTGAAGGATACTGCAGTTTAATATGCATCTGAAGTCCGATGCCGTGAATAGGTATCTTTTTGTCTATCAGACTTTTTATGAGTCTGAAATAAGCTTTGTTTTTTTCAGGTTCGAATGTATTGAACTCATTAATGAATAGTTTGGCATCCGGATCAGCTTCATGAGCGTAAATAAAAGCTTTTTCAATATAGTCAGGTCCGATAAGTTCATACCACTTTGAATGGCGCAGCTGGTCGTTTGTAGAAGTGTCAATCGGTTCGTTGATTACATCCCATGCGTATATTTTTCCTTTATATTGACCGACAACTTTGTGAATGTGATTACGCATTCTTTCAAGCATCAGTTCTCTGCTTGCCGGTTTTCCGTCCTTGTCCTGAAACATCCAGTCTGCGACTTGAGTGGGATGATCCCAGATGAGGCAGTGCCCGCGCACTTTTTTTCCGTGTTTTTCCGCGAAATCCATTATTTTGTCAGCTTGGGTAAAATCAAACTGACCTTCCTTCGGTTCTGTAGATAAATACTTCATGGCATTTTCTGCTGTGATGCTGTTGTAGTGTTTTATCAGAATTTCGGCTTCAGGGCCTGTGAGCTGGTCAGGTTCAACTGCGGCTCCGATCGGAAAAAAATCCGCATTAGCCTTGTAGAGAGAATCGTTTTTGAAAATTCCGCATGAAAAGAACGCAAGAAATGCTGTGATACAGAGAATAAATTTCATAGTAAACACCTTTTTAAAAGCAGTTTAATTATGCTAATGTTTTGTTTTCTGATTTGATAAGTCAACAGAAAATATAGACTTAAGTGATAATTAAGGAAAATTTTTGATATGAAGTTTGAACGGCAAAACAATCACGTAATGCCGTTCAAATAGTGCGGCTAATAGATCAATGCTTTCTTTCTATTCTGAATATTTTCAAGAAATAGACAAATGCTGCGCCTTGAACTGCAACTGAAAAAGCTGAAACAGCATAAACTCCCAGCCTGTCATACATCAATCCTATCAATGCGCTTCCGGCAAACCAGAAAAGCCCGAAAAGCATATTGAACAATCCGAAAGCGCCGGCTCTTTTTGATGCCGGGACTCTGTCGGCTATTGCCGCCTTCAAGATAGATTCCTGTGTTCCCACGCTGATTCCCCATAGAGCCATCCCTGCAATGATTGTATAAAATGATCCGAGAAAAACCAATGGAGCCGTAAATATTTCCGCGAGAAAAAGACCCGCAAGCGCCTTTACTCCGATTCTGTCATATAGAAAGCCGAAGAACATTGCTGCTGCAGCGTCGATTGCCATAGCGCCCGCATAAAGTAAAGGTATTGCTTCTTCCGTGAAAGCGCCTGTTTTTTTGAGATGAAGCCCTATGAGCGGAAAATCTGTGATTCCCATTGCAAGAAGACCGGCAGCGATAACAATAATCCAGTAAGGGCGCGAATATCCTTTGCCTGAGATTTCGGGCGTCTTTGATTTGATTTCAAATTTTTCCGGATGCGGAAACAGAAATCTTGCTATTACTGTTATACCTATCGCTAGCGCGGCCGGTATGAAAAGAAGCAGGAGACCGTTTCTGTAAGTCTGAATTTCGGTTCCGGATTTAACTGTAAAAAGCAGAATTGAGAAAAGAGCCGGACCGACAAAAGCTCCAATCTGATCCATTGCCTCATGAAGTCCGAAACCGAATCCGCTTCCGGTGTGTGTCGAGGCAAAGGAAATGACGGCGTCGTGTGCGGGTTTTCTGACTGCTTTTCCGACTCTCTCAAAAAATAGAAAAGCTACTGCGAGTTCCCATCCGTCAAGAAAGGCGAGCATCGGAAGAGAGCAGAGCTGTAGTGTGTACCCTGCGATGATGAATATCCAGTATTTGCGTGTTTTGTCTGCGATTGAGCCTGAAACAAAGCGCAATGCGTATCCGGCGAATTCTCCGATTCCTGCCGCAAGACCTATCGCAAAAGCGCTGGATCCGAGCAGTTTTAGAAATTGTCCGACAACGCTTCTTCCTCCTTCGTAATTCATATCTGCGAAGAGGCTTACGAGGCCGAAAAGAATTATGAAAATGATCGCACTTCTTTTCGTTAGTTTGATGGTTTTCTTCATTTGTTCCTCCGTTTATTCAAAAATTTCATTGTTCAGTTCGGTCAGTTTGTCTGTGACCTTTGCGTAAAGAATTTTTCCGCTATCTGTTATATTGTAATATTTGCGGATTTTACCTGCGGTATTTATATCTTTTCTTTCGAGATAGCCTTCTGATTCGAGATTTGCAAGCAGGGGATAAAGTGTTCCGTAAGACAGACGGTATCCGTGTTCTTCGAGCTCTTCCTTAAGTTCCTGTCCGTAAAAAGGTCTCTTGGCTGTGTGATATAGTATGTGTATTCGGATAAATCCTGCATAAATTTCCCGGAGTATTTTAGGTTCGCTGGAACTTTTCATATAACCTCAATATCTAATATAAATATCGTATTACGATATCAATATATGATATATATTTCAGATTTCAATTTTTTTTTGGAATTAATTCAAAAAACCGTCAAAATGAATCTGGATGCTTATTTTGTTTCTTTATAAAATGCTTGCTATAATAAACTTGCGTAAAAAAATGGGCTTCAGAATGGAGAAATTCTTTCTTCACGCTTTGATACTTGTTTTCGACACTAAACTGAACGTTTAATCGTCTGCGAAGGCTCTGTTTTGGATTACTTTTCCCTGCATTACCGTCATTGGAAGTGTTTGAGGAAGACCCTCTCAAGTCTCAAAAATCAGTATCTTGCGGAATTCTTTGAATAGGGGGATAAATGGAAAGTCTCGGGATAAATATAGGATCGTCGAGCATAAAGCTTGTTCTGCTTAAGGGCAAACAAATTGTATGGTCGGCAGTCAAAGAGCACGAGGGTAATTTCCTCGAAACTCTCAAATCGCTTCTTTCGGACAAAGCCATTCCAAAGGGAGTAAAGGCTCTTGTTACAGGTCATGAAGGCCGTCATTTAATAAATGTCGATAATGTACTCGAATCAATCTGTGTAGAGACAGCGACAAGAGAACTCGGTTACGAAGTTAATGCTGTCGCTTCACTCGGCGGTGAGATATTCGTTGTTTATAAAATCGATTCTGACGGAAAAATTATCACAAGCTTTTCGGGTAATAAATGCGCGTCCGGAACCGGTGAATTTTTCAAGCAGCAGTTAGGCCGAATGGACATGAAACTTGCGGATATTTCCGGAGTTCATGATTCATGTAAAGTGCACAAGCTTTCAGCCCGCTGTTCGGTTTTCATGAAAAGCGACTGTACACATAAACTCAACAAAGGCGAAGCGAGCAAAGGCGATATCGTTCTTTCGCTAAGCGACGTTATGGCAGTTAAAGTTGTTGAGTTCCTAAAGAAAGCAAAAATCGCCGACGGAAAGGTAATTCTTTCAGGCGGACTTACCAAGAATGCGCATATCGTAAAATTCGTAAGAGAAAAACTTCCTCTGATTGAATTTATAGTTCCTGAAGAATCTTCTTATCTTGAAGCATTCGGTGCGGCTCTTCTTGCTTCCACTCTCGGAACTCAGCTTCCTGAAGGAAATGATCTTTTCAAGAAGCATGAATTGTCTTTTGGAAGATACAGCAGTCTTAAAACAGCTGAAAAGCGCGTTCATTATATTCCTTCAAAAAGAGGAAAGGCAAAAGAAGGACGCGAATATATTCTCGGTGTTGACGGCGGATCGACTACAACCAAGGTCGCACTAATTGATATTGAGACTGATGAAATTGTAGCTGATCATTACGGAAGAACTCACGGAGACCCGGTTGCAGCTCTTAAGAAATGTCTCGAAGAAGTCAAGAAACAGCTTGCTGAACAGAATGTTGATTACCGCAAAATAAAAATTTCGCTCATTTCGACTACAGGTTCATCGAGAGAGATTCTCGGTGTGTTTCTTGAAACAGGCGGGGTTTATAACGAGATTATTGCTCACGCGACGGGTACAACTTATTTTAAACCTGAAATCGATACGATTTTTGAAATCGGCGGTCAGGACGCGAAATACGTTTACCTCAAAAACAAAGTTCCTATCGACTATGCGATGAATGAAGCATGTTCGGCCGGAACAGGATCCTTTCTTGAAGAATCAGCTTCCGGAGATCTTAACATTACCGATGTAAAAGATATCGGTGAAATAGCTGTTGCTGCAGAACGCCCTCTTAAATTCGGTGAACATTGCTCGGCATTTATAAATTCCGATATCAGAAAAGCGATTCAGTTCGGCGCTACAAGAGAAGATATCACTGCCGGTATCGTAACTTCAATCGTTTCCAACTATCTTAACCGAGTTCTCGGTAACCGTTCTGTCGGAAGCAATATCGTTTTGCAGGGAGGAGTTGCGAAGAATAAAGCTGTTCCTCTTGCTTTCGCGATGATACTTGATAAGGACATCACAGTTCCGCCAGATCCTGAGCTTCTCGGCTGTTTCGGCGTTGCGCTTCTCGCAAAGCTCAAAAACAAAGACGGATTCCTTGACAAATCAGATTTCAGCATCGACAGCATTATGAATACATCTATCGTTTACGAAAGAGAATTCAAATGCCAGGCTTGCGATAATTACTGTCCGATCAAGGTTCTTAACGTAAACGGACACAAGTATATGTTCGGCGGACGCTGTAACAAATACGCGAACAGCAGAAAGAAGAAAGTTTTCGACGAGACTAAAATATTCAACTATGTTGAAAAACGCGAAGAAATCATTTTCAAAGATTTTGCCCCGGCAGAAGAGATGACGAAAAGACGCGGAATAAAAGTCGGCCTTCCTATGGCATTCTCGACATATTCGCTCTATCCGCTTTATTCTCATTTCTTTCATAAGCTTGGAATTGAAACCGTTCTTTCAAAAGAAATCGATCAGGAAGGTGTTTCAAAAGCAGAGAGTGCATACTGCTTCCCTGCGGAAATAGCTCATGGTGCGATTCAGTCTCTTCTTAATACTGATGTGGATTATGTTTTCGTGCCTCACTTCAGAGATCTTGAAAGTTATGAAAAGGATGTTCATGCGACATTCTGTCCGATAACGCAGGCTCTTCCTTACTATATCAAAAAAGCATTTCCTGATGTAAAAGAATCAAGATTCCTTACTCCGATTGTATCTTTCAAATTCGGAAACGAAAAAGCGCTCGAAGGATTCATTGATGCCGGAAAACATCTTGGAATCGGAGAGCGAGAGATCAAGGAAGCGTTTGATTATGCTTTCGCAAAACAGCAGGAGTTTCTCGCTAAATATGCGCAGATCGGAGCAGAAGCTATGAAGAAGGCTGAAGAGTCCGATCATCCTATAATAGCTCTTCTAGGACGTCCTTATAATGCGTTCTCAAAAGACGCGAATATGGGAATTCCGCAGAAGTTTACTACACGCGGATATTCTGTTATTCCTTTTGACATGATTCCTCTTAAGGATGCTGAAATATTTCCTAACATGTACTGGTATTACGGTCAGCAGGATATGAAAGCTGCGGTGTCTGTAAAAAATAATCCGAATATTTTCGTAACATTTATTACAAACTTTTCATGCGCACCGGATTCTTTCATGCTTCATTATCTCAAATGGATAATGGGAATGAAACCGTTCCTTGTTCTTGAGCTCGATTCACATTCGGCTGATGCCGGAATTGATACCCGTGTCGAGGCTTTCCTTGATATCATCGAAGGATATAAGGCTAAGTTTAAGAACGAAGAAGTTGAAAGATTCGACAATGGTCTCCGTTTCATAAATAACGGAAAGGATAAGCTTCATCTTATCGACACAAAAAAAGGCAATAAGCGTATAGAAATTTTCAACAATAAAGATGTGGTTCTTCTTCTTTCGAACATGGGTCAGCTTTCGGTTGAACTTGTTGCCGCAGCTTTAAGAGGTGCCGGAGTAAATTCCGATGCGATGCCTGTTCCTGATACATTTACTCTTCAGATGGCTAAAAACTATATGTCGGGTAAAGAGTGTCTTCCTTCACAGCTTGTGCTTGGTGAAGCTCTTCAGTACATGTACTCGGAAAAATTCGACAAGAATAAGACTTATCTTCTTTTTGTTCCGACAACTCTCGGGCCTTGCCGAACTGGTCAGTACTTTGTTTTTTATGAAAATCTTTTCAAGGATCTTCGTGTTGAAAACATGATTACCGTTACGATGGATTCGGATAATTCTTATAATGAATTCGGAACAGAGTTTACAAAGAATGTCTGGAAGAATATGATCATCGCGGATTATATGAAAGACATCGAGGCGACTCTGCGTACTTGTGCGGTTGATCCTGTTAAGGCGATCGAGATCTACGATAAGGAATGGAGAAAACTCATTGATGTAGCTGAAAAAACTCCTGGTAAGATTTATTCGGTTCTGAAAGGAATCGTCGATGAACTCGCCAAGATTCCTTTGAAAAAGAAAATGAAGGATACTCCGAAAGTTCTTGTTGTAGGAGAAATCTACGTAAGAAGAGACGATTTCGCAGTTGATGAACTCGTTCAGCACTTCTGCAGAAACGGAATCATCCCGAAAATTTCTTCTGTTTCTGAGTGGATTTACTATTGCGATTATACGCGCAAGCACGACATAAAGAAACGTCTGCGCCTTGTTCCTATTTACAGACGTCTTTTCTCAGGACCAATGAAAGAACTTATTATGTGGAAACTTGAGCATCTTTATAAGACTCATGTTGATCATAAGATTCTTTCAATACTGAACAAATGTGAACTCGTGCCTTCTTCTCCGCATAATATGGATAAGATTATGGCTAACGCAGAAAAATACTTTGTTCACAGTGATCTTTATTCTGAAATTTCAATTTCATCCGGGGCGGCTGCTACAGCTCTTCTTGATGATTATTCGGGTGTAGTTAATATTTCTCCGTTTGCTTGTCTTATCGGCCGTGTAATTGAAGGAATAATCGCACCTTGGGCAAGAGAGAAAAAGCTTCCTGTAATGAGCGTCGAAATCGACGGAGACATTCTTCCTCCGAATATCGTAAGCAAGCTTGAAATATTCATGCTTAACGTAATCAGATTTAGAAATAATCCGAAGATAGAAGATTTCATTCAGAAAGAAACAACCGCTACAATTAAACGAAACGTGAAAGCAAGTTAAAATAAAAAACCCCGCCGAAGGCGGGGTTTTTTATTTCTTTGATTCAAATTTGTCTTCCCATTTGTGCGACCAATCATGAAAAGGCTGAAGTATTTCAAAAAGCTCGATCCCGTCTTTTGTAAGAGCATAGCCTTTAGGTGTCTGTTCGATAAGCATTGCTTCGGTGAGATCCTTTATGCGGGCATTGAGCACGGATGGAGACATCGAATTGCATTTAGATTGAATTCCCCGGAATGTTAAAGGCCCATCACTTAATTGCCAGATGATGCCCATCGCCCATCGCCTTCCAAGAAGATCGAATAGAGCCATAATCGGAGCGCCTGATTTTGATCCCCTTACAGGGTTTCCCGGTTTAGGAATGGACATGTTTACACCTTATAAACTAAAATAGCCTGCCGCACTGATAGCGGCAGGGCTTGTTTTGAAGTCTGAAGAATTGATGATTTGGAATCAAATCTTTTTTAATTCATATATCTTTATTTTGCTGCAGCCAAACGTTCTTTTATCGTCATTCCCGCAACTCCGATGTTTTCGTAAGGAAATTCCTCAATAAAAACCATAAAGTTTTCAGGTTTTAAACCGGTAATTTTTACAGCTTCATTTGTGAGGTTGACTATAAGTTCTTTTTTCTTTTCTTCAGTGATTTGTCCCATTTTGATGTTAATTAATGGCATGGTAATACTCCTAATTATTGATTGCGCGCTACGGATATAGTAGCGCGCTACCGTTTCAGTAGCAAGCTTTTTTTTTAATTTATAACAATTAATTTAGCCGCATTATTCTTTACAATATGTAAAGTCTGGAAACATTGAGATAAAAATGCAAAAGGTGATTATTATGAAGAGAAGTCAGAAACTAGCGGTATATGTAATAACAGCATTTTTCTTTTTGCTGTATATTCTTAGCGATACAATTGAACTTTTTCAATCAGGATTTACTTCATCCCAAATGATTCTAACTTATATTGCAATGGCAGGAATTTCATTATCATTGATCGGACTTTATGCCGCTGACGGAGCTAAAGCTGGATTCGTGCGTTTGATCGGGATTCTGTTGATTTCTGTATCTTTTGTATATTTTTCGGGAACTGCTACATATGCTTTTGCGGAAAAAAGTCCCGAATATGCGCCTTTGGTCAGAAAGCTCGGTTTCATCTATCTTCTGCATGGTGTAATTCTGATAATTGGAACTTTTATTTTTGCCGTCACTTTACTTAAAGAAAAATCTTTTTACTTAATTGTGTCAATAATGCTTATTGCTTCCTCTTTGTTAAGTTTTTCTGCCGGATTATTCGGTCTTTCCGAGCAGTTATATGTAGTTTCCAACTTTATCAGAAATTCCGGATTTGTTGTCTTTTGTTTACTGAGAATTAGAAAGCTTATTTGATATAAGCTTTTTTTGTATTAATCTTTAAAGCATATCAATAGTATTGAAATAATTTTTAAATATTTCGCATAATTCGGCGGGGAAATGAATAAAAAAATAACGAATGCGCTGGCTATTATCATTATGATCGGAATTGTTCTATATCCGGGTGTTTTCCGCGCTGATTTAGATTCGTTTGCAGAAGATACAAAAAGAGAACAAAAGGAAAACCAGTCAAAAGGAAAATACAAGAAGAAAGACAGAGATGAATTCGATTATAGTTATGACCGAAATAAAAATAGAGATGACGCAGATGATGATTCTATCCTCGGTATGATTCTCGGAAGTATATTTGAATTAATCTTTGATGCTATGGTTGAAGATAATAAAAGAACATCGTACGCACAATATCCATACGAAGCAGAATCTTTTAATTTTTTTATTAAATCAAGTCTCTTAAATCCGTCAGGAAATACTAAACCTGAAAAAAATTATGAATATAATTCATCGGAGGCATATCACCAGATAGATGAAAAAAATGATATGCCTCCGATGGGTAAGAAATACCATTTTATATTAAGCATGGCATATCAGCGTACAACTGATAAAGTTAATTGTTTTTCTGCGCAATTTTCAGGTAAAATATGTAATCTTGTAGGTCCAGAATTTGAAACAAGATATTATAATGACGGAAAAGATTTTCTGTCGTATTCAATGACAGGACTTAATTTACCTATGTTCCAATATGATTTCTTATCTACAGATTTCTATGCCGGTGCTGCTTTTTTCAGGGGTACATTAAAAATGGAAGGATTCTCTACGGGATTAACCGTGAAGTCTGTTCCTATCAAGCCTCTAACTATTTCAGGAAAATTCGGTTTCATTATTATGAACAATATTACTTATAAAGATTTTGGTTTTTTTGCAGGTGCTACATATTGTGGATATGAAATCTACTATGGATTCAGAAGCATTCAGGCAAAATACGCGAAACTCCGGGGATTTGAAACCGGAGTCCGCTACTGGTTTTAGTAATTTTTGAAAACAGTTTCTTTATCATTTAATCCTGTTGGTGAACGTAGCCAGCTGAGAATCCTTACGTCGCTATAATGACATTTTTCATAATAAAAAAATTCATGAACGAATTCACTTTTGTCGGATTCATCATCTTTTAAATCTCTGTAATATTGACGGGAATGTTTGAATTCATCAAAAATGTTATAAGCATATTTTTCATCTAATTTTTGGAAGTAGACTCCTTCTTCATCTGAATAAGATGCATATCGGCAGTTAAAATTTTTAAAACTGCTGTATGATTCGGAAAACTTTGATGGGTCATTGATCCATTCGCCATTAATGGAGTAGCCCGCTATTTTAATAACTTTAGAAAATTTAAAAAATCCTTTTTCTTCGCTGAATTTTCCTATCATTAAACCATTGGCCGGAATATCATCTTTATTGTCATCTGAAGGAGAAGGAAGATATTCATTGTGATAAATATATGCAATAAAGATGTCTCCTATTACAATTGGAGAAAATGTATAAAAGAAATCATTTCCTCCACCTGCAATAATATTTTTTAATATTATTTCTGTATTAAAATTTTTGATGAAAGGTTCAAACTTTGTTCGGATGATATCGCCTCCGAAAATCCAGCCTTTATTTGATCTGCATTGATACCAGTATTCTTCAACACCGTTTATTTTGCTTTTTTTTCCGCTTTTGCTAATTACAACAAAATTCTGACCAAAAAGAAAGGAGCCTGATTCGAGTACTGCAGATTTGATATCCGGTTTTTCGCGAAAAACCGGTTCTTTACATGACACTATTGCGAATTCTTTTTGAATTATTATGTTTTTTGATCTTCGCTTATTATAATGCTCAAAAAATAATTTTGTAAGTTGTTCGTAACTCTCAATATTATATGGAGTGAATTTTGTAGGTTTGATAATAATATTTGAATCATTGGTTAAAGATGAATATTTGTTAAGATAAGATTTTCCAAGTAATATTGCTTTATTGTTAAAAGGGATTAGCGTTAAAAGAATATATTCTTCAGAGATTTTATATGACATATTTGATTTTTGACCAGTAAGAAATGATGAGTTGGGCAGGATTATATTAAAAGCTCCGGGAATAAAAGGGTTATTTTCTATGGTAAAAGTTTCACAGTCCATTTCTACGTCAAGGATATCATTAACCGGAACAGTTTTCAAAAGATCATAAATTGTATATTCCTGAATTTCACCATAATCAATTATTTTTCTGTTAAAGTGTTGAGAAAATTCTTTAAACTTATTGTTTAAAATATTAGAAACTTCTGCATCAATACTCTTTTCGATATGGAATTTTAAATCTTCTCTATAGGATGTAGAATATTCTGATAGACTGAATTTTTCAAGCTCAGAAACGGATTCTTTGTTTAGCATTTTCCATGCATAAGATGCGGGATAGGATGCGCGTAATAATGTAATAGCTAACTCCTTATCTTTTGTGGCGCAAATAGGAGTTTCTTCATCATCGATAAATAAAACATTAAATTTATCTTCATATTCGGAATATTCTTGTGGTATCAATTTTTTGATGCTAGTTTTATCTCTGTAAAGTCTAATCTTGGAAAGTTCGCCGTTTAGTATAATGGAAACAAATTCCAGATTGGTTTGAGTTTTGTCAATTCTCCATATATTGCTAATCATTTTCTCTTTATTTACAAAGTCTTGAGAAATAGAGAGGGATCCATCTGATTTGAAATCATAAATATATGTAATGTCACCTTTGTTGATATTAGAAAATAGATACCATGTGCCGATAACATAATTGGTGTCTGGATTTATTTCTAATTGCCGATTCTTAGGCGCAGAAATCAGCACTGTAGAAATAAATGCAATTAACAATATTGATAGACGTTTCATATTTATAACCTGTAATAAATTGGAATAATTGTTTGTGTCTTAAAAAAAAATGTTGATACAAAAAAATGCTAGAAACTATTGATATATTGTCATCAATCAAAAAACAATTGAAAATGTGTACAGTGATGACTTAATCACCAGAAATTCCGGCCTTGTCATATTCTGTTTTCTGAAAATGACAATACGGATTGCTTTCTACTTAACAATCTTAAAGAAACTGACTTCAGATTTTAGAGTTTCCGCCATAGAAGATATTTCTTCAGTGCTTGCAGATATTTCTTCTGAACTCAGTGAATTACTTTGCGTCATTTCGCTGATAACCGAAACTGATTTAACTATTTCATCAATTGCAACTTTACCTTCACGGATTGCCGAAGTGATGAAATTTGTTTTTGTTAGAACTTCCTTGAGACCCTGATTCACTTCTTCGTTTGCAGAATTCTGTTTTTCTGTCAGACTTGATAGTTCCTGCATCATGTTGGTGATAGATTCTATGCCGAGCAGGATTGTTTTTTCTTTAGCGATTGCACTTCGTACTTTTTGAAGTGCGCTATCAGAATTTTTATTATTCTGCATAATTAAACTGTCAATCTGCTTTATGCTTGAAGTGGTTGCGTCAGCAAGATGGCTGATTTCATCGGCAACCACCGCGAATCCGCGCCCGGCTTCACCGGCGCGTGCAGCTTCAATCGCAGCATTCAGCGAAAGAAGATTTATCTGTTCAGAAATATCATTGATAATGTTAACAATGCCGAGCATGTCTTTTGATTCGTCGGCGCTTCTTGTGATGATATCAGTCATTTCATTCATTTCTTTTGAATTGGAAATGACGTCTTCGTTGATTGTGCGGACTTTGTCATTTGTCATATTTATGTTTTGGACTACCGAGTGAATTATAAGCTTAAGATCATCAGCCATTTGATTGATTCGGTTTATTTCAATTTGCTGAGTTTCAACAGAAGTCATAATGCTCTCCTCGCTTGCGGCGAGTTCTTCCAGGGTTGCGTTAACCTGTTCAACCGATGATGATTCGCTTTGAATGTTGTCCGAGAAAGAAATTACATTCTGTGAAATTTCTACTGAAGATGCAGCAAGCGTCTGTGACACGTCAACAATCTTGGAAATAATAGATGAAAAACGGGATATAATGGCATTATAGTTATGATCGAGTTTATCAAGTTCAAAATTACTGTTGATATTGCTCGAACTTGTCTTTTCGGGATGAATCGTTCCATTCGCAAGCATGTCAAACTTGCTGTTGAGTTTTATGATTGGTTTCGAAAGTTTTCCGGATATCAAGGTTGCCATAATCAGAATAAAAATGATAAAAACTGCCGCTATACAAACGCTGACAATTACATTATAATAAACATTCCGGTAAACATATGATTGAGGGATTGACAATATGACCGAATAACCGGCTGAAGGAATAGGGCAGTAGAAGAAAATACTTTTTTGCTTAGTTTCAGGGTTTTCTGTAAGAGCGAAGCCTTTTAGTCCGGAAAGTGCTTTTCTGGTAATATTTGATAATTCTTCATTTTTGAAATCGTATATAGTAGGTTCAATTACTTTCTTTCCGCCTTTTCCGTCATCTTCGAGATGCATAACGAATTTTTTATTTTTATGATATAGAAATTTCCCTGAGCTTGTAATAAAGTAAAAGTCGGTTTCTTCTCCAAGATTTTTTTTCAGTTCCAATAGTATTTCATCTTTTAATGCCGCAAACTCGGAATATTGAATCGATCCTCCGATCATTCCTTTTCTGTCAATGCCGGTATGTATTGAATCGGTAATCATAACTTTGTTTTCAGTGCCGGTAAAAATCGTATGAGCTATCATTATCTGCATTTCGCCGGTAGATTTTGATATCATGAGATCTGATATAAAATCCGGCTTGTTTACATAGGCATTTTCTCCAAGAGTTGCTTTCCAGTAATCTCTTTCTTTGAGATTTCTTTTTTTCGCTTTAGGATCCTTGTTATTTTCTGTTTCGAGATTGCCCTGAGAAGGATTTCCTCCGGAAGCGGTATTGAAATAAGATCCGTCAGGAAGACAGACAATGAATTTATCAAATGATTTCAGCCTTTTTACTTCAGCCTGCAGATAAGAATCCATTTCTTTCCAATTCATGCTTTTTACACGGCTTTCATTCGCATAATGGGAAATATGAGCCATCTTGGATTTAAAGTAAAAATCAATTTTGGCCGCGGCATAATCGCTTGACTGTTGCAGAATATCCATTTCCTTCTGTTTGAATTGGTCGGCATTGAAGAAAGTGATTCCGGAAATGGATATAATAAAAGGGATAAGTCCGACGCCAAGAAGTGAGAGAATTATAAGTTTTCTGATGTTTAGGTTTAAGAATTTCATAATATGCTCCGAAACGAGTCTAATTCAAATTATTGTAAGAATCAATATATATTTTACCATATTAAATCTGTATAGAATTTTTTCTATTTCAAAAATATAATTTAATGTAATTATTTTTTTGAAATAGAAAAAATTCCGATAATCTAATAAGGGGTTTGTTTATATGAAGAAAATGCTGATTTTTTGTGCGGTTTTGTCTTTTCAGTTAATTTTACCGGATAAATCCGATAAAAGGCTTGTTTACTGGCAATTGCGCGAAAATTCTCTGAGGCAGGAGATAAACGGTCTTAAGGATTCGGAAATCTATCCTTTTGTCGGGGATATTCTTTCAAGCAATCTAATTTATGCTGAAAATCTGATAAAAACAATCTCAGCCGGTTCATCGTCTGAAATTGATACTGAAGATTACATTGAATCGTATTGCAGACGGAGTTTTGACTCGGCTTATCTCAGAAAAATAGCAGCGGGTTTTTCTTCGGATTTATGGAATGATAAAATTAAGTCATATATCATTAATAATATAAATTCTTTATCAGATGCAAATTTCGGTTATCATAGTGATTTTTATTCCGCAAAACTTATAGATAAGCTGATTGATGCAAAGTTCAAAAAGCAGCTTATTACAGAGTTTTTTGTTATAAGCATGATTGACAATTATGAATCGCTTTACCTTCAGTTTAAAAATTCCGCACTTGCGGATATGAAACATTCTGCAGATGAGACTAACGCCGGAAAATTTTCTGCAAATATTATCAGGGCAGAAACTGACCGCAAAACCAGAGAATTTGATATTGAAGCCCGTCTGGAAATTTCAAAAGATAATTTTGATTCGGCAATTCTTGCTGAAGAAGTAAGTTATCTTGCCAAAAAACGTCTTGGTGTAATCAAGGATTCATCAATATTTTTGAAATATATTAATGATGCGGAATCTATTGAGCGAGGAGACTATTATCTGGATAAAACCGCCGAGCTTGAGAAGGCAGTTTTTGCAGTGCTCCCCGATAAGCTTTATTCATCACAAATCAAAAAACAATCATCTGTTAAAAATGAAGGAGGAATTACTTTCAGTGAGGATGCTGATTATACTAAATTTGTATCTGAAGTTGACCGAATCAGAAAAGATAGTCTTTCTCCTGATAAATTCTTGAAGTCAGTTGAAGGTTTGTCCGATAAATTTTTTTCTTCAGAAACATCATCAAATAAAAAAAAGGCCGCAGAAGAATATGTAAAGCTATCCTTTCTTTTTGTGTCTTGGAAGGAAAAAGCAAAGAATGATATTGTTAGAGATGCCGAACGGTATTTGATGAGAGAAGAACCGGTTAAGAAGTACATTTCTTTTGTTTATGATAGGGAAAAATCAGCAGCCTTGCTTGATTCGACTTCTGAAGGTTCAAAAATATATGCGGCGAACAAGGTTAAATTGCGTAAAGCGCAGGATGCTTTTCGTTCATTTTTTTCCGTGGATAAAACAGACAGGGAATTCATGACTCCTGCTGATTATGATAAAATAGCAGTCATTGCGGCGGACTTTTCTCTGTTTATGAAAAAAATACAGAATGTTGCTGTTCAAAAAAATTCCGCAAAAAAATCAGGAAATAATGAGTTTCCATACGCAGAAACCGAAATTTCTGCAATATCATCCATGATTGAAACGGAAATGAAAAGATATAGAGAATTAACATATTCTGCAGATGTGATAAATGAATATTCTTCAGTCTTTGCAAAGTATGAAGAAGCGGCTAAATCCGGTATCTTATCCGATGAACTGAATGAATTTTATGAAAAGAAAAGCATTCTTCCATATGTGAAAAATTATGATCATAAGAAAATAAATTCCGAAACCAGGGCAAAAGATTATATCGCAAAAATGCTTAATGATGATAATGTAAGAATTAAACAGCTTTCGGATTTCTATGCAAGAATGGGCAAAAGCTCGCGAAAAAATTATGATGCTGAATTGAAAGCATTGTTTAACCAGAATCATGTTAAAAAAATAGGAGTTTTCCCGATTTCTGCAAAAAGCATCATAGAGACTGATAAGAAGGTAAGTGCTTACATCGCAAAGATAATAGAACGGAAAAGATGGGAACGCGGTGGAAAAGAGATATCAACAGATACAGAATTCAATCTTCAAGAGTTCGGAATATCTGTAATGATTCCATCAGGATGGGAAAGAAGAGATGGTGACGATATTTCAATTCCGTTTGTGAATGATTCTGACGGATCGGAATTCGTGGTCAGCTGTTTTAATAAAGAAGAAAAGACTTCGATGTCAGCATTTGACAACTGGGCAAATATAAGAAGACTGCGTCTGGTAAAAAGCGGCGGCGGAAAGTATCAAGGTAAAGAATTTATCAGCCGGGTTTATGAAAACCGGAATAGGAAGGTTGTTCTTGCATACTGTGCTGATTTTAATAAAAAAATAATAGTTGTTTCAGGCGAAGTAAAAAAGGAGAAGTATCAGTTTTTTGCTCCAAGAATTGATTCACTTTTCAAGTCTGTTAAGGAAAAGTGAATCAATTTCTTAAGATTTTTAAGGCGCAAGACTGATTCCGAAGCTGATTTTATGATCTTTGAATCTTTCAATTACTGATAAGTCATCTACTTCATATCTTATTATGCCGTTCATGGTACGAGGTCTATATCTATAATCAGCAAAGAAACTTATTGACTCGGATACACCTAGTCTCAGTCCGCCCATGAATTCGAGGTTGAAGCCGAAGCCTTTAGAAGTTTTCTTTTCGCCGTTATCGTAGTAGTCAACAGCATCTATGCCAAGACCGATAGGCATTCCAATATAGATACTTGTGTAGTCGGAAAGCGAAGGGAAATAAACCCAAAGAGGAACCCTGATCATCGGAATATAGTTTAAAAAGTATTGATTAGCTTTTAGCGAACTGTCTTTAAATTTTTGAGAATCAATTGTGAATTCCCATCCGCTGGTAAAGAAGCCTTTGCTTGAAGAAAGATATCTGATTCCGCCGCCGAATCCCATGTCCATTTTTGTAGTAACTTTGACGTCATTATCGCCTAGAATATTTTCATATTTTGCAACGTGTTTGTAAAATGTTACAGATCCATACAGGTCAAGAAACGAAGGGTATTCGCTTGGCTTGCGCGGAGCTTTTCTTTTGTATTTGCTGGAAACATCCGAAGCATCAACTTCGCCGCTTGCTGCTGAAATAACTCTGAATGAATTTACATCAACTATTTTAACATTGATTTTCAATCCGACATTGTCTGTTTCTCCGGCAAATTTGTTAAAACGTGTAGTAGTTCCGATGATGACATACTTTGCTCCTACTCCCTTGCCGACTTCTGCGGCATTTTTGTTTGAAAAAATGCCGGTCTGCTGAAGTTCCTGTTCCTCGATAATTTTGTCGATTTGAGAACGTTCAGAAACGTTAATATCCTGGGAGACAAGTGCCCGTTCAAATTCGTTAGTAGCTATCCGCGCATCTCCGTCAAGTGAATCAGTACTTGTAAACGGCATAACAGCAATAGGTTCGTTATCAAGTTTAATGTTCTTAGTAAGAGAAACCGCCATATCTTCATACGGCCCGGCAGTAATTAGTGCAGGGATAAAAGTGATAATGAACAGAAATTTTTTCATATTAATACCCAATCTATATATTTTGTTTCTGTAACGTAATATACTTATTAGACCTTTTTGTCAAGAAATCAATTGATAAAGAATTCGGAGCATTGTAGATGATGTAATTAAAAAAAGCTTTACAAAAAACAGCGGTTTTCCAATGTTTCTATAAATAGAAACATTGGAAAATTATGGAAAATATTAAAAAGAAAAAAATAATTCAGCAGCCTATATACAGGGATCAGGAGGCTTTAGGCAGTGTTCTCAGAGAAATATCTCTCCTTCCGCCTCTGGTATTTCCGGGGGAAATTGCAAAATTGAGGCTTCAGCTTTGTGATGCGGAAAAGGGGGAACGTTTCATTCTTCAGGGCGGTGACTGTGCTGAAAGATTTATCGACTGCCGTGAAACGGCTATTCTGAACAAGCTTAAGATACTTTTACAGATGAGTGTGGTTCTTACTTATGGAGCCAAAAAGCCTGTGATAAAATTAGGACGTATTGCCGGTCAGTATTCCAAGCCGCGTTCAAATGATTTCGAATATATCGACGGAAAAGAAATTCCCGTTTACAGGGGAGACTCTATAAACGGCTATGAAGCCGATTTGCTGAAAAGGGATCCAGATCCGGCGCGCTTAATGGAAGCTTTTTACCGTTCAGCAGTCACTTTGAATTATCTGCGCTCAGCGATTTCGGGCGGATTTGCAGATCTTCATCATCCTGATAATTGGGAGCTTGATTCTTTTAAAGAATCTGATTCATGGGAAAAATACAGCGGTATAATAGAACGAATAAAGGATTCACTTGAATTCATGGAGTCGATCGGCGGAGTGATGAAGGATTCAGTCGGTTCAACGGATTTTTATATTTCACATGAAGGTCTTCAGCTTGATTATGAAACTGCTGTAAGCCGAATAAATACTGAAACAGGCAATTACTATAACTCATCAGCTCATATGCTGTGGATAGGAGAGCGCACCCGTTTTCTTGACTCTGCTCATGTGGATTACTTTAGTAAAATTGAAAATCCGGTCGGTATAAAATTCAGTTCTAAAGCTGATATGAATGAGCTTGTCGAAATAATCAGAATTCTTAATCCCGAAAATGAAAAAGGTAAAATAATTTTAATTCACCGATTCGGAGTTTCGGAAATATCAAAACTCGAAAATTATATTGAGATAATTAATAATAAGAAATTAAATCTTTCATGGTGTTCCGATCCAATGCATGGAAATATAAAAAATGCAAACGGAATTAAAACACGCGACTTCTCTGACATTCTTTCAGAGTTGAAAAGCGCCTTTGAGATACATTCGAAATCAAAATCAATACTCTCCGGTGTTCATTTTGAACTTACCGGAGATGAAGTAACTGAATGCGTCGGCGGTGCTTCTGAAATAGGACATGCTGACCTGCCTCAGAATTATGAGACATACTGTGATCCTAGGCTTAATTATTCCCAAAGTATGGAAATGGCGTTTTTGATTTCTCAGATGCTTTCATCAAAAAAATAATAGCGAATTTTTGCCTGATATGATAGAGTCTTTCTAGGCAGGTTTAATTCTATCCTGCATATGGGCTTAATTTTACAAGACGTTAATGTAGTTTAAGCTATTGTAAAATTAAGCCTTAAAATTGCGTAAAAAAAAGCACGGAGCTTGCTAAAAAAAGCGTTCCGTTTTTAATGCTTATATCCGTTAGCGGATAATCAAACATCAAAGAGGGTAAAATGAAAAAATTAATTCTTGGTTTATGTTCCGTCATTTGCGCCGGAACTCTTCTTGCCGAAGATGCAGCAGCGCCAAAAACTGAGTTGTCTTTCTCTGTCAAAGGAATGGCATATGCAACAGCTTATAAAGGAATTGAAAAAGACTCAGCCGGAAGTTATTCGGCATTCAGAATGAGACCGTCTCTTTCTTTTTCGAATGGAACTACGGAAGCAGTTCTGGGCCTTGAGTATGACGCAACTTTCGGTGCTGAAACTGATGATGATGAAAAGACTTCTGAAAATGTCGGAATTAGCGCTGACAAAAAAGGTCTTGAAGTCGCTCAAGCATACGTGAAAAGCAAGGTTGCCGCATTTGAAGGTCTGACACTTGAAGGCGGAATTGATACCGTTGATTTTCCTATCATTTTCGGGGATAATATCCCGATGCTTGCGGTATTGTATTCTAATGACAAAATGAGTCTCGGTCTTTATTATCTCAAGACTTTTGAAGGCGACTATGGTCAGAAAAATGACTCTCAGATATATGCTGCGGATCTCACCATTACTATGGGTGAAAATTCTATACGCCCGGCCTTCTTTGCTTATCAGTCTCAAAAGGGCGCAAAGATCGGCCAGTACGAGGATGGCGTGGGATACATGCCGGCTCTTGCCCTGAATCTAGTTTTCGGTTCAGCAGGTATTGATTTCGCGGGAGTTTATGCCGGCGGAAAAAATAAAGAAACTGATGTCAAATATGCGGGATATGCTTTGGATATAGCTCCTTATTTTAATGTAAGCGAGACTATTAAGCTCACCGGTTTTTATACAATGGTGTCAGGTGATGATCCTGATACTGCGGACAAAAATGAATCTTTTCTTTATTCAACAATTGACGGAACTAGTTCGGGAATAAATCTCTGGAGACTTTATATCATCGAAGACGGCGGATCATTTACAACAAATTCAGATGTTGCAGGTTCCGGAAAGTATGATTCTGCTGACGGATATATGGCAGCAGGTGCCGTTGTTGAAGCTCAGTTCGGTTCAATCAGCACCAAATTTATCGCGGCTTATATCCGGGCGTTGAAAACTCCAGAAGGAACAAAGAAAGATATGGGAATTGAATTGGACGCAAATATCGGATATGAAGTATCCAAAGGTTCAACTCTCTATGTCGAAGGTGCTTTTCTTAAATCAGGTAAGTACTATGAGTACGGCGGAACTAAAGAGAAACAGAATTCTTCATATGTTAATGTCGGGCTTAATTACGAATTGTAATGTTTTATTAGAAATTGCATTTTATATAAATAAAGGCTCCGTTTGCGGAGCCTTTATATTAGTTCTACTTTCTTTTTAAAATAAGTTCGATTTCATCTGTTTCATTTTTTGTTAAGGAGCCGAATTCCATTGCTTTTGCGTTTTCTTCAACCTGTTTGACGGTTTTAAATCCCGGAATTGGTATTGTTATTTCACTCTTTCCCCAAATCCATGCAAGCGCTCCTTGCGCCGGAGTTCTTCCTTTTGAAGTTAAAATTTCTTTTACGGAATCCAGCATTTTCATGAATTCGTCAGATGGACGTCCGTCTTTGAAATAAGGAACCCATTCATGCCCGGCTCCGCGGACATCATCCTGCGGAAGAACGGAATTCTTGTCGAATTTTCCGCTTAAAAATCCCATAGCGAGGGGACTGCGGTTGATGCTTGCAAGATTGTTTTCTGAACAGAATTTAAGCATTTCAGGTGCATCTTCAAAGACGTTCAGGCAGTGCTGAATGACTGAACAGTTTTTTCTTCTTGCGAATAATACCGCTCCGTCAACAAGATCTGTGCTCCATCCATAGGTGCGTATTTTTCCCTTTTCAACAAGCTTTTCTAAAACTGAGCAAACAATTTCAACATCGGCTACGCCGATATTCCATTCGTGAAGAAGATATACGTCGATGTAATCTGTCTTTAATCGTTTGAGCGAAGCGTCGCATGCTTTTTCGATATAAAATGGAGATATGTTTGTTCCGTTGAGAGTCTTTGTTTCTGAATTTCCGAAGTGTGCGAATTTTGTTGAAATTACTGCTTCGTTTCTTTTTCCTGCCAAAGCCTTGCCTAAAACTTCCTCGCTGTGGCCGACGCCGTATGCATCTGCGGTGTCGAAAAAATTTATGCCGAGATCGAGAGCCGTCCGAATGGCTTTTACTGATTCTTCATCGTTAATGTTTCCCCAGCCGTCGGGCTTTCCGCCGTAGTAGAACGGACCGCCGATTGCCCAGCAGCCCATGCCGAGCGCGCTTACTTCTATCTGTGAGCGTCCGAGTTTTCTTGTAAATTTACCGGTCATGTATCCTCCTGTTTTCTCTGATCACCGTGAGCTACTCATTCTGAAAAAGAATTGATCGGTTTATATTCTTTTCATACATTGAGTGTGCCCGGCTGTAATCAGTTTTTATACATGACGTAATGTATCTGTTAGGATGCAGAAAAAAAAGAGCCGGTTTTTGATAAAAAGACAGAACCACTTGAGAGGCATAATGTATATTGAGATTGACAGGTCATTGCGGAATCCCATACGTAATCAGCTTTATGAAAAGCTTCTTGAAAGAATTCTGAAGGGTGAGCTTGCACCCGGAACGAAAATGCCGTCGAGCCGTCATCTTCACGAAAAGAATAATATATCCCGAAATATTATTATCGAAGTTTATGAACAGCTTTCGTCTGAAGGATATCTTGAGGGCAGACCCGGAAAGGGAACATGGGTTGCCGAAAGCGTTATTCTCGGAGATTCTTTCCGCAGCCTTGAGAAAACTGAAATTGTAAAAGTTAAGAAAGAGAAAAAGAAAAATATAATCAGCTTTAGTTGCGGTATTCCCGATCTGAAGCATTTTCCAGTTAAGAAGTGGAAACGTTCGCTTGATTATGCATGGTCTCTCGCTGATGATGAAGTGCTGTCATATCCGCCGGTTGCAGGAAGAATGGAACTTCGTACTGAAGTCTGTGACTATCTTCTTCTTGTCAAGGGCATCCGTGTGAGACCTGAATGCGTTATAATAACTTCAGGAACTTCCGAAACGCTTTTGTTGATCGCTTCGCATTTTTCACATTTTTCAAATGAGCTGATAATCGAAGATCCTGTTGTGGATTTTGCCGCTGATATTTTTAAACAGTCGGGCTATAAACTTAAAGAAATTACTGTTGATGAATCGGGTATTGATACATCTGCTCTTCCTGCAAAACCTGCAGGAAAACTTATATTTGTTTCTCCGTCGCATCAGTTCCCGACAGGCTGTGTTCTCAGCGCGCCGCGACGCGTTAAACTGGTTGAATATGCCGTCCGCAACGGCATATTCATCATCGAGGATGATTATGACTCAGAGTTTAGATATGAAGGATATCCTCTGAGGTCATTATTTCTTATGAATCCTGAAGTCGTCATGCACGCCGGAACCTTCAGCAAGAACATGTTTCCGTCAATGCGGATGGGATACCTCGTCGTGCCTGAACGTATCGCGGATGATATTTTGAAAACGAAGGCGCGGCTTATGATGCGCACACCTTCGCATATTCAGCTTGCAGCGGCACATTTTATGAGAAGCGGCGCTTTCACAAGAAATATCGCCCGGATGAAAAAAATTTACAAGAGAAAGCACGGTCTTATTTCACAGAAGCTGAATTCAGTATTCGGGAATGATATCGTGATTAATTCAAACGCCGCAGGAATGCATTTAAATATCGTTCACAGAAAGCATAAATTCACCATTGAGGAATGTTCGTGCTTTGAAGAATTCGGCGTTGAAGCTGACTGCGAAGCGGAATATTCATTAAGCGGAAAAAAGGGAGGACTATTGCTGGGATTTGGAAGTGTAAGTGAGAAAGAAATTCCTGAAGGAATTTTAAGATTGAAGAAAGCAGTTGATTCGATAATTGAATGAAATAATAAAAACCCCGCTTTCGCGGGGTTTGGTTTCTTTAAACGAGAGATTAAACATTGAGAAGAGCTGCAACACCCGGAAGAACTTTTCCTTCAACGAGTTCCATGGAAGCTCCGCCGCCTGTTGAAATGTGAGTCATCTTGTCTGCAACACCTGCTTTGTTTACAGCAGAAACTGAATCTCCGCCGCCGATAACCGTTACAGCAGAAGTAAGCGATGCAAGCTGATTTGCGATTGCAAGAGTTCCCGCAGCAAATTTTTCCATTTCAAAAACGCCTACAGGTCCGTTCCAGAAAATTGTCTTGGCATCAGAAAGAGCGTTTTTGAAAAGCTCGATTGACTTAGGTCCGATATCAAGACCCATCATGTCCTTAGGCATTGCATCAACATCAACAGTCTTGATGTTTGCGTCGTTTGAGAAAGCATCTGCTACGATAACATCAGTCTGAAGAAGGAACTGAACGCCTTTTGCTTTTGCAGCTTCGATTGTTTTCTTAGCTGTTTCGAGCTGATCGTCTTCGCAAAGAGAAGATCCGACTTCTTTGCCCATTGCTTTGAAGAATGTAAAAGCCATTCCTCCGCCGATGATGATGCGGTCGCATTTTTCCATGAGTTTTTCGATAACTGTGATTTTTGAAGAAACCTTAGCTCCGCCGACGATGGCAACAAAAGGTTTCGCAGGTGCTTTTACGATTTTTTCTTCAAGAAATTCAAGTTCTCTTTCCATAAGAAATCCGGCTACGGCTGGAAGATATTTAGCAACTGTTTCAGTTGAAGCATGAGCTCTGTGAGCAGTTCCAAATGCGTCGTTCACATAAACTTCGCCGTATGCTGCAAGTTCCTTTGCCATTTTTTCGCGCTCAGAAGCTTCCTTGCTTGTTTCTTCTTTGTGAAAACGTGTGTTTTCAAGAAGAAGGATTGCTCCGTTAGAAAGAGCGTCTACCATTTTCTTCGTTTCGTCGCCCATGCATGAAGGGGCAACTTTTACGTCTTTTCCGATGAGTTTTGCAAGCTGAGCAGCAACCGGAGCCATTTTGTGGTGGTTGTTTACATATTCTTCTTCGTTGAAAGCTTTGCCGGCTTTTTCAGCTTTTTCTTTGTTCTTCGCAGTGTCTTTTTTAGGATCGCCGAGATGGCTCATAAGAACCAGGGATTTCACATTCTGCTCGAGAATGTATTTGATGGTCGGAAGAGCCGCTTTGATTCGAGTGTCGTCCTGAATGACTCCGCCTTTGATAGGCACATTAAAGTCAACACGCATGATGACTTTTTTCCCTTTGATGTCAATGTCTCTTACTGTTTTTTTTGATATTGGCATATAATACTCCTTAACCTTT
>JAKPJF010000171.1 GCA_029554345.1 Spirochaetota bacterium | reverse complement strand
AGATCACCGCCGTTATTAGAGCATCCGCAGGAGTTATATTTATTGGCGGCAACAGAATATATTTTTGAAATTATTCCTGCAAAAAGAATAATTGACGAAAGGAAAAATGCCGCTTTTCTTTTCGCAGAAAGAAAAACGAATAAACCGCACGAAGTGAATAATCCGCTTGAGAGAAAAACAAAGAGTGCAAGAAATTCCTCGGGCAGAATGCCGTATACGCGGGTCATTCTGATTTCGCTTTCAGGGGAAAACAAGGCAGTAAAATTCTGCATTAGATAGAATGCAGCAGCGATGCGGATCGCGGTGTCTAATATTTGTTTAATTCTTTTCATATTTGTATCCGGCAATCTGCCAAAAATTCATTCCGCTTTCAAAAATATATATAGTATTTGGATAACCAAGCGAGTTTATGTACTTTGCCATAAGTACTAGATCAATTTTTTCTTCAGATGAATCATATATTACAATCTCGGCGGAATTTTTAATCAGCTGTGAATAGCTCATTATAGATTGAAAAACATTGCCGTTCCATGAAATATTAACAGAAGAAGGAATATGTGTTTTTTTAAATAAGTCATTGTCTCTCGCATCAATAAACAATGCTCCGGATTTGTTTTTATGAAGAGCTTCTATTACATTTATTTTTGTGATATAACGCGGATAGTTATCAGTTTTAGGTATTATATCAAAACCGGATTTTACAAAAAAAGAAGAAACAGAGAAAAGCAATCCTGCTGCAATAATAAAAATTATATCCCGCAGAAAGAAAAAATTAATAGTTGCTGGCTGCAGTCTTCTGTTTTTCTTCTTCATGCTTAATCTGATCAATTGTAATGTCAAGTCTGGCGAATAGATCATAAAGATTAGGATCAATTTTGTTTTTTTCGGCTTCAGCACGGAGTATTTCCAGAGCCTTTTCGTGAGGAAGTGATTTTTTGTAAGGTCTGTCATTGGCTGTTAACGCATCGTAAATATCGGCTATAGCAATCATTCTTGACTGAATAGGAATTTTGTCTTCAGTAAATCCGTTAGGATAACCGGTACCGTCGAGTTTTTCATGATGCATTAATGCTATTTCCGGAATCTTGCGGAATTCGCTCGGCCATGGAATCTTGCTTACGAAATTATAAGTATGGAGAACGTGGCTTTCAATTTCTTTTCTTTCTTTGTCGTTGAGAGATCCTTTTTTTATACTTAAATTTGATTTTACTTCATCCGTCATTATGTCGATGAGCTTACCTTCAATATCATAACATTTGATTTCAGCAATCTGTTTGTTTAAGTTTTCAATTATTTCAGCGGGATTAGCCTCGGAAACAGTGGGTTCATTTAGAGCTACGATGGAATTCTTGATCTTTAGAACCATTTCGAGAAACTTGGATTTTTCTGCCTCAATTTTCTGGATAGAATTGTTCTGATCTGCTTCAGCATTGTTGAAAAATTCTGACGTATACTGAAGTTCAACATTCTTATAAAGATAATTGAGCTTAAGTATAAGATTCTGCAGTTCGAAAGGATAGAGCTTTTTTTCTTTCATGAAAATGCTTGGGTCAATATAAACCTTTCCGAAATCATGCAGAAGAGCCGCAAATTCAAGCTCTTTTATCTGAGTGTCCGTAAATTGATTCTGTGCAAAAGCTCCGCCTTTTTCGGTATTGATTGCAAGAGCAAGACGGCGGCAGATTTCCGCAACGCGAAATGAGTGACCAGAAGTCGCCGGATCACGGGATTCAATTGCCGATACCGATGCTTTAACAAATTCTTCGAACTGATTCTGAATCTGCTGAATCATACGGTTGTTTTCAATTGCAATTGCCGCCTGGGCTGCAACTGATTCCATAAGTGATTCATAGCGGCGGTCAAAAGGACGGACTTTTTCGCGGAAGTCTTCTTCTGTGTTTAGTGCGATTTCGAATGCTTCATTACCTGTTGAAAATGTAGGGTCAATGGGTTCTTTGCAATTGATGAGCTGAACGACTCCAATGACTTCATTCGCATGATTGCGCATAGGAATAACTATCATTGATGTTGAGCGGTAATTGTTGCTCAGGTCGAACTTCTTATTGAATGAAATAGGATCATTGGGAGACAGCTTGTAAACATCAGGAATATTTAGAACTTTTCCTGTAACAGCAACATAACCTGCTATTGAATTGGTATCAAAAGGAATAACGAATTCTTCAAGAGGAAGATCCTTTGAAAAAGTATGGGAATATTTGAAGCGTATTCTCTTTCCGTTTTCATCTTCCTCGACAAGATAAATCGAACCTGCATCTGCTCCGGTTATTTTTTTCGAAAGCATCAAAATCTGTCTGAGAAGCTTCGGCATGTTTTTTTCGGTAGAAAGCGACCGGCCGATTTTTATCAGATCTTCCTGGTCCTGTTTCATATCAAGAAGCCGCGCCAGATACTTGGCGATTGATTTGCGGTCCTTCATTCTCTGTTCGAGAAGCCTGAACTGATATGATGTTGTGAAAAGAAATTCGCTGAGTGAAAGATTATTTTCCCATACAAATGCGACCTGTGCATTGGTTTCAAGATTATGGTTGTCCTCTTCGATATGTACTGCAAAAAAATGGGACAGGTTCTGTTTATTGAACATTTCGATGATTTGTGAAAGGATCGGAAGTTCTGAATAGGTACAATAGATGAGAGCAATCATCGGATCGTCGTTTGACGGCATAAACTTGGCTACAATTTCAGTTGAGTCTCCGGTCTGGAGATCGAAGTCTGAAGATTGTGGAATTTTTATAGACGGCAAAGCGTCATTAGTAATAAAAACAATTTTATGAATACAATCGTGCATTAAGCTGCAACCTGTTTCGGCTAAAATATTAATCCAAATGAAAATAAGCACTGAAAAAAACAAGCAACTTCTGCCACTTAATTTTTAACCTTTTGAAATAAACTTTCCATTTTTGTTTTAGTCAAGAATAAAAACCAGTTGGACGGAGTTTTTTCGGGAGAAACCTTCAAAGGATGATATATGAGGCGAGTAGGGAAGTTTTACCGCCGATCACATAATCGGCGGTAAAAATAGTTATTTTTTCATTTTATCTGAAAATTGGTCATTTTCAAATAAACCTTTGAATACTTCATAGCCGGTTCTATCATAAAGAACACCCTGTCCGTTGGCTTTATTTCCTTTGTACTCACCGATATATTTATATCCGTTTTTCCAGTAATATGTTCCTTTTCCTTCCCGGATGCCGTTTTTAAAATCACCTGTATATTTGTCACCGCTTGGCCAGTAAAAAGTTCCCATGCCGTCAGGCTGCCCGTTTTTGAAATCACCTTCATAACGTTTGCCGTCATACCATGTGAATACACCTTTTCCGTGAGGACGGCCGTTAAAGAAGTCTCCGGTATAAGTTCTGCGGTCACGCCATTTGATTTCACCTTTCCCCTGCGGAACTCCCTGTTTAAAATCTCCCTTGTATTTTTGTCCGTCAGGCCAGGTTTGTTCTCCCTGACCTTCGGGATAATCATTTTCGAAATTTCCAGTATACTCGGTAGAATCGCGGTATGTAAGTTTGCCTTCACCGGACATAACACCGTTAACAAAATTTCCGGAATATATTCTTCCGTCAGGAAAGCGCATTTCACCTTTACCGTGCGGAAGCCAGCTTTTTATATCGATCATCCCAATGTAGAGTCTTTTGTCTGCCCAAGTCATTTTGCCCTGAGCTTCAGCGTTTCCATTAGTGAATTTACCTTCATATTTTTTTGCGTCAGGCCATGTAATTTCACCGTTTCCGTGAGGATTCCAGTTTAACAGTTCGCCTTTATAGATTCTTCCGTCTTTATATTTAATGGTTCCGAATCTCGGTGTTCCGTTTTCCGTAAAGACCACTTCTATTTTCGTGCCGTCAGGAAGAGAAATTATTCCCTGGCCTGAAGGATAACCGTTTTTAAACTGACCGAAATATTTTTTACCGTCAGGATATACCAGAGGATCCTTACCATCGGGATTTCCTCCTTCGAAAGTGCCGATGTATTTTGAACCGTCAGGATATGTCATTGTTCCTTTTCCGTGAGGTTCAACTCCTGAAATTTCACCTGAGTAGGTTCTTCCGTCTGGATACTTGATAAGAGCATTTCCCTGTATTTTGCCGTTTACAAAATTTGCTTCAATTTTTGTACCATCTGCAAGAGTTAAAATCCCTTTTCCATGAGGAAGTCCGTTTTTTAATTCTCCTTCATATTTGCTGCCGTTTGAGAAAAAGATAGTGTTGGCAGTAGTAGATTTTACTCCACCGGACAAAGATACAATTCCCATGTCATCTGCGGAGTTGTCGGATTTATGGGCTGATTTTTTCGTCTTTCCCGATTCAGCTGCTTTATTCAAGTCAGCTGTCTTTTTGCTGTTTGGTGATTCTTCATAATTATTTGCTGAATCAGCTGAGGCAATTTCTTTTTCAAGAGTTTCCGTGTCTTTCATCTTGAAAGTTTTCTTTGAAATTTTTCCATTTTTATCTTTAACAGTAAAATCGCCGTTGAGATTGCCGTCTGTAAAGTTACCTTCAAATTTTGTACCGTTCTTGGCAGTCAGAACACCGCGGCCTGAAGGCAGACCTTTATCATTAAGTTTCCCCGAGTATTTTAATCCTGATGGAAGTATTATCTCGGAATTCGGCAAAGGTTTTCCATTTTTAAAATTGCCTTTGATGATTGTGCCGCCTGCATAAGTATATTCGCCTTTTCCTTCAGGCTTTCCGGACTTAGACAGGGAGCCGACATATTTATCGCCGTTGGTATAAATAACTTCAATAGGGGATATTGGTTTTCCGTTTTTGAAAAACGCACGGATAATAGTTCCGTCTGCAAGAAGGAGTTCTCCTTTTCCGTTAGGTGCATTTTTTGATAAAGCGCCTTTGTAAACGCTTCCGTCCTTGTTGTAGATTTCTCCTCTGCTGACTACTCCGTTTTTAAAAATGCCGGTAATTATATTTCCATCAGCTGTTTTGAGAGATCCTTTCCCGTCAGGTTTTCCGTTTTTGATTTGTCCTGAATAAACTGAACCGTCTTTATATTTAATTAAAGCTTCATCTTCTTCGCCGTTAGCGCCTTTTTTCTCAACAATAAGAGTTCCGTCGGCAAGTTTCTTTGCGTTATTGAAACTAAGTGAATCAAATTGTTTCGATAGGCTTTTATAGTCTTTTGAATTGTCGATATTTTGATTTTGAGATGCTGATTTAGAGTTGTTTTCTTCGGCAGATGATTTTCGGTTAGCAAGAAGCGATTCGCCTTTGAATTTTTTATCTGCGGCTTTTGTGTCTGCAATCTCTTTTGCTCTTTTGATGGTCGGAGTATGATTTATGAACTTCTGATTATATTTTCTTCCATCGGCAAGGGTTATTGTGAAGTCGCCGTCAGGATAACCTTCGACGAATTCCCCTTCAAATTTTATTCCGTCGGCAAAAGCCATAGTGCCGAAGCCGTCTTCTTTTCCATTTACCACAGATCCGCTGTATGTTCTGCCGTCAGGGTAGAGTATGGTACCGTTTCCGTTCGGTTTACCGTTTGAGAAGGAACCCATGTATCTTTTGCCGTCAGAATATACTATTGTCCCGTTTCCTTCGGCTATACCGTTTTTAAACTGTCCGTTATATTTGCTTCCGTCTTTGTATGAAGCAGTTCCGAATCCTTCGAGTTTACCATTTTTAAAATCACCGGTAAGAACTGTTCCGTCCGAAGTTGTCAGTTTCCCGTTTCCTTCAGGAATTCCGTTTTTGAACTGACCTTCATATTTGCTTCCGTCCTTGTATGAAGCAGTTCCGAATCCTTCGAGTTTTCCATCTTTAAAATTGCCTTCAGTTACAGTTCCGTCCGAAGCTGTAAGTTTTCC
>JAKPJF010000166.1 GCA_029554345.1 Spirochaetota bacterium | reverse complement strand
AAGAGACCGAAAGTTATTCAGCTGATGAATGATCTTCCCAAAAGCGCGGTAGGAAAAATTCTGCGGCGGGAACTCAGGAATATAGGTTGACTCACGAAACATCCTGCAAATTGCAGAATTTGCCGTATTGAATCTTGTACGGCTTCATGATAATTTAGCTATTAAAAATCAACAGTTATAGGGAGCGGAATTCGGCAATGCATGGCAATGTCGTCAAATTGCTTTTCTTTGCATGCTTCTGTTTTGTTTTATCTTGTTCCACTCTGCAGATTCAGAAATTTGGCACAGATGTAACGTCATCATCGGCAGATACCGAGGCGCTTTTTTTTGATGCTGCGGCGGGAGGAAATATTTTTTTGGTCATGCGGCTGGTCGAAGAAAATATGGTTGATGTCAATGTCCGCGACCATTCCGGGTGGAGAGGATGGATGTACGCGGCTCGTTACGGGCATAACGGTCTTATTGAATATTTTTTGACAAAAAAGATTAATATCAACGCACGCGAAGATAAAGGGCAAACGGCGCTGATAATTGCCGCGAGCGCCGGGAACGCGCAAGTTGTCGAATTTCTGCTGGACAGCGGCGCCGATGCCACCATTCAGGATTTTTATGGATATACGGCGCTGAAGTGGGCGATATACGACCGCAGATGGGATTGTATCTGTTTGCTGGCCTCAGTGAAAAAAGGAATTGATATCCAGAATTCCAAAGGCGAAACAGCGGTGCATATGGCGGTGAAATTTGATTATTACGATACGGTGAAGCTTTTAATTGATAAGGGGGCGAATCTAAATATCAAGGACAAAAACGGGAACACCCCTTTGATTCTTGCCGCCGCCGCGGGTAATAAAGCGATGGTGGAACTTCTTGTTTCCGGCAAAGCGAATATATTTATTAAAAACAATCTCGGAAAAACAGCGCTTGTCGCGGCCAGAGAAAATAGCCATCAGGAAGTTGTGAATATTTTGCTCAAGAAGATGAAAAAGTGAGAAAAATAAAAAGAAATAATTGCCGGCACATTGTTGCTGCTTCCGTCATTTTTTTGCCGGTGTTTATTTATAGCTGTGCTTATTTAAGCATTCCGGCGGAAGATAATACCGTAACGCCACCTTCTTTCAGCAGTGGGGAAAGGCTTGTTACATACAATTGCGCCGTCGTTAAGGGACAGGTTAT
>JAKPJF010000162.1 GCA_029554345.1 Spirochaetota bacterium | reverse complement strand
CTTTTCAAGCAGATTCATAATATTACTGATGCCGTTAAGAACCGCAAAGCAGGAACTAATCCGAAGCATGATGCTTCTTTTAATGATGAAATGAAAAACTATAAGTCTGATTATAAAAATGAAAATCAGGCTTCTAAAATTGAATACATAATGAAGCAGAAAGAAAGACTGAGGAGGCTAAGCGAAGATGATGAAGAATAAAAAATATCTCCTGCTTGCGGCTCTTTCGTTTTGTTTCATTTTCGGAGGAGTTTCTCTTTTTGCTCAGGCGAATAATGTTCAGATGCCGATTCCGAAAGTAACTTTCAATATTACTGAAGCAAAGGCTCCGAAAGATGTTGCTCTTTCGCTCCAGGTTATGTTTCTGATAACTATTTTGAGTCTTGCTCCGGCGATCGCGATGATGATGACTTCGTTTACACGAGTGGTAATCGTTTTAGATTTCGTGAGAAGGGCTCTTTCTTTGCAGCAGATGCCTCCTACTCAGGTTATTGTCGGTCTTGCGATATTTCTGACCGGATTTATTATGGCTCCGACTCTGAAAAATATAAATGAAACCGCTCTTCAGCCGTACATAAACGGAAAAATAACAAATGAACAGTTTATCGATAACGGAATAAAACCTCTTAGAGCATTTATGTTCCGACAGACCAGAGAGAAAGATATCGCACTTTTTATCGAACTAGGAAAAATTGAAAAACCGAAAACGCAGGATGATGTTCCGACATATTGTCTCGTTCCGGCATTTATGATAAGCGAGCTTAAAAAATCATTTGAGATGGGTATTGCTATATTTCTGCCTTTCATTGTTATCGATATGATTGTTTCAAGCGCCTTGATGGCGATGGGTATGATAATGCTGCCGCCTGTTATGATTTCTCTGCCGTTTAAGCTTGCGCTCTTTGTTCTGGTGGACGGCTGGAATCTGATAATTTATGAGCTTGTTCGCTCTTTTAAGTAGGTGATTTATGACGGATGTTCTGATGATACAGATGCTGCGCGAAGCTTTAATGATAACGCTTGTAGTTTCGGCGCCTCTTCTCGGTATCGGCATGATTGTCGGTCTGATAATTTCAATATTTCAGACCACGACAAGCATTCAGGAGCAGACGCTTACTTTTGTTCCGAAGATCGTTGCAATATTTGTTGCGATAATTTTTTTCGCGGGCTGGATGATAAGCATGCTTACCGATTATACCCGTAAAATATTTATGCTGATATCCAAACTGGGCGGTATGATGTAGTCAATGGAATATTTTGTAAACAATTTCCAGACTTTTCTGCTTGTGATGATCCGCATGACATCGATGTTTCTAATTGCGCCTTTTTTTTCAAGTGACCTGATTCCCTTCCGTACAAGGGCGCTATTGGGTTTTCTTGTCAGCATGATAATTTTCCCGATGGTTGCAAAAGGTTCATTCGGTATTACTTCTAATATGGGATTGTATTCGGTCTTTGTGCTGAGAGAAATCGCAATCGGACTTTTTATCGGTTTTCTCGCTTCCATTATATTTTCGGCTTTTCAGCTTTCGGGACAGTATTTTGCCGTTCAGATCGGGTTTGGAATGAGTGAAGTAATGGATCCTCTTGCCCAGGTATCGATTCCGATAATTGGGCAGATTAAGAACATGATAGGACTTCTTGTTTTTTTATATATCAACGGACATCATTTTATGATAAAGGCGATTTACCGGTCATTTGAATACGCGCCTGTTTTTCCTCTCGGTGAGGGGGAGTTTTTTACCAAACACCTGATATATTCCTTCAGCGGAATGTTTGTAGTAGCTTTTAAAATCGCTCTTCCGGTTGTTGCTACAGTATTTCTGATATCTATTGCAATGGGGGTATTGTCAAAAGCCGCTCCGCAGATGAATGTTATGATGCTCGGTTTTCCTGTTAAGATAATGGTTGCCTTTGCGATGCTTGCACTGCTTTCTCCGATGATTATCCGGATTATGAAAGTTTCGCTTGAAAGAACTTTTACCTTTGTGATGGGGGTTATTCAGGCATGGCCGAAGTGACGGATAAATTTAAAATACTGGTAATTTCATCCGAATCGGATCTCGACTTAGTCAAATTCGATCTTCAGCTGTTTGCCGCAGAAGATGAAGGCAGAACAGAGGATCCTACCGAGAAGCGAATCCGCGAGGCGCGTGAAAAGGGTCAGGTTGCCAAATCTGAGGAACTTCCCCAGAACGCAGTTATGATTGTCGGTGTTCTCACTATTTTTTTTATGGGCGGCTGGATATACGACAAGGTTGCACGTATTACGGTTTATTACCTTGATAATTTCGGATCATTCTCGCTTACTGAAAAAACGATATATATTGAAGGTGCAAGAATTCTTGAAACTTTGGCGGCCGTGCTTCTTCCTATTTTTCTGATGACGATTATTGCCGCGCTGATTTCGAATATCATGCAGGTCGGATTTCAGATTTCAACACATCCGTTAAATTTCGATCTTTCAAAGATAAAATTCAATCCAGCCGAAATGATAAAGAAGACTCTTATTTCGAAAAGAGTCGGATTTAATCTTTTCAAGTCGATTATCAAGATAGTTATCATAGGACTTTGTTCGTATTTAATTATTCTTAATGAATTCGATACAGTTCTCAGTACTCCGGATATTTCAATCGCGGCTTCGTTGAAGGATGTTCTTTTTATTGCTTTCAAGATTCTCATCTGGAGCCTGGTTCTATTGATTGTCATGGCGATTCCGGATTATCTTTTTCAGAAACGCGAGTTTATTGAGTCGATAAAGATGTCCAAGCAGGATATAAAGCAGGAAATGAAGGAAACTGTCGGCGATCCGCACGTAAAAGCGCGGTTAAAAGAGATGCAAAGACAGATTTTGACGCGTTCAATGATCAAAAACGTCCCTAAAGCTGATGTTGTAGTCACAAATCCGACACATTTTGCCGTTGCGCTCAAGTGGGACCGCGAAAAAAACAATTCGGCGCCTGCTGTAGTTGCAAAAGGTGTTGACTATATTGCGTTAAAGATTAGAGAGATAGCAAAGGGAAATGACGTGATGATTATTGAGAACCGCCCTTTGGCGCAGGAAATGTATAAGCGTCTTGAAGTAGGAGACATAATCCCGGCGGATCTTTATTCCGCGGTTGTTGAATTATATAGAATTCTTTATGAGAACGGAAAACTTAAAGACGCGATGTGATGATTTTTTAAGGAGGTAAAAGTGGCAGAAAACAGCATTAATCTTGACTGGCTTAAGAACAAAGAAACTCTGCTTGCCGTCGGCATAATCGCCGTCGTGGGCATGCTCGTCATTCCTTTGCCTACTTTCATGCTCGACTTCCTTCTAGCTGTCAGCATCATGATTTCGATGCTGGTGCTGATGATCACGATGTTCGTTCCGAAATCGTATGACTTCTCAATATTTCCGGCATTGCTGCTCGTTACCACTGTTTTCCGCCTTGCTTTGAACGTTTCGTCGACCAGACTAATTCTTATGCAGGGTTCCGCTTTTGACGGAAAGATAATTAAAACTTTCGGTCAGTTTGTCGTCGGCGGAAACTATATAATCGGATTTTTGATATTTATAATTCTTGTTGCCGTTCAGTTCATTGTAATCACAAAAGGTGCGACACGTACCGCTGAAGTTGCTGCACGTTTTGCTCTTGATGCCCTGCCGGGCAAACAGATGACAATCGATGCGGATTTTCAAAGCGGTACAATTACTGAAGAAGAAAAAAACCGCCGTCAGGCTGAGCTCCGCAGAGAAACCGACTTTTACGGACAAATGGATGGAGCGAGTAAATTTGTTCAGGGAGACGTTAAAGTCGGAATACTTATTACTATAGTTAACCTCATAGCCGGTTTTATCATCGGTATTGCCGTAAGAGGAGAAAGTTTCGAAGTTGCTCTTAAAACATATTCTCTTCTTTCAATCGGGGACGGTCTGGTATCCCAGATTCCTTCACTGCTCACTTCAACTGCTTCCGGTATCATCGTCACGAGAGCGGTTTCAAAGAATACGCTTCCCGAGGAATTTGCCAAACAGCTTACTGCTCAGCCGCGCGCTCTTATGATTTCAGGCGGAGCACTCTTGGTTTCGGCAATAATTCCGGGATTTCCGAAAATATCGCTGATTCTGCTCGGAGGCTCATTAATCGGAATGGGTTATGTTCTCCTTCAGCGTGAAGAGCAGAAAGCGGAGACCGCAAAAACTGCTGAAAAAAAATCTGCGGCAAAAGATTCAAAACCCGAATCCGTCATGCCGTATATCAATGTCGACGCGCTTGAAGTTGAAATCGGTTATTCACTTATTACTCTTGCTGATCCAAGTAAGGGCGGAACGCTTCTTGACCGTATAACTAATATCAGAAGAATGAGCGCCATAAACATGGGTCTTATTGTTCCTCCGATACGTATACGCGACAATATGGATCTTGCTCAGAATGAATATTCGATTTTAATAAAGGGTGTTGAAGTAGGTTCGGGAAAACTTGAAGTCGACAGGCTTATGGCAATGGATGCCGGTGAGGTAATTGAAAAAATTGAGGGCACCGAGTTTGTTGAACCTTCATTCGGGCTCAAAGCTATATGGATTGATGCCGCATTGCGCGAACGCGCTGAAAGGAACGGATATATAGTTGTTGACTGTTCAACTATAGTCTCGACTCATCTGACAGAGATTATAAAACGTCATGCAGCCGAACTTCTCGGACGTCAGGAAGTTCAGCAGCTTATCGACAGCATCAAGAGCGAATATCCTGCTATTGTTGATGACCTTGTCGGCAAAAAACTTTCGGTCGGAGTTATTCAAAAAGTTCTTCAAGGGCTTCTGCGGGAGAAAGTTTCTATACGAAACGTTGTTACGATTTTTGAGACATTATCGAATTATTCTGACTATACACATGATCCTTTCAGGCTCATCGAGTACGTCAGGGTTGCTCTTGCAAGGCAGATATGCAAGGAGTTTGCGACTCCTGACAAGCGGATGAACGTCATTACTGTTGATCCTGAGATTGAATCAGTTGTTATGAGTTCAATACGCGAAGACGAAATCGAAGGCAGAGTTGTCGGACTTGATCCGGACACATACCAGAGTGTTATGACGGCTCTCATTGAAGCCTATAATACGGCAAAGACGTCGGGATTCGCTCCGGTTTTTATAGTAAGTCCTAATATCAGAAGCGTTCTTTTTAATCTGATTGAAAGAGAAGTTCCGGATGCTACGGTTCTTTCGTATAATGAAATTGCACCTAATATAAGCCTTAACGCATTTACATCGGCGATGATTAACGCCGCTTAAATTTTGGAGGAAAGATGAAATACGTAAAAATTACTGCGGAAAATTATAATAAGGCTCTTTCTGAATTAAGGGAAAAATACGGAGAGGATGCGATTCCGATCAGCCATAAATACATTAAACAGGGCGGACTTTTTAATTCGCGTCTATTCTCGAAGGATATCTGCGAACTTACTGCAGGAATCAACGAAAAGAAATATTCACGTCAGTCTCCGGTGAGACAGTCATTGAATCTGGTTGCGGATGCTGATAATACCAAGTCAATTCTAGCCAGACAGGCGGATGAAGCTCTTCCTCCAAAAAGCTCATATGCCGCGACTCTCGATCTTCTGCGTCAGGTTCAGGAAAAGAAAGCTGTTCTTGATAAACCGGAACCGGTTCGCGAAACTCGTCAGGTTTCATCAAATGAAAGCGATACGAAAGTTCCAGCGGATGTCGAAAAAGAATTAACCGAGCTTAAGAGCGCGATATCAAAACTTTCAAACGGAAAAACTTCAGAACCGGTTATGAAACTTGAAGAAGAACTTATCCCTTATAAGGAAATCCTTTCCGGAAATGATTTTACCGAAGAAGAAGCATGGAAGATGCTGCGTGAAGTAAAGAATTCTCTTTCGAGAGACGATCTGCGTGATAAATTTAAAATCGAGAAAAATCTAAAAGATCTTCTTAAAAGCAAGATAATCGTTTCAGGTCCGATAAAAATCGGTCACAAGAAAAAAGTCGTAATTTTCGCGGGACCAACCGGAGTCGGAAAGACAACATCTCTGGCGAAACTCGGGGCTCTTCTTGCGTTAAAAGAGCAGAAGCGCGTTGCGTTTGTAACAATTGATACTTATAGAATTGCGGCTACCGAGCAGCTTAAAAAATACGCAGAAATAATGAAAATTCCTATTTATGTAGTCAGCGACCAGAAGGAATTTAAACAGATTATTGATAAAGAAAAAGCTGAAGTTCTTCTCGTTGATACATCCGGAAGAAGCCATAAAAATACTCTTAAAATTTCCGAACTTAAAAGTTATGCCGATCAGGTTGACGTTGAACTTGAAAAAATTCTTTGTGTTTCGGCCGCAACCAAAAAACGCGATCTTATGGATATATTAAAAGCGTATGAACCTCTTGAGGTTGATAATATACTAATTACCAAGGTCGATGAAACTTCTTATGTCGGGAATATTGTCGATGTTGCCGATAAGTATAATAAGCCCATTTCATATGTGGCTAACGGACAGGAAGTTCCCAATGATATCTTTGTGGCAAACGGCGAAAAGCTTCTTAACATGATGATCTCGGGAATAACCGACTGAGCGGAGGTTGAAGGTGGTTGATCAGGCGTCAAACTTACGGAAGCTTGTTGTTGCAAAAAAAGAAGTTCTTCCGAGTAAAACACGCACAATAGCTGTTACAAGCGGTAAGGGCGGAGTGGGTAAAACTTCTCTTTCTGTCGGCTTGTCGATTGCTTTGGCAAAACTCGGTTCAAGCGTTACTCTGCTTGATGCGGATTTGGGACTCGCCAACATAAACGTAATACTCGGCATAATTCCGCAGTATAATCTTTATCATGTAATACGCGGAAAGAAGAAACTCAAAGATATAATTATTCCGGTTCCTGAGGGAATAAAAATTATTGCCGGCGCAAGCGGTTTCCATCAGCTCGCCAATCTTGATGTTAAACAGCGTAAAGAATTTATAGATGACATCTCCGAACTTGAAGGCGATGATTTTATGATCATCGATACAGGAGCCGGTGTAAGTCAGAATGTAATGAGTTTTGTTACCGCGGCGGAAGAAGTTATTGTTGTTACAACTCCTGAACCGACGGCGATAACGGATGCTTACGGAATTATAAAATCAATTGCCGCTCATTCAAATGAAAAAACAATTAAGCTGATTGTAAACAGATGCGTGTCAGTATCTGAAGGCAAACGTGTTGCTCAGAGAATCATCAACATAGCCGGTCAGTTTCTCAATATAAAAGTTGAGTCGCTTGGATTTGTTTATGATGATGAATCGGTTCCTAAGTCCGTCAGAAATCAGAAGCCGTTTATCGTAAGTTATCCGAAATCTAAATCTGCAGTATGCGTCAATATGATTGCCCAACGAATTGCAAATAAAGAGATAGAGGTTAATGCGAGTTCCGGTCTCGGAGGTTTTTTCCGCAACCTGTTTAAGTCGCATGAAATAGAAGATGATGAAAATAGAAATGATGATGATAATGATGCTTAAAAGGGGTGTTTTCACCCCTTTTTTGCGTTTATAGGTCAATAATGGGCGATAAAAGTAAAAAGTGCTTGATTTATTTTAATTTTGCCTTCTTTTGTAAATTTAAGCGACATAATGGTGGCAGGCGGTGGGTTTACTTAAAAATATTGGTTGGAATATAAGAATAACGCTTATCGCGGGCGGGGCGGCTTTTTTGATTTCGCTTTTCTCGGGATTGGTAAGCGGAAATACGTTTTCAGTTGTTTTTGTGAGAGCCGTAGTTTTCGCCTCAGTTTTTGCCGGTTTATCATTCGGGTCGCTTTTTGTTTTGAAGAAGTTTGTACCGGAATTTTTTGATACGCTTTTTTCGGTTCTTCCGGAGATTAAACAGGAAGAATCTATTTCCGGTGAAAATGCTGAGTATTCATCATCATCCGAAAGCAGTGAATACGGCTTGGAAGCTGATGCGCCTCAGGCGGGTGAAACTTATGATGCGCCGCCGTCTTTTGCTCCGACGGGTCTTGATCAGATATCATCTTCTTCGCCGTTAAATCCAGGCAAGAAGAAGCTTGAGGAGCAGGCATTGAAATTTCAGCCTAAGATTATGGCTGAAGCTGTAAGAACGATGATGAACAAAGATAATGAATAATTTCCGTGGAAGGAATAGATGAATAAAAAGAAAATCCTTGAGTTTGATCAGTGTAATGAGGATGACCTTTGGGGAAAACTGTGCAAAAACAGCGATCCTGAACTTCGCGAGTATTTCGTCTATAAATATTCTCCGCTTGTAAAATATGTGGCAGGCAAAGTCGCCATGGGAATGCCTCAGTCGATTGAATTTGAAGATCTTGTTTCATACGGAACATTCGGTCTTTTAGATGCTATAAATAAATATGATCCTGACCGCGGAATAAAATTTAAGACATATGCCATGACGCGTATCCGCGGAGCTATATTTGATGAACTGCGTTCGATTGACTGGATTCCGCGTTCAATCAGACAAAAAGCCAAACAGATAGAGACTGTAATTTCTGAACTTGAAAGCAAGCTGGGACGTACTGTTGAAGACGAGGAAATTTCCAAAGAACTCGGAATATCGATGGATGAATTTCATTCGATTTTAAGTAAAGTAAGCGGAACATCCATAATGTCGCTCAATGACATCTGGTATCTCGGAGATGACTCGGATGAGCTGTCGATTCTTGAGACACTTGAAGCTCCTGATAATATGAATCCGGATGTTCTCATTGAAAAAGAAGAAATTAAAGAATACATAGTTGATGCCATAAAAAAACTTCCTGACAAAGAAAAGAAAGTAATTGTTCTTTATTATTACGAGGATCTTACGCTTAAGGAAATAGGTCAGGTTCTTGATGTCACCGAAAGCCGGATTTCGCAGCTGCATACAAAGGCTATACTCCGTCTGCGCGGCCGTCTTGGAAGAATAAAATCAAATCTCGTCGGTTGATATGTCAAAATTAAAGCAGCTTCTAAGTTCATTTGACGAAGAAGAGAAAATCCTTGAGGATGAAGTTGAGGTTTATGCTGATTCCGTCAAGCAGGCCCTGTCTCTTGCCGCAGAAGCTCTAAATGTTGATGTGTCTTCTCTTGAATATGAAATAGTCAAAAAAGGTCATCAGGGTTTTTTCGGAATGGGTAGAACTCCTTATAAGGTGGTCGTACGCCCTATTCTTCAGCCTGAACATGTCGATCTTAACGAACTAGATTCAAAATTATCGACTGAAATTTCCGATCTAGATTTCGAAGTAAAAAATAAAAACGAATCAGGATCATTTAAAATAAGAACTACGAAAACTGGAGTATGGCTTATCGTTACAAAACCGCGCGGAGAAGGACGGCCTGTTGTAATCAGCGATGTACTTCTTAAAATAGATTCCATGCGTGTCCGCAACTATTCGGCAGATACTGTTAAGAACGAAGTGAAAAATGCTTCAGGTGAACCGGTAAAAATTGCTGATTGGATTCCGAATCCCGAGTATGACGGATCGATGCATGTCGAAGTTTCTTCTGATGAGATGAAGGCGACTGTGTATTTTGATGCACCGCGTTATTCCGGCAGACATATGGATTTTGACGACATTATCAATGCAATGAAAAATTCAGGAATCGTTTACGGAGTAAACGAAAAAAGAATAAATGATTATCTTTCAGAAATGAATTATTCCCGTCCGCTGATTGCGGCTGAAGGCACCCTGCCGAAAAACGGAGAGGATGCTTATGTCGAATATAAAGTAAGAATTGAGAACAAAATTGATTTCAGCGAAATCGACGGAAAAGTTGATTTTAAGGACCTCAATCTTATAGAAAACGTAGTCACCGGTCAGTTGCTTGCAGTAAAAGTTCCGGCAGAACAGGGCATTCAGGGAAGGACTGTTACAAACAGGCTTTTGCCTGCACGTTCCGGACGTGACACTTCAATTCAGCACGGCGAAGGTACTATTCTTTCAGACGACGGAAGAGAGCTTACTGCAGAAAAGAACGGACAGGTTGTATTAAAGGCCGGACGAATTATTGTTGATGATGTTCTAGTTATTCAGGGTGATGTGAACATGGAAACCGGTGATATTCTTATGCTTGGTTCCATATTGATTACCGGAAACGTTCTTGATAATTTTAAAGTTAAGGCCAGCGGAAATATAGAAGTACGCGGATCTGTTCAGAAAGCTTTTCTTGAAGCAGAAGGAGATATTATCGTCAAGGGCGGTATAAACGGACGTGACGAAGGAAGGGTTGAAACGACAGGCGGTACCATTTACGCTAAATTCGTGCGTTCTTCGCGCTTGATTGCTGAAAAAAATGTAATAGTTACGGAAGAGCTTCTTAATTCAAGAGTTGATGCAGGAAAGCTTATTTACTGTAATGGTAAACGCGCTCAGATCAGCGGGGGAGTTTTACGTGCCGGCGAAGAGGTTAATGCGAGAGCAATTGGTGCTGATTCGTATATCCGGACTGAAATATTTGTCGGATTGAATCCGAAGGTTCTTCAGCAGCTTAACGATCTTGAATCGGTTTTAAAAGAAACGGCTGAAGAACTTGAAAAACTCTCAAAAGATATAACTACGCTGAATAACCGCCGCCGTACAACTGCACTTACGGAAGAGCAGAAAGAAATGCTTTCAAGCTATATGTCGAGATCGGAAAAACTTGAAGAACGCAAGCAGGAAGTTTTCTCTGAAATGGAAGAGCTTCGCGAATACATGAAGATGATCGAGCAGAAAGGCCTTGTATCAGCTGAGAAGAATCTGTATCCGGGAGTAGAAATATTCGTAAAAGACCAGAAGCTTAAAATAAATGATGAATACAGTGACGTTCGAATAACATTTGAAGGCGGAGACTGGCGTTTTGGAAAATACGAGCTGCCGCTGGGTCAGCAGCCGAAATATGCACGCCGCAGTTTCAGCAGGAGAAGATAAATGAGCATAAAGCCTATTGATCTCCTCACGAGTATGAATCAGCTTCATGAAGTTGCGAAAACACAGCATCAGATGGATAATCTGGCTCTGAGTCAACAGCTTCATCTCGACAAAGAGGCAGATAAGAAATCGAAGGAAAGCGACAAGACTGTCGATCAGACTAATGAAACATATAAGACTGTTGATAATGATTCTCATGCGAAAGAAAACCGTGAACGCAGAAAACATCCTCA
>JAKPJF010000141.1 GCA_029554345.1 Spirochaetota bacterium | reverse complement strand
GGTTTGACCCGTATTTCCACATTTCTTGCTCTTTATTGCATTATTTTTAAAATTAGTTACGTTTTCATGTTTGCACACGACCGTGAAGCAAGAGGCCGTTTTCAGAGATCTAATAGATTTAATCAACTCTATCCGTTATTGCTTTGTTGGGCTAGGTATCTGGTTGTTCAGAACGATTTTCAGCAGGGCAGTATTCCTGGAATTTTTAAAAAAAAGACGTTTAAAATACCCAGCGGTTATGAAATTGAGAAAGATTTCTCATTTGAAAAAAAAGGCGTTTTGTGGGTCAGCCGTCTTGAACCGTGGAAGCGTCCCGAGTTGTGTATTGAACTCGCTATGAAAAATCCCGATATTCCTTTCACTATGATAGCACCAATTGATCCGAATGATGCCGAATACGGTGAGTCAATTCATAAAATGGCGAAAAATATCCGGAATATACGGATTATTGATTTTGTCTGTTTCACTGATATTGATAAATATTTCAGATCTGCAAGAGTATTTTTGAATACTTCTGAAGAAGAGGGTTTTCCGAATACGTTTATTCAGGCATGCAAAAACAGGACTCCGATTGTATCTCTTAACGTAAATCCTGACGGTTTTATTTCAAGATTCTCTGCGGGAATTTTCTGCGACGGAAATTTTGATAAAATGAATGATGCGCTTGTTGATATCTGCCGTAATGATTCCTTGTTTGAGAAGTATTCCAATATGGCATATGATTATGTTTTGAGGCACCATTCCATAAAGACAAATGCGGCACGTCTTTCAAATCTCATAATGTCGGTATGAAATTCGACGGTTTTTCTGTGATTGTTTGTTGAACCGCAAAGTTGCTTGACAAAATAAAATACGTATTTAAAAATAGTCCAGGTGGATTTTTTGTTTTATTTTCAACTCCGCCAAATTAAATCTGGACTTATAATATGAAAAAAACTTTTATTTTTGCTTTTCTCTCAATACTCATATCCTTTTCGGTATTTTCATCCGATCAGCAGACAGTTTTTGTTGATAATGCAGAAATTCAGCAGTACAACGGTTTTACAGGCAAATGGGTACTTATACCAAATTCGGCGAAACTTAATGATGTTATTAAAGAATTCGGCGCAGATGAAGAAACCGTAAAACGCCTCAATCCTGATCTTAAATTCAATTCTTATAATTTCATTCCTTTTTCCAAAGAATATGAGAAACAGCTTTCTGATAAGGGCGTCTTCCGCAGAGAAGTGATATCTTCTACTCAGGATTTTCTATGGCCTTTGTTTTCAATAAGCAGAATTTCTTCATTGATAGGTCAGAGATGGGGAACTTTTCATCCGGGTGTTGATCTTGCTGTAGTTCCGATGACACCTATTGTCGCGGCTCTCGACGGCAAGGTAATCCTTTCAAGGTATGTCGACGGACTCGGAAATTGCGTGATTATCGAGCATAGAAACGGATTTATTACAAAATCAGGGCATAATGCATATTGTCTCGTTCGGGTCGGAGATTATGTGAAAAAGGGACAAATTATTGCTTTTTCAGGAAATACCGGACGTTCAACAGGACCGCATCTTCATTTTGAAGTCCGTTTGAATGACATTCCTCTTGATCCGCTTGATTTTCTTCCTGATGATGAAATGACAGCGGATGCCGTAAACAAGATTCAGTCACAGCGCAGATAGCTGTTTCGGAATATAAGGAGTTAAAATGAAATCAAAAATTTCATCTGCGGGCAGTTTTCTATTTCTGCTCGGTATCGCTTCAATTGTGTTGTATTTTATCAATTATACCCCAACGCTTCTTGCCTGGCTTTATGACTTAGATCAAACTTTAGCATGGGCAATAAGAATAGGAGTCACAGTTCTCGGCGGATTGATATATCTTGCTTCAAAAAAAATGAAAGATTAAAAATGAAACCGGCGATAGCCGGTTTTTATATTTCCTTCCTCTATGTACTTGACAAATTCTCCGATAACTGTAAATAAAAAACATGAATTTCCTAAAATCCGCAGTCATATTTTCTATTATTTCGGTTTCGACAGCAGTTTCGCTTCATTCTGATTTTGCAGGTGATTTTGAAAACGCGAAATCTCATTTTAAGGAAGGTCTAACTCTTTTTAATAAAATGAATTATCTGGCAAGCGCTGAATATTTCAGAAAGGCTGTGACTGTATATCCGGAATATCATACGGCCAGAGAATATTTGGCCCGTGCTTACCGCATGGCTGGTTATTCTGATGAAGCTATGAATGAATGGGAAAAGCTTTCTGATATTTCCGGTTCACCGTCAGTTAAAAACAAGATTGATGTTCTTTCTTTTCTTTCTTCTGCGGATTATTCCGAAAAAAATTTTACTGAAGAATTTAACAGCATTAGGTCTGTCAAATCAAAGGAAGTTCCCGGCGGACGTTTTTCTTATCCGATGGACGCGGTATGCGACTCAGAAAAAAATCTATACATCACTTCATTTACATCCGGAAAAATTGTGAAGTTTGATCTGAACGGAAAATATATTGATTCATATAAGAGTGTTTTCGGCGGAAAAATATACGGGATAGACTTTTATAACGGACTTTTTCTATATACTGATTTTAAGAATGACTCAGCGGCAATAGTAGATTCGAATTTTAAAGTAAAAATGAAAATTGGTTCCTCCGGAAGCGGTGATGCGGAGTTTCATGGACCGCAGGGATGTGCATTCGATGATTCCGGAAGTTTTTTTATTGTAGATTCTGAAAATCACAGAATTCAGAAATTTTCAAAAGACGGCAAATTCGTTTTTTCTTTCGGTAAAAAAGGAACGTATGAAGGAGAACTGAGTTCTCCGACTGACATAACTATAATTGCCGATATTATTTATGTCACCGATACCGGAAATCGTAGAATTGCCGTTTTTGATAAGTCGGGCAATTTTGTGAAAAATATAGCGATTGATAGTTTTGATACCCCCAAAGGAATTTCCAAAAATAACGGAAATCTTGTGATAAGCGATAATATAACAGGTGTTGTTTTCTATAATCCTGTCACTGAAGAAAATATCGCGATAAAAGAATTTGCCGATGATAAATCATTTGTCAGAGTCAATTCGGTATGTTTTGACCGTGATGGAGTAATGTATGCTCTTGATCATGCAGCTGAGTCAGTCGAAGTTATGATTCCTCTCCGAAAGCGATATTCTAATCTTGATATAGAAATTTCTTCCATTGATACTTC
>JAKPJF010000113.1 GCA_029554345.1 Spirochaetota bacterium | reverse complement strand
GCGTTATCAGAGAAAACATGTTTTCCGGAAAATCATTACGTGATCTTATTTGCCCGGTTAAGCATCAACCCTTATCAGACAAGGGATTGAATTGTGAAATTCAAGGATGTATATGGAGCTAAAACAATGGGACAGCAGTGACCTATTTCAAAACTTTATTCTAAACAATCATAATGCCGTTATTGACTTAATAACTTAAAATTTCTTGAAAAATCTTTCAAATTCAATTATTATACCCACCAGTATGAGATCTAAATATTATCCGCAATTTTCCCGATAATTAATTGATCTCTTATGACGGAGTTATTCATGAAAACCTTTATTTTTTGCACACTTATCCTTTTTTCTGTAAATTTCATTTTTTCACAAGATTCATCAAAAAGAGTTATTACCGTCGAAGAAGCTGCTGGCGGAAGGAATAATTCTTACGAAATTTCTGATCCGCAATTTAAAAATACGGGCAGTTTATTTATTATAAACTGGGGGATGATATACAGAGTCGACCGCCTTCCGGCGTATTCAATAGGCGCTGCAATTCACTTTCCTCTATCCAACAGGCTTGCGATTGAAAGCGGCTTATCCCTCCTGAATGCAAAAATAAGTACTGATGAAGAATTTGAAGGCTCTACTGACGTAACTAGCGGCAGTGTCACCTATACTGATGTCGGCATTACTTTTAAATATTTCCTTAAACCAAATTTCTGGATGGGTTTCGGTTTCGCATATGAAACAATGATTGACGGATATTATGTTGATGAAGTCGGAGGAATTCCTATTCATACGGAATTATCCCGGGATGAAGAACAAAGCCTACTGGCAATAAAGCTTGCATTTGGCCTTTTATCTCCCATTGGAAGGGAAACGTACGCCGCACCGTCATTTTTCTTCAGATATAACATACCCGTAGACCCTAAAATGGAAAAGAAAAACATTTACGTCGGAGTTAATTTCGGCCTGGCTATAAAACTTGGCAACGAGAAATAGCTATCGTATAAAATACCCGCCCTTGCCTAGATACGGACAAGAGGCGTGTATTTTTCTATAAAAACCTTCAAACCGGATCCCGGAAAACTGACAGTCAAAGTAGTATCATCTCCGCTGTTTTCAATGTTAACAATTTTTCCGTTTCCGTATTTCGGATGCTTTACAAGATCTCCCCGCAAATATTGAGAACTGAATTTAGCGCTTCCGGTAGCTCTTTTCGCTGATGCTGAAACTGGAGAATATGACTCAGAATAATCAGAATAAGATGAACTCCCTGCAGAGGTATATCTTGTTCTTTCGAGAAGCTCATTATCTATTTCACTGATAAAACGGGACGCCTGACGGTATACAGTCTGGTGAAACTGTCTTCTTACATCCGCGCTTATCATAAAAAGTCTGTCCATTGCTCTTGTAATGCCGACATACGCTAATCGCCTTTCTTCTTCTATCTGCGCATCACTGTTAAGCGAATTTGCATGAGGGAATGTTCCTTCTTCAAGTCCGGTAAGAAATACAGTATTAAACTCCAGCCCCTTTGCATTGTGAATAGTCATAAGAGTTACTGCTTCAGCATGTTTATTTTCAGGATTTTCCTCACTCGTAAGAAGCGATATTTCCTGAAGAAATTCTTCCAAAGAAGGATTTTCTGTTCTTTCTTCATACTCAATTGCGCTGTTTATAAACTCATCAATATTTTCCAACCTGTCATGCTCTTTGCCCGTTGAATCGGCTTTTGAGGATTCTTCGAGATGCTTGCGGTAGGTAGAAATAGCAATCACCTTTTCAACAAAATCGGCTAGAGAAATTTTGTCAGGAACTCCGACATAAAGACTAATAAGTGAATTAATTATCTCTTTAAACTGCCGTAAACCCTTGCTGACTTTTCCGTCTATATTAATGTCTTTATCAATAATCTCCCATTCGCTCATCTGCTCCGCATAAGCTGTTTCTTTCAGCTTCTCTACAGTGCGCGCGCCTATCCCGCGCGGCGGATTATTTATTATTCTGTCAAGCGATGCGGTGTCGCAGGGATTTACTACAAAACGAAGGTATGAAACTATATCTTTAATTTCTTTTCGTTCATAAAATTTCACAGATCCTATAATTCTATAAGGAACAGCTTCATGGCGCAGAGTATCTTCCAGCAAACGCGATTGAGCGTTTGTCCGGTAAAAAACCGCAAAATTTCCGAAATGAAGACTCTCTTCACGCTTTAGGCGTCTTATGGTATTAACTACAAATTCAGCCTCACCGTACTCATTATTCGTTTCGCAATAAACCGGCATAAAACCTTCACCGCGAAACGAATTAAGACGCTTGTCTTTTCTTGTTCTATTGTTTTTAACTACAGAATATGCCGCATCAAGAATATACGATGTAGAACGGTAGTTCGTTTCAAGCTTAATGACTTTTGCTTCGGGATAGTCCTTTTCGAAGTTAAGGATATTAGATATATCAGCTCCGCGCCATGAATATATTGACTGATCATCATCACCCACAACGCATATATTCCGGCTCTTTGCAGCAAGATACTTCGCCATCATATACTGAGCGCGATTAGTATCCTGATACTCATCAATCATAAAATAGGACCATTTGTTCTGAAGTGTTTCTATAACTTCAGGAGAATCACGCAAAAGCTTTACAGCATAAATAAGTAAATCATTAAAATCCAGCGCATTAGCAGCTCGCAGTCTTTTATTATATTCATCATAGATTTCAGCATAATTAACCGCATATTCTTTCGGAAGAAATGCGTACGGATCCGCACCCTCTATAAGCTCTGCCTTATCCTTCACCTCTGAAATTTTTGAAATTACTCTTTTAGCATATTTCTGGACATCTATATTCATCTCTCCAAGAATAGCCTTAACGATGGACTCCTGATCTGATGTGTCATAGATTGAATAATTCGGGTGAATTCCTATTTTTTCGCCGAACCGCCGAAGAATATAAACACTTGCCGAGTGAAATGTCTTAACAAAAACATCATCACCGCTTCCGCCGATAATCGAAGAAATACGTTTTTTCATCTCTCCGGCGGCTTTATTTGTAAATGTAACCGCAAATATTTTATAAGGAGGAACTCTTAGATCGCGTATCAAATGTGCAATTCTGTGAGTAATAACTTTTGTCTTTCCGCTGCCGGCACCTGCAAAAATCAAAAGCGGCCCCTCAGTTGCAAGAACTGCCTCTTTCTGACTTTCGTTTAACGATTCAAGAATATCCATATTTTCCCCGTAAATCATATTTTTTGAGCTTCAGTTCAAGTGCAAGAAAAATTCTCACTCGGATAAACGAAATTTTCTTGCACTCGGTTCAAGAAAATAAATTATTAGTTATGAAAAAAATATTTCTTTGTTTAATATTACCCATTTATATATATTCGGGCGTTAAATCACCATCTGACTATGATCCCAGCTCAGTAGAAAAAATAACCGTTGATGACGGCATTATTACTGCAAATCTCTTCGCTAGAAAATTTTCACAGGGAGAACTTGCTTATCTTGAATTAATGGCATCATCGAAAATTTCTAATGTTAAAGCTCAATTCGGCAATTTTGAAACAAATATGACTCAGACAAAATGGGGTTACCGCTGTTTTATTCCGATATCTCCCGATGAAAAGACCGGAAAAAGAGAAATCACAGTCAGTTATAATTTTAAAGACCGATTTTCCATTACCCATATTTTTTTTAATATTGAAGCCAAAAAATATCAAATACTAAAAAGATCACTTGATGTAGGAAATTTCTCCAGAATCGGCGTAAAACCGGATGCTGAACGCGAACAATTCATCAAAGACTGTCTTGCAAAAAAAACAAAAGCCTTCGCATCAAGAGAAAATGATTTAATTGATTCAAACCTTTCACACCCGCGCGACTCACATTATCTCACTTCAGATTTCTGGGAAAAGCGCAGATATCAACGGTATAAAATCGTTAAGAGAAAACGAGTCTATGAAAACAGCAAGGAAAGTATTCACAGAGGTGTTGATCTCCGTGGACCGCAGGGAACACCCGTTTTCGCTATTGCAAGAGGCAAAGTTGTACTATCAGGAAAAATGCACTACGAAGGAAACATGGTCATAATCGATCATGGTAATCTTTTCTTTACATATTATATGCACATGGACAAGCTCCTTGTTGAAGAAGGCCGAATAATCGAAGCAGGAACACAGATTGGAGAAGTCGGGTCAACCGGAATATCAACCGGACCGCATCTTCATGTCTCAGCAATAATCAAACAGATTCAATTTGACCCTCTCAGTATTCTTCATCTTCCGATAAAAGATATAAATAAATAATAAGAGGCATATGAAAAAAATTATTACGATCACAATGGCATTCTCAATTTTTCTTCCGCTGTATTCAGAAGAAAATAACGAAGAAAAAGTTAAAAATTTCAATATCAGGGTTTTTACAAATTCTCCGATTCAGAACATAGAAATGACAGCCAAGATGGACGGAGATCAAGTCGGAAAAGAAGTCAGCTATGACGCAAATTCCACAATGAGCGCAGGAGTCAGCTTATCTTACAAATGGCTTGGACTCACTTATTCAAGAACTGCCGGAAGCCTGAAAGACGAGAAAGATTTCGGAAAAACAAAGGCTCTCGATTATCAGCTATACATCTATCAAAAAAAATTCGGAGCGGATATATTTTATCAAAAGTATGAAGGCTACTATCTGTCAAATCCGACTGATTTCGGCTATTTGGAAGGAGATGCTGAAACTAAACGGGCAGATATTAAGGTAAGAAATTTAGGAGCAAATTTGTATTATTCTTTTTCTGACGATTTCTCACTTGCCGAATGCTTCAAACAAATGGAAAACAATTACAAATCTTCAGGTTCGCCACTTATATCTCTTTCAGTAAACGAATTCAATATTTCCGGAGATTCATCTCTTATTCCCGAATCAGCGCAAGCTGATTACGGAGATTTTGCTGATTATCGAGGTGGAAAATACAGAAGCATTTCTGCCGGAGGCGGTTATGCTTATCTTAAAACAACCCAATCTAATTTATATGCTTCAGCTGCGCTAATGGCCTCATTAGGTTATATGAATTCCAAAGAAAATCTGCACATAAGGGAAATCGAATCACACTCACTTTCTATTAATGTTAACCTGAAATTATCAGCGGGTTACAGCAGCGAATATTTTTATGCGGGGTTAACAGCTTTCGGTTTTTTAAACTCCACATCAAAAACTTCAAAGAAAGATGAAACTTCCACGGACGTCAGCTGTATGGGCGGCATGGTCGAATTATTTGCCGGAATACGTTTTTAAAGCCTAATCATTTTTGGGGAAAACGTTTGCTTGACACAATGAGTATCCCTCATACCTTGTCTGTATGAGGTTTTAATTATGGACACATCAACGGTTCTAGGTTATGCTGCAGCTTTTTTCTCAACAGTTTCATTCGTTCCTCAGGTTATTAAAACTCTTAGAACAAAGGATACTAGCGGGATTTCTCTTTTAATGTATTCGGTTTTTACGGCGGGTGTTGCGTTATGGTTAATTTTCGGGGTAATGACTTCCAATATGCCGGTTACAATCGCGAATGTAATAGTACTGATACTTGCTTCTATGGTGCTTGTAATGAAAATCAGATACAAATAGAATCCTTCGATTCTATTTGTATCTGCCGGTTTTTACTTAGTGCCTTTAATAATATCTTCTACACTTTTTTTGTGACTGCTTAATATCTCTTCTTTAGCCTTTTTGTATGCCTCAAGCACTTTACGTATTTCTTCCAAATTTCTTTCCTGCTGTTCTTTCACCTTATTTATCTCTTTCTTAAGCAGAGTAAAATCTTTATACGCTTTAATGTTGAGAGATTTAATATTCTCTGAAACTTCTTCAACGAGAAGTCCGCTGGCAGCATTTATGTTCATGTCATCCTCGGTAGCATTTTTTGCTTTATCGAGCGAAGACTCATAAGAGGCTAATTCTTCTTCCGTTTTTATTGTTTTAAGTTTTCCTTCTGTTTCCTTGAGCTCTATCTTATTCTGAGCAGATCTTTCATTCATTTGCTTCAACTGGGCTTTATATCCGTCTGTATATTTTGAAGGATTTTCATTGAATTCCTGCGATTTAGAATTCATCCACTCTTCTGAAGAAGCATCAGCAGAAGCTGAATCCGGTTTAGATCCCGGTGCGATTTCAGAAGATTCCTTGCCTGAAATATCAATGTCGCCGGAAGGGTTTGAAACATTAAGTTTTCCTTCAGTCATTTTCACCCTGGTTTCACCGCTTTCTGCAACAGTAACTTCAAATTCAGTTCCTCTAACAGCCGCAACAGTTGTCGGAGAATAAACTTTTGAAGGATTTTCCCTCATGATCTTTTTGTATTTTGCTTCAATAGAACCCTTTAAAACTGTAATTGCACTCGTTTGAGGTGACGCTAAAGATATAATTGCTTTAGTCTTTTCTTTGATTTTAATAACATCCCCATTATCAAACTCAATTACCAACAGAGACTTTTCTCCCGTTGTCACTATATCTTTGTCCTTAAGATCCGATTCACTGTTTAAAGGCATCGGCTTCTTCGCTCTTTCGATTTTAACATCTCCCAGCTTCATCTGAAATTTAACGGCAAAAAGATTATGCGCCGCGAACGTAAAGGCAAAAGCCATCAATCCGAAACAAATTTTCTTCATACTATTTTCCCCCTTTTAATTTCATTCCGAGAACAGTAATATCATCACGCTGATCAAAATCATCACGGGATATCACCTCATTAAAGACAGAGTCAATTATTTGATTCAATGATTTGCTTTTTGATACAATTATTTTATCAACAAATTCATTATAACCGCTAAGTGTGTCTCTTTCCTTATATTCGTAAATGCCGTCTGTAAAGAAAAAAAGCATTGAATCCTTGTCTATAGTAAATTCCTGTTCATGATATACCGAATTGTCAAATATGCCGACCAAAGGCGAATTAGTTTCAAGTTTAACAGTTTCGCCGTCAGGCATTATTATTAAAGGTGACGGCATTCCGCAATTAACATATTTTACCAGACCCGATTCGGAATAATAGCGCAGATAAACAAGAGCCACATAGCTGTAGCTCATTTTCTTGTGTGTATTAAGAATAAATTTATTAATATCAGACACGATTCTTTCGATATCAGAATGAGACCTGTCAACAGAAAGCAATGCCGCCTTTACAATCGCAGAATATAATGAAGCTGCTACGCCATGCCCTGAAACATCGGCAAAAACCAGAGAAAAACCATCATCAAGTAAATCAAAATGATAGAAATCGCCGCTGATCTTTTCATAGGATTTAATTTTTGATGAAACTTCCCAACCTGGAATATTGGGATCACTCATCGGATATAAACAATCCTGAAGAATGCTCGCAAGCTGCATATCGTTTTCTAACTGAAAATTTCTTTTCTTTATTCCTTCATAAAGTCTCTGAAGTTCAGTATTTTTTTCTTCAAGAAGTGTTGTATAATACTTATTCTGGTTGATCATCTTTCTTCTTTCGGCAGCTCTTTTGGCCGAAAAAATAATCTGATCAACAGTAAAAGGTTTCTGGACATAGTCAAATACGCCTTCCTTTATAGCAGAAATGGCGCTTTCAAGATCGGATATACCAGTCATAATTATTACAGGCATATCTTCATCAATCATTCTTATTTCGCGAAGAAGATCAATACCGCTAAGACCCGGCATTTTGAGATCACTGACAATAAAATCATAATCATTCAGCTTAACAGAAGAGAGCATTTCCTCAGCTCCGTTAAAAGAGACTGCATCATAACCCATTTTGACCAGAGCTTTCTTTCCAAGCTCTGCAATCATTTTGTCGTCATCGACAATGATAGCTTTTTTCGTCAAAAAACCTTTCATTTTGAACCCGGAAATCCTTTTTTAAAATAACGGTAACCGCTTCTTTTTCTTGCATCCGAAAATCTTGCACTGCCGGAAAGCTCTTTTACGAGCTGCTTATACCCTTCGGAAATTCCTTCAAAAAATGACTTCTGAAATAAAGACGACACTGCAACGTATTCCGATACACTGTCTCCATCAGATGAAATTATTATCACATTATCATTACCGCACGAATATGAATATTCCGCAAGCATATTACTTGAAATTTCACCGGCGGAATCAACATAAACAAAATTTTCGGAATCAGCCAAAACGTCAGAAAGAGATTTACTATTTGATATAATATCTCCAGCAGCAAAACTGATGTTTCCGCGAAGAAACTTTGTAGGTGAATTTTGATCAATCTTGACCGTGCTTTGTCTAATCGCCGCAAAATCCGCTTCATCACCCGAGATCAGATGAATGGTCCGGACAGGTGAATCTTTTCCAGAAAAAACCAATGCCGAAGAAATCGATGTAAGATATGATTCAAAGTTTTCGGCAAATATAACAGAAAATGGAATTTCTTGGGATTTATTGTCGGCAATTATATACAGCTTTTCGGAATCAGCATTATTCAAAAGAACCCTGTATAAATCTGATAATTTTTTCATTTTATCATCACCGGAGAGCTTAGGGGAAGTTTCTATCTCCTTTGCCAACGAGTAACCGTTTTCAATCCTGTATCCGGAAATATCTCTCTTAGCAATCACCCATGCAAGAATATCCCCCTCTGATTCAGAAAGATATAGAATAGAAGAATTATCAGGAATTCTTTCTTGAAACAACTGGAGCGGAAGCGCAGGAAGAATACAACTGTAATAAAGAGAATAATTACTGCGCAGCATATCAAAACACATAGAATAATCTGTTCGTGAAAGCTTCCTAAATTTATCACTTACGGCAGACGGAACGTTTCTTGCTGAAGGCGACACAAATGCAGAAAGCATTAATTGCTGCTTAATTTCTGCATATTTTAAGGCTTCAGCATATTTTTTCTCGCTGAAATTAAGCATTATGATAAAATCTATTCCTTTGACAAAAAGATCCTGACGGACTCTGCGAATCATCGGAAGATTGTTTTGCGCGATTGAAAGAGCAGAAAGAAATTCATTCTCATAGTCTTTTAAAGAAACATTCTTGTCTCTACTCAATATTTTTTTACGGATAGAATGCGCTTTCAAGAGCTGAATATTATATCGGGCCGAATCCGTATCGGCAGAAATCCTTGCTTCTTCAATTACGGCATCAGAATTATTCAATCCTGCAAAAACCGCATTTTCAGCAGAAATAATTTTAATTTCAGGCTTCATCTCCGGAAATGACTTTATTATGCTTTCAGATTCATTATATTTTCCGAGATATGTCAGAAGAGCAGCTCTTTTCACAAGAGCTCTTTCTTTTTCCGCAATAAATGGCAAACGAATTTTAGAGTAAATATCCGCAGCAATACCGTATTCTCCGATCAATTCTGCAGCATTACCGGCAGTGAAACAGCAGACATTGACATCTATACTCTCATCAGATATAAATTTTGCAGTTTTAATTTTTCCGAGCAATGCAGACAAATCAGATTTGGTCCCCGATCCCAGTTCATTCTTCAATTTTACAAAATACCATACAGCTTCACCGTATTTATCGATACGCTCTTTTTGTCCATCAACTGAAGCTGTATTAATTGCTTGGTCCTTATAGCCAAGAGCAGTAATTGATTTAATAGGAAGGGTTTTACGGTTGTTCATTATCAAAAATGAATTCAAAAGAGAATAAAGCTTAGCTTCATTTACAAAATAATCCTTTGCAGAAGGAATATTTAAAGAATCGGAAATTATTCCGCTATATACTGCATAATCACCCTTTTGCTGAAGAAGTTCAGCATTGAGCTTCAAGTAATCAGATGCCCTTTTAATATCACCGTTTTTAAGAAGAAGGAATAATCCAAAAGATACGATACGTCCGTCTCTTCCGTATTCTGAAATTTCATTAAAAGGAAATTCATCAAGCGCCTTCTTATAGTATCCATCATATTCCATAATTCTAGAATTTAAATACTTTATATAATAATCTTTCGCTTCAAAACTTTTTATAAATGAATTAGCTATCTTTTTTGCGCTACGCAAGTCACCTGAATCAATTGTTTTTTCAAATAATTCACTTGAGAAAATACTGCCTGTGGATATCTTTTCCCTATTTTTTCCAATAAGATATGATAATCTATTTGAAGAAACAACAGATTCTGATACTCCGGCATATATCATAGAATCAGCAAGAAGCAAAATCTCATCGGATGTTAAAGAATCTGATTTAACTTTTATTTTAACAGGAAAATATTTTTCTGAAAAAAGATTACGGCTGATTTTCAGTAAATTGCCGTCTTCCAACAAAAGAGATTTCTTTCTTGATGGATTAATCGAATTATAATCATTATAATCCGGCAATCGGAGTATATCAGAAAATGAAGAAACATAAACAGCTTCAGGTAAATTCAAAGAAAGCGATTCGTCATTTATCATAACATATGAATCTGAAATATCTATTGTAAAATTAGACTCATCCGAAACAGCTGTTGATATTTTTCCATCCTCTATCCGCCAAGACCGCATTTTTCCATTATCTTTCATATAAATGTAAAAAGGTTTTTTTATTTTTTTAGCAGAATACTTTTCAACAGCAAAATATTGAGATATATCCGGGTCAGACTGCGCTGTTCTACCTGCTTTTTCGGATATTTCTGAAGCTTTTTTTAGAAGCTCCTTGTTCACTACCGGATCAAGACCTATACGAGAAACACATTTATTATAATCGACATAACAGTTTTTGATATAATTAAGTTTTGAATTATATTTATCATCAGAAAATTCAGGAGAATAATTGAAAACTCTAGCAGTTTTTTTGAAAGAAGCAAGTCTTTCAAGAACGCCAAATGAATCATTAATCAAACCTGCATCAGCAAGATCGCAGGCATAATTCCGGTATAGATCTTCCACTTTTTCCGAATATGAAGCAAAAAGCTGTGGAAATTTTTCGATAAGCATTATCCCGGATTTTGATGCATCAAGATAAGAAGACGCAGGAAGATGAACAGAATCATGTCTTCGCTTCAAAAACGAAGATAGAGATAAATGAAAAGAAGGAATAAGTTTATAAAGGAGTTCTGATTCGATAACTGCCTGAGCACTTCCAAGAGTAGAATATGCCTTTACCGGAAGATCTATCCGGTCATAACAAATAGAAAGATTTATAAGCAATCGAGCCCGTAATGATTTTGATACATTCTGATCCAATAGACGGGTTTCCATAAGAGCTGAAGCTTTCTGATAAATGCTTCTATCAACAGCTTCTCCGCGTGATAAAAGCATCTCTTGTTTTGCCATGTTCAACAAAGCAGAGGAAATATCGATTTCCAAATAAACAGTTTTGGCTTCCTGTGCAATTTTAGTTTTAAGAACTTCAACTTCCTGCTTGCTTATCTTTCGGTTGTCACGTTCGGCATTTTTTTCAAGAGTTTCATATTCTGAAGCAAAACGATTCGATTCATAGAGTGATCGGTATTCTAATATTTTTACTAAAAGCGAGTCTATTTCCTCCGGCTTTTTCATGTTCTTTTCAGCGAGAAAACAATATAGTTCAGTCAGATTTTTGACGGCAGAAAAAACCACTTCAGAATTTTCTTTTTTCTCGCCTTCACTCCATGCGAGGCTGAAATACTTTTCAGAATCAGAATATTTTTTAAGTTTAAAATATATTTCACCCAGATTGTTATATGATGAAAATACAACATTGTTATAAAAAACTGATTTCTCTTTCTCGGCTACTTCTATTTTCTTCTTTAAATATTCAGCAGCTTTTTCCAAATCACCTGATTTATAATTAATATTTTCAATCATAGATAAATTGAGAAGGCTTTTTTGTTTTTTATTTAATTCACCTGATATTCTCGCTGAACCAATTACTGCAGTATCCCCGCCGAGATTCCAAACAGGAAACGGCCCGAATATATAAAATGCCTTAAGTTTCAGATAATATTTTTTCTCAGAATCTTCATCGTCCGAAATAATGTCTTCGGTTTTTTTCAGGTATGAAATCGCACCGTCATAATCTCCTAGTGACTCACGGCAGTATGCTATTTCCTGATACAACCGGACCTCATCACTTTTTATTCCGTATTTACGAGAGTGATCTGCCATTCGCAAATACCATTTTTCTGCTTCTGAATAATTTCCATCCATCCGCTCAAACAAGGCAAAATACTTATAGATATGGTATAACTGAAAAGCATAATCTTTTCTATTTCTTGATGTAATAAGACTTCTATAAATAGAATATACTTTGTTCATTTCGTCTTTAGCTTTGACGAAATCCCCATTCTGCCAGTAGCAATAACTCAAATGAAACAGAAATACCGCTTCTTCAATCTTCGAACCGTAATTTTTTTTATAAATCTGAGCAGATTTATATGAAGAAAGTGCTTCCGAGTAGTTCATCAACAGAAAATTCACATTGCCCAAATTAAGATAAAGATTGCCTTCTTTATCGGGATTAATCTTTTCGTTGTTAACACTGATAGCTTTTAGATAGAGAGCTCTTGCTTTTTCAAAAAGATATTTATCGAAATATTTATCCGCTGTTTTTACTGCATTAAAATTTCCATCAGATTCATCTGCCCGAAGAAGATCTATGTATTGAAAAATCCATCCCTTCAAAAGATACGCATCTGAAAACGTATCATCCATAAAAAGAGCCCAATCCGTCTGCTCAATAGCCTTTTTAAAATTTTCTGCAAATATCTCCGGATTGGATTTAACACTGTCGGATGAATCCCCAAGCGCTTTTTTGCTGTATACGTAAGCAAGCGCATATATGTATGCTTTATCAAAGTCCATTCTTGCAATGTTAAGATTCTTCAGATAATCTTTTTCAAGATCACTCAAAGCTGATTTTGATGATGTCTTATCCGCACTTTTTGCATCAATATAAAGAACATGCGCTCTTGGAGCATATTTGTCGTAAAGATCATTAAATTTTCCGCGCTGATACAAATAAGAAATTAATGAAATTGATTTAAAATAAATATCCGCTGCAGAATTATATTTTCCATGATTCTCATAATCAAAACCTATCTTCTCATAATAAGAAAGAAGCTTCTCCGCAGTATCGTTAACATCCTGAATTTTCCAACGAGGCAGATAATTAGACAATGCGGAATGAATATATTTTTCTTCATTTTCAGGATTAGCGGAATTTATACGAGAAAGTAGAATATTGCACTTATAATATAAGGAAAAAGTCTTTCGAATACCTTCCATAGCCATTTTCAGATCATCGGCTGATTCTTTTTCTTTTTTTTGACTATAATAAACAAAACCCCGCGCATAATATAAAGACGACAAAAGAATTTTTGCCCCATTCAATTTTCTGCCGTCATATTTTTTTGACTCAATCGCATTTTTATAAGATTCAATTAATCGTGTCAGATTAGCTGCACTTTTCTCATAATCCGCAGTATAAAAAGAAGTTAAAAGTTCAGATGCTTTTTCCTGTAGCGAGGAAGACCCCTCAATAAATACGTACTCTAGTTCAGAAGGAATATCGGTGATAACTGGTTCAGCTTTACGTAAACTGAGAGAATACTTATAATAAACAGCAGATATTGTCTGATACTTAGGCTCATCGCTGATTATTTTTTTATAATAATACATAGCCTTACGAGGATCCATCGAAGAATAATAATCAGCTATATCTTCCAAAAGCATCGAAGAACTTTCTCCTGCCTCTGAAACTCTTTGAACTGCAGTGTCAGGTTTTCCTGAAAGCAAAATAAGAAGAAGTTCTGCATACTTGTCATTCTGTGATATTTTTTTCATAATGACTTCCGCATCAGACGAATGAGGTAGTTTTTCTTCAGCGGCATAACGCATTGCAGCAGCGAGAGATCTAATTATAAAAGGTTTATTCTTTTCGCCAGTAGAATTAAAATGAAAAAAGTATACTCTCATCAGATAATCAAAGTAAAATTCACCGTCAGTATCGTCTGAATATGTCAAGGCAAGATCATACTGATCCTTTGCATTTCTCCTTCTTGGTATTTCACCGAATTCCGGAAGCATATTGATATTAATATTTGATCCATTCTGTTCCGAATAAACAATAACTCCGTTAAACACTTTTTCTTCGCTGCTGAAATATTTAAGAGTATATGAAGGGAAAAATCTAGCTTTAAAAGAAGATCCCTTAGAATAAGTCATTCGAAAAGATTTATCTAATAAAACATCTCTATAATATATATCTGATTTATCTTTTAAATTAATTTGTTTATCGCCGTTTGTATCAGAAGATATTGAGGTATAAATAATATCCTTGTTGTTTGAAGCAAATACAGGATACAGCTTGATATCATTTCCTTTTACAAGCGGGACTTCTTTCCCTGTTGTTAAATCAAGTATATATATATCACCCATACGATTTTCGCGGTAAGAAACAAATGTTAATTTTTTGCCATCGGATGAAAAAGAAGGATAAATTCCTCCCTTATCAGTCATTTTCTTAATAGAACCGTCACGGGGATTCATTAAATAAATATTTTCTTCACCGTCACGGGCTGAGGAAAAAGCGATTGTTTTTGAGTCAGGAGACCATACCGGATCTGAATCCTTAATCATTCGGAGAATTTTGTTTTGATCTGCCATTGATGTCAGATTAATTATATTTCTATCAAGAATCCCTGTCGAAGAGGAATTCATGACTGAATTAAGATCCAGCGAAGCATAAAATATATCGCCAGCCGGATCTTCACGATCAGACACAAAAACTATAGATCGCGAATCAGGAGAAAGACTGCATGAAAAATCTTTTGAAGCATGTGTGGTCAACCGGACGGTAGAAATACCAGTCATCGAACGGAGATAAATATCATAATTTCCGTTCTCTTTATCGGACGAATAAACAAGAAAATTTCCATCCGCAGAAAGGCTTCCGTCTGTCTCAACTGATTTTTCAAAAGCAAGAGGAATAACACGTCCGGAACCTTTTTCGTCAAAGGCATCCTTAAGCATCAGATTATATTTGAGAGCTACTTCTTTTTTTTCAGCCGAATAGAGACTCTGCACGGCAATTACGAAAGCAATCAGAAAATAAAAAACATTTTTCATTTTTTTGTTACCCATTTCCCGTCAGCAGTTTCAATCACATCACCTTTTCTAGCTTTATCTCTCTGTTCAGCCGCAAAACTAATGCGCTCTTCATTTTCACTTTTTTTTGATTTAGCTGCATAATACAGAATTATTTTTTTTCTGGCATTATTCTCTGTTTCAATAATTGAAAGAAGTTCCGTCTTCTTCCGTGAATCTTTCTCGTAAACACTTATTGTTCTATACTTCAGATTCCCATCACGGCCTTCACCTATTGCCGATTCATCCTTGTATCTTCTTATTCTTTCTTCATTCATGCTCCGGATATTCTGCGCCGACAAAATCTCTTCATCAGAAAAAGAAACAGCGGTTCCGCTTTTTTCCTTCTGAACATTCGTACGCGCACTCGAAACTACCCAAGCATCATCTTCAAGTTCACGATAATCTCCGGCTATCTGACGCTCTATCATTGTTTTTTCTCCGGTAAGCTCAATCTTCGGAGGAATAATCACGCACGAACATGCAAACATAATCGTTATAAATAAATATTTCATTTAATTAACCTCATCCTTTCTGATTTTTCCGAGATATTCTTTTATCGGAATTCTGTCATATTGAATTTTGTCGTCTTCAATATGAAAAGTGAAATAACCTAGAGCTTTTCGCTTTAATGTAACGGTTGCATAAACATTGCCGCTGTCGATATTAAAATAGAAACCTGAAGGAAGATTAAGATGATCAACAACTTTCTGCGTAACTCCAAGTTTTGATTCACCCTTCTCTTCAGAGAGACCTTTCATCAGTCTGTTTGCAAATTTATCCTGAATCTTATAAATGTTCATAAAACCGTTTATCTCAGGAAGATCTCCCGAGAAATCAACACCACGTCCTGAAATATCAGCATTAAGAGAAATTTCTGCTTTTGTATTTCGAGATGAAGAGATTCTATCCAGCTGTGAAATATCAATATTGTTTGCATTCAGCGAAACACGATATTCCATATTTTTTGTCTGCATGTCAGCAAGATAAAACATAATTTCATCAGATGAAATTATGCCATTCATAAGAAAAGCCTTCAAAGAAGTAATGCTGAACACATTTTCTTTAAAACGCATGGAGGCAGATAAATCCTTAATCAATTCAAACTGTTCGGGGCGGGAAGGATGCTTTATTTTTAAGGAGCCGATTTTGAAATTATCTTTTTCTTTAAAGCCGGTGTTATCAAGGAGCCTGCTCTTATCAACAGCAATTCTTGAAGTACCGTCATATTTGGATTTGAGATCATAATCGAAAGGAAAATCAAGGTTTAGAGAATTTACGGAAAGCTGACTTAAAGAATCCTCAAAATTGAAATTCTTTATTTTGATCTCACCGGAAGCCTTTCCATTTTCAAGCCCTCCTTTCATCCTCGCATTAAGATAAAGGGAACCCCATAGAGACATATTGTCCTTTTTAACTTTTTTCTTTCCGCTTTCAGCAGTAAGTGAAATCTTAATATCCGAATCAGATAAAGGTGAATTTTTCTGCTCCAACATCCCGTCTGCTTTAAGAAGTACACCGAACTCACGGCTTCCAATCGAAAACCGGTGAAGGTCAATACGATTCTTTCTGGCGTCTTGAGTCAGTGATACATCAAGGGCAAGATCTTTTACTTCATAATCAGGAATTACAAAAAGAGACTTAAGTGCAGCTGATATTTTATCTTTCTGAGAAAATGATATGGTGAGATCTGCTTTCACACTTTTTTTCAGCGGAACAGAATTTAAAGATTCAGAAATCGACATAGGAAGAAGAGCTGCAAGCTCAGGTACATTAAGTTCAAGCGGTTGAATTTCAATATCAGCTTCTGTCCCGGAAGCAATAGAGGCTTTTCCTTTAGCTGAAAGGAATAGAGCATTTGCAGATTTGGGTGAAGATGAATATTTCGCAGAAAAATTGTTAATTATGAAACGGGAAAAATCAGAATAGGTGCTGATGTCCGCCGCAAGCTGAAAAGAATTTCTGGATGACCAACTTTTATCAAGACGGAAAAAAAACGGAAAAAGATTTACTTCTAATGAAATATCAGCCTCACTTCCCTTTTTGCGGACATCATAGGCAATGTCCAGAGAATCCGCTTTAAGCTCCAGTGCAGTTTGACGAAAAAGAAAATCGTTGAATCTAAAATTACCGTTTAATCTTACATTTGAAGCATTACCGGCAACATAAAGCGGAAACAATGAGAGTCTGCCGCCGAATTTAATTGAACTGTCCTTTGTTAAAGTTACGTAGTAGGGGTAAAGTTTTGATAGATCAATTCTGCTTTCTTTCATACGGATATCGATATTCTGATTCTTTGACATGCTCGAAACTGTTCCGCCTAGAGAAATCCACTTATCATCTTTGAACTTGACATCAAAGGAATTGAGTCGCAGAAAATCATTTATCGGATCAAGGAATACATCATAGCTTATCAGAAAATCCAAAGGTCCGAGATGAGAACGCTGAAAGCGCACAGGAGAATTATAAGTTCCTGCTTTAAAACGAGATTCAAAAGCTTTCTCCCCGTCTTTGTTAACTAGATTAAGTTCAAGAAATAAAATCAGAGGCGGTTTTACCTCTGCCTCTTTTGACGAGAAACTCAGATTCAGTTTTTCTGCAGGATTAATATTTACGGATAAGGTTTCAACAAGTTTAACAGCAGAAATTCCAAGCGGAATTTTTTTTACCGGGGGAACATAAATATCCGTCGTAAAACTGAAATCACTAAGTGATGTTTTAAATTCATCAGCATCAACATCAATGGATAAATCTTTGAGAATAAATCTAAGAAAAAATTCAATACTTATCGGAAGATTAATTTCTTTAGAAGGCTCTCCTGATTTTTCTTCAACCGGTTCTTCTTTTTTTTCTGACGCTTTAGCAAGTTTTTCGAAATTCCAAACACCTTTTTCCTGGATGAGATTTATTTTAGGGGAGTATATTCCTATTTCGTTAAAGCGGATATTTCCTGTAAGAATCTGAAAGAGCGAATAATCAAAAACTAACCTGTCAATACGGATCATTTCTCCTTTGAAAGGTTCCGGATTATAAATAACAATATCCTTTATATCAAAGCCGGAAATAAGATTGAAATGTTTGACATCGAGTTCAAGCCGCCCATTCATATATTCCGGGTAATATTTTTCGGCTAAACGCTCAACCCGTTTATCAGACAAAAAGAGCACGGCTATAGTCAATACAACAAATATAAAAGCCGCAATTGAAAACGGGGCAATGATCAAGATTTTAAATATACGCTTTTTACGCGACGGTTTCTGCCATTTATTAACGGACCTATCCGCTACATCTTTTTCCATTTATTCCACCCTTGATTAGCGCATTTTAAAGCCTAAAGAGAATGATTCAAGCATATTTTAGAGCTTTTTACGCATAACTTTTACTGAATGACCAAAACTGTCAACTTCATCCGAATACCCTATCCATCCCAATGATGAATAGTATTTTTCGAGATGAGCGGAATCCCGATAATCAACAAATAAAAACATTTCACTAAACCCAAGCCTTCCAGCCTCTTTTTCGCAGACTCTCACGAGCGCTGATCCAACTCCTTTATTTCTGTATTCCGGAAGAACATATAAAGAAGAAAGCCATGGAGATAAATCCTTACGCGAAAGAAGGTCGAATTGTTTAAGAGAGACCATACCGCAAGTTCTGATTTCATCTTTTGCTACAAACGCAGATGGAAGAGAATTTACATTACATCTTTTGCGGTAATCTTTCAAGACCGCATTGTATGAAATATTATGGGGGGCAAACCATTTCTCATGCGCCCATTTTGCCATAATGTCAACAGACTTCATAGATGATGATAAATGGATAATTCTGACTTTAGGCATTTTTTCTCTTCGGGAGCGATAGTTTCATTTTTATCGAAATTATTCTAATTATTATTATTAGCAGTATCGAAGAAATTACAGCGGCGTTATCAGCAAGAGAAAAGAATCTCATTATAAAATAAGCAAAACCACCAGCAATACATGCTGTTGCGTATATCTCACGGCTTAAAACCATGGGGCTTTCAGTACAAAGAATGTCCCGGATCATGCCTCCTGCAACAGAAGTAGTTACTCCCATCATTACACAAAAAACAGGAAGAAGATCCGCATCAAGCGCTTTCTTTATCCCGATTATTGTAAAGACTCCCAGCCCTACAGCATCCGAAAGAGATAAAAATAGTTTAATTCTCAACACTCTTCTCCCCATAATCAGAGCCGCAAGAACTCCGCATATTACAGCTATGAAATAGTTGAAATCTTTTAGCCAGAAAACCGGAGAATGACCTAGAAGCACATCCCTGATTGTTCCCCCGCCGACAGCAGTAACAAACCCGACAACAAGAACGCCAAAAATATCGAGTTTTTTCTGAACACCTAAAAAAGCTCCGGTAACAGCAAAAATACATGTTCCGAATAAATCTAATGGATAAAGCATAACACCGCCTGAAAGTGGAATAATACATTCAATACGTTATTTTGTAAATAATTTATGTGAGATTAAAGTTCAAATTATTTGGTTGTTATTGTTGTATTTTTCCTAATTCCAGCCAGATCCTCTTGATAGTAATCACAAGTCCGTTATTTCTATCATTTCTATTAATATCAATTTTATACTGAAGAGCATAGTTATCCAATTTCAAACAAAATGTATTAAAATCCTCATTGCTTTTTTCTTTAAAGTCATTCCCGAAATATTTCTTTATCCAAGCGTTCAATACACTTGAAACCGAAACCTTACCAAATTTCCTGAAATCAATACAGCTCTCATACTCTTCACTTTCCAGATAAAAATGAACTATCTTATACACTAAACCTTTAGGTTGATACTTAACGGTACGGCAGAGAACAATCTTCTTCTTTATATCGTATTTTAAAACAGCATCTTTTAGAATCATTGTAATCAATTTCGACACAGAAGTTTTATAGGCTTTACTAGCCCGAACGAGCAGAAAGTAAGACACTAATTCAATATTAATACTGCTTCTAAGCCTCATATAGTCCTCCGTAATTAATACGGAAGTTCTTATATATTTATCATATTTTTTTTAAAAAGATTCCCTGCATCCGCCGCATTCATAAGCGGAAGCAGGGTAGAGGAGAATGAAATTGTTAGAATAATATCATTTTTTGCGTTTTGGCACAGAATTGAATACATCAGATTCTATGACGCCATCCGTGAGATGTATTGTTCGCCGGGCACGCTTGGCAAAATCAGGTTCATGAGTTACCATAATTATCGTGGTTGAAAGGTTTTTGTTAATCTTTTCAAAAATATGCATAACTCTTTCACCGTTTTCAGAATCAAGATTTCCGGTCGGTTCATCAGCAAAAAGAATACGCGGTTCCATAATAAGCGAACGGGCTATCGAAGTACGCTGGAGCTCTCCGCCCGACATCTGTGCAGGAATCTTATCCTTGCATTTTTCAATTTCAAATTCATGCATCAGTTCAACAGCATATGAAGCCTTTTGCTTTTCCATTTTTATTTTACGTGCGGGCATCAGGATATTTTCAAATGCGGTAAGCTCCGGCAAAAGATAATGAAACTGAAAAACAAATCCTATCTTTTGATTTCTAAATTCATGTGTTTCTCTGCTCGGCATACGGTGCACCTCTTCACCAAGAACAAAAACACTGCCTGACGTGAGAGGATCAAGACCGCTTACTGTATAAAGCAGAGTCGATTTCCCAGAACCGGAACGTCCTGTCACAGAAAGAAATTCGCCTTCATCTACAGTAAAGTTTAAGCTCTTGAGTATCGTCACCGGCGGATGCCCGAAGCTTTTCACCATATCTTTACATTCAATTATTTTCATCAACTTGTGCCCTTAATAATTTCAATCGGCGAAAGTTTTCCGGCTGAACGCGCAGGAAAATAACTCGCCACAAGAGCCGAACCGAATACCAGAACAAAGCTCTTAACATAAATCATAATATCCCAGGAAATTCTCATGTGACCTCTTCCCATCGGAATTTTGAGAGTTTCAAGATATTTACAGAAGAAAAATGCAATTGCTTCACCTGCAGCTACTCCAGCGATACCGATAAGAGCACCCTGAATCAGAAAAAGAAATACCGTGTCATTTTCAGTATAACCGATTGAACGCAGTATTGCAATTTCCTTCTGCTTATGATTTACAACCATATTAAGAATATTATAAATACCGAATGCAACTACTACTATAAAGGTTATCGTAGTAACGTCGCGAACCGTATCCTGAGTCTTTGTCATTGACAGGAAATTTTCATTCGCCTGATCCCAGCTTTCCACATCATCGACAGAGCCGCTCTGCCACCTTGTTGCAGTTTCAGCAGCTTTGGAAACATCTTCAATCTTCACTATAATTTTATTGATATAACCCGGCTTGCCGATCATTTTCTGAACTGTTGAAATTGATGTATATAGCGTCTGCCCGTCTGTTCGGAAATCTCCAGTGTCGAATGTGCCGATTATTCTCATCGGAAATATCGAACCGTCAGGAGACGCAACTATAACAGTATCATCCTTCTTGAGTCCGAAGTCTTCAAGGAAGCGTTTGCCGGCAAATACAAGAGAAAGACCGTTTGTCACCTCATTAAGATCCCCTTCCACAACATATTCAAAAAGATTCGTTGCATTCCTGTGCTTTTCCGGATATATTCCTGTTAATGAAACAGATTTCGAAAAATTGCCTTTTGTAACAATGAATGTCTCAGAAGCAATGGGAGCATAATTCTTAACTTCAGCCATCGAATCAAGTTTCGCAAACCATTTCACAGCGCTTGTCAGATTAGCATTTGACCTGCGTCCCGTCGGAGTATTAAGCCATTTCACATTTGATCCTTCATAAAACAGTCCTTTGACGTTTTCTTCAGAAATCGTTTCGTTTCTGGGAGAAATTCTGATATGTCCGTCTCTTTCTATAAGATTGGAAATCATGTATTCTTTGAATCCGAGCTGCATTGCCGAAAAAACAATGAACCCCCCGGAACCCATTACAATTGCCGTAAAAGTCAAAAGAGTCTGACTCCTCCGCGTGAAAATATGTTTTAGAGCAAGAAACCACATACTTTCTTATTTCCTCTTCTTAACAGACTTGGATACGTTTAAAACTTTATCATTCGGAAGAATACTGCCGTCGGTTACTTCAACCCATTCCGCGTCTATCATTTGCGTTTTCGGTTTTAATGGAATTTTTTTCCCGCCGCGAAGAACAACAACTCCTTCATTGGTCACGGCAGATGACGGTATCATCATGGCATTATCTCTCACGGCAATTTTTACAGCAACATCGCAGGTCATCTCCGGAAGGATTTCTTCAGGAACAGAATCAAGAGCTATATTCACAAGAAATTCCCCGTCAGAAGGAAACACCGCAGACACTCTTCCGTTAACTTTTTTATCGCGCAGCATTTCAAAAGAAACCTCAGCTGTCTGATTCTTTTTTATTCTTAATACTGATTCCTGATCAAGAGATATCTGCACGTAAAGTTTTTTCATATCAATCACAGAAAGCACATTAGCATTGGTGGAAACCAGCTCATTTTCCTTAAAATTAACAGATGTGACTGTTCCGCTTATCGGAGATCGCATTGTGATCATGTCGCTTGTAGAAAGCAACGGATCTCCCTTATTGACCGACGAACCTTCAACAACATATATGCGTGAGATGGCACTGTTATTTCCCATCCTCAAATTATAATAAATAAGCGGCTTAACAGTTCCGAGAGCATAAACAGCATCGACTACCTTGCCGGTTTTTACCGGAACAAACTGACCATTCTTCTTCAAATAAAAAACAGCAAGCAGAACGGCAACAATCAGCGATACTACAATAACAACTTTCTTCTTCATACTCATCAGAAATCACCGCCTGAAAAATCGTAAGAAAAATTATTAGCCGAAGTTTCTTCACTTATAAGATAGGCTGCATAGGTTTCATCTTTTTCACCAAGCACTTTGCTGAAAAGCATCACCGAAACGGCAACAGCCAGAAGAAAAGCGGCTGCCTTAAAATAATAATTCTGCAGTGATGCATTCTGCTGATTTACGTCACGGAATAAAGGACTAGAAACTATTAATTGGATCATGTTCTTTTCCCACTTTGCGCTTTCCATTCTGAATTCAATCGCGCGAGTGAATGAATCTTTTTTAACTCGTGAATTCATAGTCATCCTCCTTCATCAGTTCTTTCAGCATTGCCCTGGCACGGTGACTTCTAGATTTCACCGTGCCGCATTTTATATCAAGCTTTTCAGAAATTTCTTTCTCGCTTCTGCCGTCAGCCATCAATGAAAGAACATCTCTGTACTTGGCCGGAAGCTTCGAAATATATTCACGCAGAAATTCATAGTCTTCATCATAAGGTTTTTCATCACGGCTTTCTTTTACAAGATCAGCTTTAATTGCTTTATGTGCTTTAATCTCTTCGCGTCTCAGCTTCTCGGAAGCTCTTAAAGATTCATTCTTGGCAATCGTATATAGATAATTGTTTCTGCTTCTAATATCAGGAAAAACCTTTTTATCTGCATTTCGTACAAAACGTATATATGTTTCCTGAACAACGTCATCTATATAATGAGTATACTGCCGCGAAAAATGTCTTCCGACTGCAGAAAGAACTATTTTCTTAGTTTCACGGAACAATTCTGCAAATTCATTTTCCGTCATGTCGTTCCGGTCCGCGGTTTCTGAATTTCATATGACGGCACATTTTTTCTCTGAAAATCTTTTTCTGTTCATCTGTGAGAATTTTTTCACCTTCAAACCGCAGTCTCATAAAGCTTATCTTATTATCTCTTTCTATCGAATCAATTTCTTCAAGCACTTTGGTTATTTCATTTTCATTGAACTCAGAAGCTGAAGTCAGCGTGAAAAGTTTATCACGCTTCTCTTCAATTTTTTTTCTATTTTCTCCAAGCTTTGCATTAAACGGCTCGTGAAGCGTACGAAATTTTAAAATCTGCTCATCAGTCAGATCCAGATCGGATTTCATTCTTGAAATCATTTTTTCAAAATCAAGCGGTCTTCGCATATCCGGATTGAAACCAGTTACCAATGAAAATATAATAAATGCTGAAAGAACCAGAATAGCGCTTCCCATCAGCACAAATGCGATTTTTATTTTTTTCATATCTTCCTCTTCTTATCTAATAAATCACATTTTCGCGGAAAAGGTTCCAACTTTTTTAAAAAATGCCCGAGAAACGGGCATACTTCCAAAGGCTTCGCCTTTGAGATTCCTTGTTCGCATGGATCATGCGATAATATTCAAAGGGACGAGGAGCTCAGTCGCCGCTCCTCATCCCTTTGAGATCCCACTCCTGGCTTTTTTTCGCTTCGATTTTCGCACCGCTTTCAGCGGATTGCGAAAGCTCCGCTTATATTGTATCAGCCTTCAGCTGATAGATTAGGTTCTTTTTCTGTTCATTTACATTTTGCGTTTGCATTCGTTCGTTATCACTCATCTCTTGCCCCGGCTTCTGACAATCGGATCCTTATGCCCCATTGATTTCAATGACGACATAAGGCCGCTTATCCGTAAGCCGGTTGGGAGTTTAATTTGTTCAAAGAAAAGCTCTATCACGTAAATCATCTGAACGTCCAGAATCTTGCTTAACTCAGTTTGGTTTTGCCTTGATTCTGGCAGGGCAAAATCCATAAGCAACGTTAGACGAAACTCATTTTTCTAAAAAGACCATAGTAAGGGTGTTATTCTTTTTCTAATTCTTGTAATAATTCTTTTGCTTCTTTTACCCCATTTTTTTGTGCTTTTTTAGCCCAGAATTTAGCCCTAAATTTACTTTCAGGTGTAGAAATTTTATTTAAGAAAAATGCCAAATGATATTGAGCATATACATGTCCATTTTCAGCAGCAATTGTTAACCAATACATCATTTGTTCAACATCATATAAATATAATTCATAATAATTAAATAACTTAAATGCAGCCTCACTTGAACCTAACAATGCCTCTTTTTTAATTTTAATTAAATCCTCTTTGCTAATATTAAAACTTTCATTTATCATAATAGCTTTTTTATCTTCCATTTTAGCCTCAGAGGCTAAAATATTTAATAAACTACCAAAGAATAAGATAAGTAAAATTGTCATATTTGTGTATTTAATTTTCATTTATTATTTTCCTCTTTTCTGTTTTCTGGTTTCGCTGTAAAAAAACAAATTTAACTTCACTTTCAAAATCTGACTTGATAGGTTTTTCTTTATCTCTAGGTACTACATATGGTTCACCACCCCAAGGTAGTCAGCAAATATTATTTGGTGCTTCAACTTTCGCTTCTTTACCACTTAAATTAGCCATTTCTTGTGCTACTTCTTGTGCAAAATTTTTAGCATCAACATCCGATTTTACACGAGTTCTACAGCTTATTAGTTTTACAATCATTCCAGATTTAAAATTTTCATGATTAACATTTACTTTTGTTAATTCTTTTGGAGTAAATCTAGAAATATAATATTCTTTTTGCATCCCCTCTGGTGAACCATGTCCTACAACTGTAAATGTATTTTTTGGTGATTGAAGTATAATAGCCTGTTTGCACAATATAGCATCATTTTTATTTCTGTCTTTATCTATAAAAATGATATCGGCAGACCATCTAGATCTAAAAAGATAATTGGATTATTTTCACCATTATGGTATGCATCTAAATTTACTGTATTAAAGACACCCCTTCCAGGAAGATTTTCATTATGCTGTTCAGCTTCCTTGCTTATTGGTGCAACCGGCAAATACTCCCCAGTCGCAAGCAGTGGATCAGTACTTATCCACTTACAGAGCTTCGCGTCATAGTACCGCGCACCGTAATAATAGAGTCCTGTCTCCGCGTCCATCTCCTTCGAGGTAAACCGAAACTCTGTCTTATCCACTATCGCAGCCTCATCGTACAGCGTTTCACGACAAGGTTATCAGAAAATTACGTCATTTCATAATCAATTTACTGCCTAAATATTCGATTGAATCATTACTTTTGAAACTCATGATCTAACCATTCTCCTCTAAGTACTCAGCGAATTACCTAGAAAGAACATCATCTATAAAATCCTGTTTCCGTATAGTGATATCAGCTTGATCAAATATATTGAAATCGATATCAAAACGCATAAGGATGCCGCAATATGATGACTTAATATAACCGTCGAACGTTATACTGCTTTTTATCTCAAGAGTTTCGCTTTCTCCCGGAGATATTTCTGCGATTTTATATTCATCAACAACCTCTGTTCCATCTTCTTCATTTTCATCAGAAACTTCAACTTCCTGATCGTAATATACGCGGATTATTCTGTCAGAATCATTATTTACAGTGAGTTCACCGTTATCTGCGCCGCTACAGGAAACAACACCTGATACAATAAACAAAAACAATATTAAGCGCATTCTTATCATGGAAAATCCCCCGTTTCAATCGTTATCGTTTGTTGATCGCCGGATGAGATATCAACATCATAACCGCGCACCGAACCATCATATATAATTGAAAACTGCCCGTCGATATGAATCCTGTATTGAATAGTTATATAAAAGAAGTTTCCCTGAGCAATAGTATTCATTCGCTGTTCAGGAACACCGTCCTTCTCCCTTATGCGGTATACAGCAATAGTTTTATCAGTATTATTGATAATTTTAATTTTTTTTAAACTGGTTTCAAGATCTTCTTCGGGATCATCTGAATAATCACAGGAAGAGAAAAAAAACAAAATACATAATATTAAGATGGTTTTATTCATAATAAATAAAACCATCTTGTACAGTCAAAAATCAAGTTCTTTTTGTGGACTAAGAAACTTCTCTGGCTTTATACAGAAATTCGATCGCCGAATCCGAATCTCCACGCAGAAGATAACACAAACTCAGCGAAACCATCGTCTTCGCATCATGAGTTTCTTCGGCTTTTTTTTCAAGCGTCTCAATCTTCGAATCCATTGTTCCATATTTATCCGAAAATGTTTCGAGAGGAAGCGCGGAAAGATAAGCTGAATAATCGGTATATTTTTTATCTGATTTAGACAATTCCAGAACTTCTTCTTTTGATTCTTCGATACGCCCAAGATTAAGAAGAACCTTGTAGCGGAGCTTTTTTGCAGTGACATTTGACGGATTGATCAAAAGAATTCTGTTTGAAAGTTCTTCCGAACTTTCAAAATCGCCGCGTTCGTATTTCAGCATTGAAAGCGCGATAAGTGCGACTTCGTTTGCAGGCGAGACTGTAAGAACTTCATGAAAGCAGGATTCTGCGGCTGTAAAATTATTCATTCTGCTGAAAGCAAGACCAAGCATCAGCTTCGCAGGCATGAAGCTTTCTTTCATTCCGCGCGCCCTGTCAAAAAACAGCACAGCTTTTTTATAATCCGCCAGTTTATAGTAAATATTTCCTATATTGAAAATGGAAAGATAGTCGGGTTCTATTGAAACGGCCTTTTCAAAACAAAAGAGAGAATCAATCGTTCTGTTTAATTTTGAATAAAGAGCAGCCATTGAAAGCAAAGCTTCTCTATGTCTCGGTTCATCCTTTCCGATTCCCGCATAGTGATGAATAGCTTCCTCGGTTTTGCCCTGCATTTCAAAATAATATGCCTGCTCGAATTTGCTTTTTGAATTGAAATTATCCGAGATCATTTTGAAGCCGCCACCCTGTTTCTTCCGGATTCTTTTGCCTTATATAAAGCCTTGTCGGCACGTTCGATTATATCTCTTTTTTCAAAATCCCTATTGGGATCATACTGCGCGACGCCGATACTGACAGTTACGTGCAGAGGCTCCTTCTGTCCCGTAAATTCATAAGCCTCAACCCTTTTTCTGTAACGTGAAGCGATCATCACGGCTTTTTCTATATCGGTATCAGGCAGAATTACTGCAAATTCCTCACCGCCGTATCTTGCAGGAACATCAAGCTTTCTGAAAGCTTCTTTAAATATAACAGCAACCTCTTTCAGGACAATGTCACCCTGCTGATGGCCGTAGGTATCATTGAATTTTTTGAAGTGATCTATATCAGAAATAAATACGCTCAATGGCGTCTTGTATCTGTTTGCATTTTTAATTTCATCGAGCAGTTTCTGCTGAAAATAATGATGGATATAAAGCTTTGTCATTCTATCCATCGTTGCCATCTGATAAAGGCGTGAATTTTCAACGGCAATTGACGCAAAGCGTCCCAGACCGCGAAGAAATTCGCGCTCATCGGCAGAAAAAAGTCCGCCCTGAATTTTGTTTCCGATTATAACAATTCCATTGAGGGAATTTTTGGATTTCATCGGAACAAGAAGATTCGGCTCAAGCGATTTCAGGATATTCAAGTCTCTGACCAGTTCGGCATGTTCATACAACGACTCAAATTCAACAGGAAATGGATTGTCTGTAAGATAAATTGAAAGAGGTGAATCACCCGGAAGAAGAAGCGCCGGCGAAATGCTGTCTGCCGGATAACCCTTTTTATTCACGATCATAAAATTCGGATTGTCGATATCTATTTCAAGCATGATAGCGATTTTCTCTATGAACATCTGACCGATACAGCTGTAAAGGATGGAATCAACAAGAGAATTGAATTCGAGATTGGAGGATAAACTTGCTCCAACCTCGATCAGATTTCTCATATCATAGACTTTTTTATCCAATGCATCAATGATGGTCTGGTCGGCGATTTTTTCCGACCTCATCATCTCAATGAATTCTTCGTTCGGAGTCAATCCATCCATAATTTATCCTGCCGCCGAATTACTTATCCAGAATATTAATTTCTTCTATAACAGCATCTTCAACAGGCTTATCTCCAGGAGCTGTTTTGAGAGACTGAATTTTCTCGACAACATCCATTCCTTCGATAACTTTTCCGAAAACAGTATGCTTTCCGTTCAGCCAGTCACAACCGTCTTTTTTGGTAACGATAAAAAACTGCGAACCGTTTGTGTTAGGTCCGGCATTAGCCATGCATATTGTTCCGTATTCAATTTTCGCGATAAGTTCTCCGCCCGTCATTACGGCAGCGTTTATCTTTGTTTTTTCCTTATAAAATTCAACCGGATGTTTTGTAAGCGGTTTTGCAGACTGTTTCTGCTGGCATTCGTTTACAATGGCAAGAAGCTCTTTATCCGCATTGGCTCCGTTTGCCTGAAAGTAAGGAAGAAGAATCTGATTGAAAACAAGCATCGCCTCTTCATCAGTCGTAAAATTCCCCTTAATTTCTGTTGCCTTGCTTTTATCAAAACATTCGTCTTCGAAGTTGTAGCCGGGACCGCTGGTTCCTTTTCCGAGAGGACATCCGCCCTGAATCATAAAATCCTTTATAACTCTGTGGAAAATGAGACCGTCATAATACTTCTTCTTGAGTTTTTCACCCGAAACAGGATGAGTCCACTCTTTTGTTCCTGAAGCAAGTCCGACAAAATTTTCTACCGTAATAGGTGTTTTCGAGTGCCAGAGCTCGAGTTTGATTTTTCCGTGGTTTGTGACAATTTCTGCGTACATAGTATCCTTATAATCGATTTTTTTTGCTGTGCATTCAAGAGCAAGCATCACAAGACATAAAGCAATGACTTTTTTCATGTTTCTTCCTTATTTCATAAATATTTCAAATCTTTCCTTCGGAACCTTGCAAATAGGACATATTTCCGGCGGATTGGTTCTCGCGCAAATATATCCGCATACAGTACAACGCCAAACGGGATATTTTAAATTCGCTGTTGAAACCGTTTCCGCAGATGAATCCTTTCTTTCCGCACTTCTCCTTTCCGGAACAGGCTTAAGCTTCTGCTTTCCTTCAGCAACAGCCTTGTTCACATATAAAGCGCAGTAACAGGCTCCGAACTCATTGATATCCTGATCTCTGTAGTCGCATGGGCATATTATGTCAAGGTCTTCATTTTTTGTTCCCGAAGCCAAACGGCACGGGCAAGCTTGATATCCGTAACGTTTTTCGTTTACGATGAGCCCTTCGATCAGGGCAAGCGTGAATGAATTATCGGGATTAAGAATATAACCACCTGAATCAGCCGCGGATTTGATCTTTTTATAAAGATCCTCTATTTCTTTTTCCGAAACTTCTGAACTCATATTAAAAGCTCCAGCTTGATTTTCTCTTCGTCAAATCCGACTACGCACGAGGAATTATTAAGAACAAGAGTTGGATACGAACATGCCGGATTCCATTTCTTGAGTGTTTCCTTAACTTTATCTTTTTCTTCGGATTCGAGAAGATCCACAAAAACATATTCAAACTGAACATTATTGGACTCAAGAAATTCCTTGGTCTTTTTGCACCAGATGCAGGTACTCAAACCGAGAAGAAGCACATGTCCCTTATCAGTTCCTTCAACTTTAATCGTATTCATCGCAACCTCTCATATATTATCGCACAAAATTCATTTATTGGCAAATTAATTATCCTGACTTTTCTCTTCTCCGAAAATATAAACATCATATTTATCGGTGTCAACGGGCTCAGAAAGTATCAAAACATTTGAGACAGCATCCCACTTGAAGTCATTTATTATATCTTTTCCGAAATAGCCGTTATTTTTAGGAAGAAGCTGAACAAGCCATACACCTTTGAATGAAACATTTTTGGAACTGAATTTACGGCAGGAATCATCAATTGCGGTAGCATTTCCGTCTAACGGCCATTCAAAATATGCGCGGATTTCTCTTGTCATATCAGCAGAGCTCATAGACCCGATACTGCAGGCGCCTTTCGATGTTGAATACTGAAGCATGTATTTTTCATCACCTTTAACGCACAAAATCAGTTTTATCTCATTCTTTTTCTCATCATATGAATAATCTGTACCCGCCTTTCCGATTTTTCCGTTACAAACAAATCTAATATTAGAAGCTTTTTCACCGCCTGTAACCATTACGCATAGCGGCGTCTCAAACTTTCCTTCCGCCCTCACAATATATGCGGAATTATCAATTTTTCTCTTAACTTCTATCAAACCTGTTTTATCATCGTAAATCCATTGATTACGCGGCAGTATAATCGTCTCACGCTTTCTACCGAGAGATTCAGCAGGAAGCATTGTGCTTACAGAAACGCTGTCTATCGATTTAAACTTTATAGCCGGAAAATAACGGCCCTGAGTTCCCTCAACAGGTTCAGCATTTAGATTATGGGGGCTTTTCTGTACGGAATAAACAACCGAAGAAATAAAACAAAAAGATAAAGCAATCAGACAAAATTTAAATTTCATAATGACCCTCTAACGGCAATGCCTGTCTTATTCAAAAATTGAGATGAGCTCAGGTCAAACCAAAAATTTCTTGACGCTTTGACCGCCAAAAGCCGATGCTTTTCATGTTCAAGGGGTATTATAATGAAAAAGATCATTTTTCCGGTAATTTTCTGCATCACGGCTTTTCCTTTATTTGCAGACTACAATTCCGCTCTCAAGCTTTTTACGGAAGGCAAATACGATGACTCTTTAAAGGTAATTGCAGAAGAACTTGATGCCGCCAAAGACATGACTGCAGATTCTCCCAACTACAAACTCCGTTTTCTTGCAGGTCATAATCACTGGAAAATGAAAAGATACGAAAACGCGCTCTCTCATCTCGGAAGATGCCTTCAGATAAGACCGAATGACACAAACGCGATGATTGACGTCTGTCTCGTTTATCTTGAAATGAAAAAATATAACGATGCTGTAAGAGTCGGTCAGAAAATCGCCGAGAAAGAAAAAAACAATGCCATGGCTTATTTTATAATAGGAAAAGCCCGTTACGGTCTCGGAAACTTCTGGGGCGCAAAGGAACTTTTTGAAAAAGCGACTTCTGCCGATTTTGAAATGTACGCGGCGTGGAATGAACTTGGAAAAACATTCATGATGCTTAAAAAATATCCCGAAGCGGAAATCGCGTTCGCAACAGCTTATTCAGTAAACCCTTCTTCTCCGGAAATTATGAATAACTTTGCTGCAAGCTATTTTGCGCAGGGCAAAAAAGACAAAGCTGCAGAAATGATAAAGAAAGCTGCCGAAGCCGATAAAACAAATCCGGCGATTCAGGCAAATCTCGGAAAATTTACAGCGAAATGAATCCTTATTTTAAGCAGCCCGTCATCGACTGGCTGCTAGAAAGAAATGATCCTATAATCAGAAACCTCACCGTCACAGAAATATTTCACGAAGATTATTCCGTTTCTTACGAAGAAGCGGCAGCATATTTCGAAAAAACTTTCAACAGCAAATCCTTCAAGTCTCTGAATTCTTATATTCTATATTTTACTTTTGCCGCAGAAAGCGCAATGCGCGCCGAAGAAAGCTTCATTCAGCCGCTAATCAAAAGAATAATTGAAAAATCATTTGTTGAAGGAAAAGGATTTTCACCCGAATGGAAACCGCTGACTCCATGCGCGGGATGGACGGGTTCAATATTAAGATCACTCATAAAAAGCGGTTACACCGGTGATGAAATCCACACATGCGCGGACTGGCTATTATCAATTCAGCGCCATGACGGAGGATGGATCTACTCACCTGTTGCGGGATTCAAAGACAGCATCAAACTTTATTTTACCGGAAAAACCGGCAGGGGACTTTTGCACGAAGAAAACGAAAAGTTTTCATCAAGCATAATCGCTACAGCATGCGTATTAGGAGCGCTTGCTCCTTACAAGAACATCTACAATAAATATCATCTGGAAATTAAAAAAGGAATCAAATTCCTGAAAAACGCAGTTTTCACTCTAAAAAATGAACACAAGGGAATTTACTGCAATGATGATTTCTCAAAAATAATATATCCGGTTTTGTCACAGACGGATTTACTTTCTATACTTAAACTTCTTGCCGAAGAAAACCAGCTCAACGACGGAATAATTCCTTACTTCAATAAAATAGTTTCTAAACAAAACTTATCCGGCAAGTTTCAACTCGAAGCCGACACTCACGGAACGGTACATTCACTGCTCGGCATAAAAAAAGGCAAACCCGACAAGTGGTGCACGCTGAACGCATACCGGTTGTTTTCGATGTGAATAAAGGCAAAACTTTTTCAGCAATTAAATATTGATTTATACTAAAAGATTATTTTAAAGACCGAACAGTTGGAACAATCTAATAACCAAGCTGATTTTTTAGAAAACTGATGAATGGAAGAAAATATGAAATCTATATCATTGCAAAACATTTCATATAATGGAATTATCAAGCATTTTACGTCCGGCAAGACTTATCAAGAAATAAATAATTTTTCTACTAACTTACAATTTGGTAAAATATACTGCCTAGATACTTTATTGGAAGATGATTGTTGGGGTATTAGCTGGATACTAACTGGAAAAATTAAATCAGATAAAGGTAATATTTTTTTAGACGATAATCACATCTCAGATTCTGAATTAAAAAAGATAGGTTGCACTATAGGCTTTACTGGTTATGAGAAATATTTGCTCGGAATAAGACTCCCTCAGAAAAGCGTTTTTTATATTATAAATGATAGTTTAAAGGCTTCTAAAACAATTTCAAGCATTGATGAATTGATAAATATTTTCTGTTTAACAACAGAGAGAATGTCGAGAAATTATTCAACGTATAGCGGAGAGAAATGGCGTCTTAGTGCTGCTATCGGCTACATGAATAACAAAAAAGTATTTTCTTCATATTGGATAAAGCCTGAAGTAATCATGATGTACAAGAATCTATGGCTGAAATCCATTTTGGAATTTCTAAAGGAAAATAAATGCATAGTTATTATACCTACACATTACAACGAAAACATGAAAGACTTATTTGATGAAATAATTAATTTAAAAGATTTACTTAATCAATAATTATTAATGAGAGTATGACCTTAATCTGATGAATAAAGAAGGATTAAATGGAAACATTATACACGCTTCTAGGTTTCACTTTTATTGTTTTACCTCTTATTTTTTTACAAAATATACTACACGGCAACGGATTAAAAGATTCTTTGAATGTCATTAAATGGTTTGCTATTATCTTCTATGTTCTTTTCATAACATACTCAATTTATGAGTGCAATAACCCGAGCGTACCGGTCGAAAACAATATCATATTTATAGAATAATTCTTCTTTGACATATTCTATAGGAAGTTTTAAAGTTATTTGTTTTGGTGATAATAATGACAAAACTTGAATTGATCATAAAAGGAATTACCGGCTCTTTTGAATCTATTCCGGAATACGATGATTATCTGATCATAGAATATAATTTCATAGATAAAGATAAAAAAGAAATATCTGAAATTTATTTTACGGCAATATCAGAATTTCATAAAAAGTTTGAACGGATTCTTCATCAAGGATTTTCCTGGGTAAATGTTTCCTTATATGGTATTTACAAAAAGAAATTACTGATTTGCATAGAAACGCCCGAAGAATCAAAAGGTGTTCCTTATGAACATGTTGCAATTAATACCTCCGGACCTTTTCTTGATGATAAACATTTGCCGATATGGGAAGTTTCGAAAATATATAAAATTATTCAGAAGAAGTTTTAGTAAAAAATGAAAACCAGCAAGAAAATATTAGGCATAGCATGGTTTATTATTTACTTCTCAATTATCGGAAGTGCGATTAGTATTTTTATACTGTATCCGCAAAAGCCTAAAATTGTCAATCTTGTTTGGACCTGGATTATTGTAATTCCTTTAGCAGTTAATTTCATTATTTCATATATTATTGGAAAAGATAAGAAAGATATATTAAATAACGATTTCAAACATGGCCTAACTGGACTATTCCTTTTCATTTTTTTAACATTTGTTTTGATTATGATCATCAAAGACGAATTCTATTATAAATAAAAATCAATTAAGGAGGACAAAATGAAATTAAAAACGATTCTGATCTTATTTGCTTTCATAATTATTTTCTGCATTGCTTCCGCTAAGGAAGAAACGAAATGGGGAGTTGTTTTTATTGACGGCAAAGCGGCCTATATCGATCCAACGCAATTAGATATGAGCGAAATGGGAGTGTCTAACAATATTATAACAAAGAATAAAATTGCGAATAATAAATCGATTAAAAATGGAAAAATTATTTGGGCTCAAGATAGAATTATTGTTTCAGATTCTAATATAGATTCTCCAACAATATCTATATCTGGCACGAGGATAGAATACAAATATAAGGTTGATCATAATGTAATGTTCTTATCAGAAGACGGAAAGACCTGGGAAGTACTCCAGATAAGCATAGTAGATGACAAGGAAAAGCAGATAGGTGGTAAATTCAAATATCCACAGCACATGATAATACATTTGAAATGCAAATGGTTTGAGAATGATTATGCGCTGATCGGAACCATCGGCTCATGAATTCAAGCGCGTTCGAATGCGCGGAAGAGATATTGAATAACAACAAACCCCATTTGAACTCAATAATTCCGATATAGAGAAATAAATCCCGAGGTGAAGAAAAATGAAATTATTTTACATTCTTCTGCTGCTGCTCGTTTCATGCACCGGAGGAACGCGCAGAAAAATATCATCAGAAAGTACATTCTCTAAAACCGCTACTATAATTATCGGAGAGAATAAAACAATAGATTCAAACTCACCGCGATATCCGGATTACTGGATTACGTTTTTGGATAACGGAAATAGCGGCGAATTGTGGGTTACCGATAAGTCTCATAGCTCAATGCCTTTGCGCGACATGCTAATCACTTATGAAATAAAAAATAATCCCGATACCGGAAAACCTGTCGATCTTTCATTCTGCTGGTTAAATAACGGGCTGAGCGTTGTAGTTTATTTAAACAATCAGCCTCAAGCAGTTATTAATTTCAATGATAAATACGGATTCTGCAAATCAGGTCTGCCTCCGCTGCAAGCCGGAATGGATTGGTCCCCCGAAGGACACAAGTGGAATGATATAAAATATGAACAGTTGATGAAAACTTTTAAAACAAACGGGAAATAAAACGATGTGCAATTCTAATATTTTAGACGCATTCCATATCGTTCGAAAAGATGCCGTTGTTTGGATGTTTTTTATATTTGTTAAGATAAGTCTTATCTTATATGCATTTTTTATTTTAATGGTTCTTATTTTTAAAAAATTTCCGTTTGGAAGGCATTATAATGATTATATAACGACAAAAGATTTGGGAATGTTTTTGTTTTCTTCTTTAGCAATATTTTCTCTGCTGGGTCTAGTCGTATTGTATAAGTTGATAATAATGATACATATAATAAAAAACCGGCAATATTTAACAGCAGAACTGCTTGAGACTGGTCACTATCTAAGCAAGGATTGTCGATATTTTTATTTTAAGTATTTATATAGAGGAAAAGAATTTTACGGAATTTCGGCTTATCATCAATCAGCTTATGAAAAAATGCCTATCAATTTCAAAGAGACAATGATAATGATAAATTCCAGAAAACCGAAAAGACTTCTTCCTGTAGAAATAATGGGTATTAGTAAAAAATATTTCAGGTAGGATACTTTAGAATAAAACCCTGCTATAAGAGATTTTACTGATTGAACATTTCCATTTTGCCGTGTTTGGCAAATTCCACATTAACTGTTTTACGAATGAAATCTATAGTATAAAAGATTACAAAATCTTTTATTATAAGGTATCTGTACCCTTTCCATTTCGGGTTTATGGTCTCTTTCCCCATTTCAGGGAAACATTCAAGACGGTCTATGCCGTCCAATATGGAAAGTGCGTTTTTTACCGGAATATTTTCAAGGTCATCAAAAAAACCTTCCGAATAAATAACCGTGAATGTTTTATGATTAGTATCCACGATTTATAATTTTTTCTCTTAGTTCTTTTGAAGTCATGGTTTTACCTTCTTTGAACTGTTTTTCTCTTTCTTTTTTAAGCTTGGCGGCATCAGATGAATTGAGCCATGTATCTATAACAAGCTCATTCAAAATTTCATTTTTTTCTTTCTCAGGAAGCTGACGGAAAATAGATGTAAACTGCTCTGTTGTAATGGAAATATTGATCATATTAACTCCCCATGATAAAAATCTAATATTCCGCTCGATTTTCTGCAATATTTTTTTTCATTATAAAACTTAATCATGAAAGTGCGCAAAGCACTTCAGCGAAAGATGAATGAGAGAAAAAGTCCTAGACTATTCGGCGAAGCCGAATACTAAGGCGTACGAGAAATTCGCCCGGCTAATGGGCAAAATATCAGTTCCTGAAAGCATACCCTGCCGAAACCTGGATAATAAAAGTATCAATATTCCCTGATTTAGATCCGTTATTATATGTGAGCGCACTCGGGCTTGTCCGATTGATGTCATTGTCTATTGAAATATTATATCTAGTCCACTCGGCTCCGAGAGAAAGAAAAAATCCTCCGCTGAAATAAAGAACACCTGAAACTTCTATACCGAAGATAAATGAATTATTACTCTGGCTGGTTTTGGAATCTATTGAATCGAATAGACCTTTTGCTACAGGAATCGCGTTAAATGTACCTATTGAATAACCGAGAAAAGGCGCAATCGTTACGTCCCACTCGCGCCTCACGGTAACATGATATACCGGAGCAAATGTAATATTCCATGTTTTAAGAAGAAAACCCTGCTCGTTCGGATAGTCCGCGCCGAATGTCGATTTTTGCGCTACCATCGCCCTCGCGAGCTTTCCCTTCACACCGAAATGATCAAGCGGCATGTATTCACCGAACATCGAAAAAGCAAATGAATAATGCTGAAGTTCGACCTTCTTTGTAACTTCCGAATCCTCAAAACTATAAGTTGTACCGCTTACAAAATCTTTTTCAGCTTTGATAATTGAACCTGAAACTAGACCCATCCCGAGCGAAGCACCTGCAAATATCTGCCCCGCATATGCTCCTTCAGGCGGTTTATCAAGATCTTCGAAAACTGATCTGTCGGCAGAATAAAGCGCGCCTGATGATAAAAAAACAACAACTGTTATTATTCGGCGCAAATTCATAATGCCTCCCGGTTGAATGATATTAAACCTGCTCAATTTTCTTTTCAACCATTATTAATACTAAACCTTACAAAATTACAAAAGTCAGTTTTTCTCTCTGCCTTTAAGATATATTAAAAAACCAGCAGTGGCGCATAAAATAAATATCCCCGAAAGAAAAAGGAACCCTTTCGGCGCGCCGAAAGCATCAGCAACCAGTCCGAATACCGGTCCGATAGCAACATATAAAATTCTCGATCCCATGCTTACCGTCGAAAGAACTGTCGCTCTTATGTGACTTTCCGCTTTCGAATTTATTATATCCAGAAAAAACGGAGTCGCGACACCCCACAAAAAAGACTGAACAAATGCAAGAATCACAGCGTATTTAAAAAACGCAACCGAGGCATAGACAAGCGGGATGACGAGCAGCAAAGCAAGAGTTTTCTTTTTGCCGATTATTGTTGAAATAGAATGAGAGAAACGCGCACCCAGAGCAGATGATGTCTGAAAAAAGAAAAACAATAATCCGTAAGCCGAAAGCGGAATTTTAAGTTCAGGTAAAATCAGAAAATATCCCCATATGGAAATTATTCCGCATGTAAGAACGGCTCCGGAAACAAAACCCGCGCTCAAAATAACGGGATGGCGTATGCTGAAAAATACCGCATCGATAATTTCTTTCATCACACCCGAACGGCGTGATTCTGTTCTTTTTACATCGCGCATAAACGCCGCCGAAAGCGGAATCATAACTGCAGTCGCCGCATTACAGAAAAAAGGAAGCCTGAGTGAAATTGAACCGAGAAAACCCCCGGCAACCGAAGAAAGTGCCGCACCCACACGTGCGAAAAATTCCGCATGACTTTCTTTTTTCCGGTACTCAGAAGCTTTTCCTTCTGCATGGAGAGTATCATATAAAAGGGCTGATTCTGTTCCCGAGCACATGCTGAAACCAAAACCGAGAAACACTTCACATAGCATAAACAAAATAAGGGATGATGAAAAACAGTAAATGAGAAGCCCGATGCAGACAGCTATTCCGCCTGCAACAAGCGTTCTTTTCCGGCCGCATCTGTCAGAAAAATAACCCGACGGAATTTCGAACAAAAGCATAGAAGCCGAAAAAACTGCCTGAACCAAGAGTATCTGAAATGCGGAAAGATTATTATCCTTATAAAAGGGAATAATTACCGGAGCAATCAGAAGAAAGTCCCTGAAAAATTTAAAATTATAGAGAAGGTATATGTTTCTGTTCATGCTATGACGGAATATATTTTTCAACGTCCATGTAAAGGAAATAATCTTTTCTATATATAATCTTCAATTGATTGACATAAAACACGCCAGTTTTAGCCTTATCAGGTGATCAAAATAATTAACATAAAGAAAAAGTCACCTGCCGATAGACAAGGTCTTCTTGCAGGCGATGAAATAATCAGCATTAACGGCATGGAAGTCAGGGATTATCTCGACTATAAATTATATTCCACAGACTTCCCTCTCGAATATATCATCAGACGTAACGGCGAAACATATTCTCTCATCTTTGACGAAGAAGAAGACGCATACGACAAAGGCATTGATGTCGAAGACATGAAAATCAAACATTGCGGAAACAAATGCATCTTCTGCTTTGTAGATCAGAATCCAACCGGCCTCCGAAAAGGATTATACCTAAAGGATGAAGATTTCAGATATTCATTTCTTTACGGAAGCTACTTTACGCTCTCAAACATCCGGGATGAAGATCTAAAAAGAATAAAACAGCAGCATCTCTCTCCTCTTTATATTTCCGTTCACGCGGCTCAAAAAAAAGTACGCATGAAACTTCTCGGTATCAATTATGATGACGGTTTCAAAAGAAAACTGAGCTTCCTCACACGGAATAAAATCGAACTGCATACGCAGATCGTTCTATGTCCGGGCGTCAATGACGGCAAGGTTCTTGACGATACGGTAAAATTTCTGCATTCCCATCATCCGTACGTTTTATCAGTAGCAGTGGTTCCCGTCGGCAAAACCTGTCACCGGGATAAGCTTTTCAGCATTGATTCTTTTACAGAAACAACATCAGCCGTAGTCATAAAGCAGATTGAATCTCTTCAAAAAGTTTTTCTTGAAAAGTCAGATACCCGTTTTGTTTTTGCAGCTGACGAATTCTATCTGAAAGCCGGCTTTAAAATTCCGAGTAAAAATTATTACGAAAATTTTTCGCAATACGAAAACGGCGTCGGCATGAGCCGAATCTTTCTGGATGAATTAAAGCGGGCAAAAAAAACATTTCCGAAAGCAATGAAAGAAAAACGCAATCTTCTCATCGTTACGGGAAAATCTTTCTATCCGGTTCTCATCAAACATCTTCTTCCCGAACTTGAGAAAATACAGAACCTTTCAGCAAAAATAATCGCTGCGGAAAACCGCCTTTTCGGAAGCAGTGTAACAGTGTCAGGGCTCCTTTGCGGAAACGATATAATTCATGCGGTAAAGCAATCGAACTTTCAAGCTGACAAAATCATTCTTCCTGACACATGTCTCAATTTTGACGGAATATTTCTCGACGACATGACACTCCCGGCTTTGAAAAGAAAGCTCAAAACTGATGTTGAAATTTTTACAAAATTTTCTTGCCTCTTCGATTAAATAATATTAAAAACTTCACCATATAAACATTTGGGAAGTGATATACCAAAGCACTTTCTGATTAATCTAACGGATATACGGCGGTGTTAAGGTGAAAATCAGATTCTCATATTTCATTCCTTTTCTGATAGGACTGACTCTTTCAACAATCCTCGGATTTACAGTCTGGAAGATTTTCTTTTTTATTTTTTCATACATCGGCTTCTGCATCAGTCTTGGTCAGATTTTAGAAGCAAAATTTAAAATCACTGACATCGGAAGGCGCATTGCAATTTTAATGATCTGTCCTCTTTTCATTGTCTTTTTCGGATTAATACAGAGAGAAAACATGCAGTTGGAAGAAACGGTTTTCTATTTTGCATATTTCCTTTCAGCCGGAATATTCGCAAGAGTTCTCATTCACTATGCCATCGCAAAAGTTTTAGGGCCTCTCATCTGGGGCCGCGGTTTCTGCGGATGGGCTTGCTGGACTGCTGCTATACTCGAATGGCTTCCGATAAAAACAAACTGCAAAATCCCGTCTAAGTATACTTTTTTTAGAATTCCCGTTTTTGCGGCATCACTTCTTATTCCGTTTCTATTCATCAAATCAGGTTACGACTATATGCAGGGTCATATTATCGGATCAGACCTTACTCTTTTTCAGACAGCAAAATTCGACCAGCTGATTCTTTTTCTCTGCGGAAACGCTATTTATTATGCCGCCGCCGTAATACTCGCTTTTGCATTCGGCAAAAAACGTGCTTTTTGCAAGATTCTGTGTCCCGTTTCCCTTGTAATGAAATTTCCGTCGCGTTTAGCGCGCATAAAGAAATACCCTTCAGGAAATAAATGCATAGAATGCGGAAAATGCTCATCATCATGTCCGATGGATGTGGATGTCATGAGTTATATCAAGGAAGGCAAACCCGTGACATCAACCGAATGCATTTTATGCGGAATATGCAGTACGGTGTGCCCCGCTAAAGCAATTAATTGATAATAAAATCTCCTTGACGCAGCAAAGACTCAAAGAGACCTTCAACAATCGGCTCTCCTAGCTCAGTGGATAGAGCACCGGCCTCCGGAGCCGGGTGCCCGGGTTCGATTCCCGGGGAGAGCGATATTTAACAAATTCACCCAGACTAAACTTTTTTTAATTTTGAATTAAATTATGTTTTCAAATGTTCTCTTTTCTGTAACATCCCCGTTAATTATCAAAATTTATTAAAATTAATCTTGTCTTTATGCTTCGTTCTACACTATGGTTACTTATGCAGAAAGAGGTCAAGAAAACGATTTCTTCAAGTCATGAATCCGCAAGGATCTTTGACAGGGTAATCGGCTTGGCTTTTACGATATGCTTCGCGGTTTTCGGTTTGATACTTGCCGGAAGATGGGTTGATAAAAAATTCGGATTCCAGCATCTTTTCACTATAATTTTCGCGGCATGGGGTTTTTCTGCTTCAATGGTTTATCTTTATATAATGTTAAAAAAAGATAAACTTTAGAAAAGGGGAATTATGAAATCAAGACAGAGCATAAAAATTCTGTTTCTGATAGCGGCTTTGCTTGTTTCTGCAAATCTGTCCGCGGTGCCCTACCGCACACCCACTGAACCCGCTCACGAACAGGATCCGCTGATGCATCATCTCTCGGATCACGGTTATATTGAATTTCCCGGAATTAAAATAGAGCTTCCTCAATTCAAACCGGTTCAAATAGGATCTTTCAGCTTTGATTTCTCCTTAACGAATCATTTTATCTTCTACTGGATAGGTTTTATTGTTCTAATTCTCATTCTCAGACGCTTTAAAAAGAAAAAACTTGTACAGACCGGATTTCTGGGACAGATGATAGAAGCAATTGTTCTTTTTGTCCGTGACGATATCGTTAAACCGGCAATGCCGCATGACTATAACAAGTATCTTCCTTTCTTCCTGACTCTTTTTTTCTTTCTGCTCCTTCAGGATATCATCGGGCTTTTCCCTTTTATGAGTCAGGCAACAAAGAATTTATCAATAACCTCCGCATTCGCCTTTATTGTTTTGATTGTATGGCAGATTGCGGCAATAAGCAAACACGGTTTTTTCGGTTATCTTAAAACTTTCATGCCGATTAAAAAGGGAGACATGGCAACGCCTGCCGTAATCGGAATGAATATATTTCTGTTTCCGCTAGAATTCATGCAGATACTCACAAAACCTTTTGCTCTTTCAATCCGCCTTTTCGCGAATATGGTTGCGGGACATGCGGTAATCCTAACTTTTCTTCTTCTCGGATGGAACAGTGTTAATCTCAGCTGGAATATCGGAGTCATCATCCCCGGCGTGTTCGGAGCAGTATTCATATATGTTTTAGAAATACTCGTGGCATTTTTACAAGCCTATGTATTCACACTTCTTTCGGCGATGTTCATCGGAAATTCGCTGAATGAATCACATTAATATAAGGAGACTTTTATGGAACTTGGAACAGGTTTAGCGCTCTTCGGAGCAGGAATCGGAGCAGGAATTGTAGCACTCGGCGCTGGTCTTGGTATAGGAAAAATCGCATCATCAGCGATGGAAAGCGTTGCGCGTCAGCCGGAATCAGCATCAAAAATTCAGACACTGATGATTCTCGGTGCAGCGCTTGTCGAAGGTGTTGCCTTCTTCTGCGCGCTTATCGCGTTTCTTATTTATAATGGAAAATAATCGAGGCAGATATGGTTTCTCTTAATCTCGGATTATCAATATTAATCGTAGTCAGTTTTCTGATAACTTATGTGATTTTTGCAAAATTTTTCTGGAAACCGATTCTGCGTACTATACGCGAACGCGAAGAGATGATCCAGACTGAAATCGAAAGCTCTAAAAAAGCTAACATTGATTCCGAGAAGAATATACGCGAAAGCGAAGAAATTCTTCTTAACACAAAAAAAGAAGCCGAACGTATAATGCTCGAATCAAAAAGAAACGCGGAGAGAATCCGCGCGGACATAATTGAAACGGCAAAACTCGAAACGCAGATGATTCTTCAGCAGGCACGCGATCAGGTTGAAATTGAAAGAGGCCGCATCATAGAAGATTTAAGAAAGGATATTGCAGGGCTTACAATACTGGCTTCACAGAAAATTCTGATGCGGACATTAACTCCTGAAGAAAATGACAGAATAATTTCTGAAACCGTAGACAGGCTAATCAACTGATGGATAAATCACTGATTTCTAAAAGATACGCGAAGGCTCTCTGCGAAACTTCCGTCAAGCTCGGCAAGCTTGATGAAGTTTCCAGAGGAATGCTTTTTTTCACCGAGAAGTTTTTAGCCGATCAGAAAATAATGAATTTTCTGTTGTCTTCTTCAGTTTCGCCTTCAGCAAAAAAAGATTTTATCGAAGACAACCGCGAAAATCTCAGCACTCTTTTAAGCAACTGCTTCAACATTATGATTGACAATGGGAGATTTTCTCTTTTTGAAAAATTCTGCTTTGAGTGGAATATTTATGAAAAAAGACATAGAAAGATTGTTCCTGTAGAAATAACAACTTCATCAGAATTATCAGAAAAAAACAACAGTCAGATTATGAATTTCATCCGGAAATTATTCCCAGACTGCGAATATGAAATAAAAAACGAAACAGACCCTTCCATTTTAGGAGGGTTTATACTTAAAATCGATAATGTCATTTATGACTACAGCGTATCCGGATCTTTGAACCGGATGAAAAACCATATAATGAATTCATCGGTATAACGGGCGGTAACATGCAGATCAAATCAAATGAAATTGCACAGGTTCTGAAACAGCAGATAGAAAATTATTCGTCCAAGGGCGGAGTAGAAGAAACCGGAGAAGTTATTCTTGTAGGCGACGGCATTGCGCGCGTTTCCGGGCTTGACAAAGTCATGAACGGAGAACTTCTCGTTTTTCCGAATGACGTAACCGGAATGGCGCTTAACCTCGAAGAAGACAATGTCGGAGCTGTACTCTTCACAGGCGAAAACCTCATCAAACAGGGAGATACTGTAAAACGTACAGGAAAAGTCGCAGAAGTCCCTGTAGGAAAAGAACTTCTCGGCCGTGTCGTAAATCCTCTCGGTGAACCCATTGACGGAAAAGGTCCAATAGCCTCATCGCAGAAGTATCCCATCGAAAGAAAAGCTACAGGCGTTCTTACCAGAAAATCCGTAACCGAGCCGCTTGCAACCGGAATCAAGGCAATCGATGGATTGATTCCAATCGGACGCGGTCAGCGCGAACTTATCATCGGAGATAAAAAAACCGGCAAAACCGCTGTTTGTATCGACGCTATAATCAATCAGAAGGGTAAAGATGTTTTCTGTGTCTATGTCGCAATCGGTCAGAAAGCTTCAACTGTCGCGAATATTGTGGCAAGGCTTGAAGAATTCGGCGCGATGGAATATACCATTGTCGTTGCATCCACTGCATCCGATCCGGCGCCTCTGCAGTTTCTAGCGCCTTATTCCGGATGCGCTATGGGCGAATTCTTCCGCGACAACGGAATGCATGCTCTTATCGTTTATGATGATTTAACAAAACAGGCTTGGTCATACAGACAGATGTCGCTTCTTCTTCGCAGACCTCCGGGAAGAGAAGCCTATCCGGGTGACGTCTTTTATCTTCACTCACGCCTTCTCGAACGTGCGGCTAAACTTAATGACGAACTCGGCGGAGGCTCTCTTACAGCCCTTCCTATTATAGAAACACAGGCGGGAGACATTTCTGCTTTTATTCCGACAAACGTAATATCTATTACCGACGGACAGATGTTTCTTGAAGCGAATCTTTTCAACTCGGGACTCCGTCCTGCAATCGACGTAGGTTATTCGGTTTCACGTGTCGGAGGTGCGGCGCAGATTAAGGCGATGAAACAGGTTGTGGGATCACTTAAGATTGACCTGGCTCAGTACCGCGACGTTGAGGCTTTCGCTAAATTCGGCTCCGATCTCGACGCGGCTACTCAGGCTCAGCTCAAACGCGGAGAACGTCTAATCGAAATACTCAAACAGTCTCAATATTCACCGATGCAGTTTGAAGAACAGATTATGATATTTTTTGCCGCCACAAACGGATATCTTGATGAAATCGATGTTATGGCAATTTCTAAATACGAAACAGATCTTCTTTCATTCATAAAAAACAATCATCAGTATATTCTTGATGAGATCCGTGATAGAAAAGAAATTTCTGATTTTTTGAAAGAGAAAATACATTCTGCCGTAAAAACTTTTTCCGACAGCTTTACTATCGAAAAACAGATACAGGCAAGCAAAGCAAAAGGCGGAAAAGTGAGAGTCGGAGGCAGTGAAGGAAAAGAAAAGATAATGCCCGATTTCAAGAATATGAATCTGAATGAAGAAATAGAGGTAAAGGAAAGCTCTGTAGCTTCCAAAATATAAAATGGCCGGATTAAAAGAACTAAGACAGAGAAGAAAATCGGTAGCTTCAACGCTGAAGGTTACTTCAGCGATGAAGATGATCGCGGCTGGTAAGCTTAAAAAGTCTCAGGACAACATGATCAAAGCCCGGCCTTATTCGGCAAAAATCCGCGAAGTCATGCAGATGCTTGTTTACGGATCAGAATCTTTTACAAGCGATTTCTTCATCAAAAGAACAGGCGACCGCACGCTTTATATTCTGGTAACGAGCGACAAGGGTTTATGCGGAGGATTTAACGCCAATATAATAAAGGCTTTCAACTCGGATTTTAGACCCGAAATGGATCAGATTATTTCAGTCGGCAATAAAATATCCGCTCATCTTGCGCGAAGAGAAATCGTTACAGAGTATTCTTTCGTAAATGCGTTTTCTAATTTTGATTTTTCTCTGGCTGCTTCTGTCGGATCCATGGCGATCGATCTCTATAAGAAAAATAAAATCGACAGGGTAATTCTAATCTATAACAGATTCGAATCCGCTCTCTCTCAGATAGTTGTCCGCGAACAGCTTCTTCCTGTTGAACTCGAGGCTACTCCTTCAAGAAAAGCAAATCTTGCTCATGCAAAAATCACGGCAGAACCATCACCCGGAGAACTTTTCGACAGCATTTTTCCGCGCTATGTAAACTATCTTATCTGGCGCGGTCTTCTTGAGTCATTCGCAAGTGAAAACGCGGCGCGGATGACAACAATGGACAGCGCGACTGAGAACGCAACAGAAATGTTTTCTACGTTCACGCTTCAGATAAACAAAGCACGTCAGGCGGCAATAACTCAGGAGATTTCCGAAATAGTTTCGGGTTCTTCGTTTGCATAATATATAATTTCGAGTTTGGAGTTAAAATGAATACAGGTAAAATAATACAGATTGTCGGAGCGGTTATTGATGCTGAATTCGGCGACGGACAGCTTCCGGGAATTCTGAACGCTCTCATAGTTGACGTCACCGACCGCAAACTTATTCTTGAAGTAGCACAGCATCTAGGCGGCAACATTGTTCGATGTATCGCTATGGATGCAACGGAAGGTCTGACAAGAGGCATGAAAGTAACGGATACAGGTGAACCTATCACCGTTCCGGTCGGAAATTCAGTGCTCGGACGAATGCTTAACGTCACAGGAGACCCTATAGACGGAATGGGCGAAGTCAAAAACGCACCAAAACTTTCGATTCACAAGGAAGCACCCGGATTTGACGAATATCTTACCAATGTTGAAATTTTCCCGACAGGAATCAAAGTAATTGATCTTCTCACTCCTTATCCAAAAGGCGGAAAAATCGGACTCTTCGGCGGGGCAGGTGTCGGCAAAACCGTCTTTTTAACTGAACTTATGAACAATGTTGCAAAAGTTCTTCAGGGAAATTCCGTATTCGCCGGTGTCGGCGAGCGTACCCGTGAAGGAAATGACCTCTGGCATGAAATGAAAGAGGCGGGAGTTCTTGAATCAACTGCACTTGTCTTCGGCCAGATGAATGAACCTCCCGGAGCACGTCTGCGCGTTGCGCTCACCGGACTTACAATAGCGGAATATTTCAGAGATCATATGAAAAAAGATGTTCTTCTCTTCATCGATAATATTTTCCGTTTTACTCAGGCAGGTTCGGAAGTATCAGCCCTTCTAGGCCGTATGCCGTCAGCAGTAGGTTACCAGCCGAATCTTGCAACGGAAATGGGTTCTCTCCAGGAACGGATCGCTTCAACTGTAAACGGATCGATAACTTCGATTCAGGCTGTTTTTGTTCCGGCGGATGATTATACTGACCCGGCACCGGCTACTGCTTTTGTGCACTTCGACGCGACAACAAACCTCGAACGATCAATCGCGGCAATGGGCATATATCCAGCGGTTGATCCTCTTTCTTCAACTTCAAGCGCGCTTGACCCGCGTATTGTCGGCGAACATCATTATAACACGGCAAAAGGAGTTAAGGAAATTCTTCAACGTTATGCCGAACTTAAGGATATTATTGCGATTCTCGGAATGGATGAACTAAGCGACAATGACAAGCTCATAGTAAACCGCGCGCGCAAGGTCCAGAAATTTTTGTCTCAGCCGTTCTTTGTTGCGGAACACTTCAGCAGCATAGAAGGAAAATATGTTAAAATTGAAGATACCATCGAGGGATTCTCGGAAATTCTGCAGGGAAAACATGATGATGTTCCGGAACAGGCTTTCATGTATGCAGGCACTATCGAAGACGTTCTTGCAAAAGCAGAATCACTTGCTGCGACGGGAGCCGTATAATGCTGACAGCTGAGATAATTTCTCCCGAAGGCATTTTGTTCAGCGGAAAAGTTCTTTTCTTTTCCGCTCCCGGAACGGAAGGAAGCTTCGGCATTTTACGGAACCATGTTCCTTTCTGCAGTGCGCTTAAAGACGGAATTATTTCTCTTGAAATTCCTGGAATAAAAACCGGAAAACGTGAATTTAAAATTACCGGGGGATTTGTCCAAGTCTACGCCAACAGCATTACTGCTCTTGTAGAAACGGATGATTAAGAAATAAATCCTTTTTTTCTTGCGATGGCAAGTATTGACTCTATGATTTCGTCTTCGGACAGAGTCATAGAGTTGTAAATGACGTCAAATATCGTTTTGTCAGAGGCTGCACCTTCAAAATAATTTCTGAGAGCATATCTTTCGGAATCAATTTTCTTAGTAAGAACTTTCGCCTTCTCAATAGAAATCTTTTCTCTTTCTGCAACCTGCTTTACTCTCCATTCAATCGGAGCATGCAGTCTGATATGAAGGGAATTCTCATAATGACGGGTAATAGATGCGCCTCCCCTTCCGAGAATAATAACCCTTCCCTCCTGTGCAAATTTCGCAATAACTCTTGCAATGGCATTTCTTACTGTATCAACCGAAGGCTTTGAATATTTAGAAAATGAAAAATTAAAAAATGAACTTACAAAGTAATCATCTATTTTCTGGTAAGTCATCTCTTTCACAATTTCAGCCGGAACGCCGATCTCAGCCGCAGCCTCGGCAATAACTTCATGATTTATTCTCTTCCATTCGCAAACCTTGCCGTCAGAATCAGAGCACGAAGACAAAACAGAACATATTTTCTGAGTAATGTGATCGCCTCCGCAGCCGTATTCGCGTGAAAATGTAATAAATGGAACATATTTTGCGTTCTTGCTGTCAAAATCCGACTGAAGAGTATCCTGAACTTTTGAAGATATATAATCCGAAAAAATGGTTTTCATAAAGGCCTGCCTTAGCTAACCATATAAAAAAAATACCGGCAGTCAAGTTTTATTTGTATAAATAAACACCGAGATGATTTAATTTTTTCTTGCAAAGCCGTCCCCGGAATTAGAATTGGTGAAATGAGAAATACTATATATTATAAAATCTTTTCAGATGCATTCGGCATCGCTCTGGCTGTTTTCTGCGCCGCAATCGGACTTGAAAGTTTTCTTATTCCTAACGGCTTCCTTGACGGAGGGGTAACAGGAATGTCCATGCTTTTCTCTGAAGTCACCAAAATACCTCTATCAGTTTTTATAATCATAATCAATCTTCCTTTCATAGCTATCGGATTCAGAACTTTAAACAAGGTCTCGATAATTAAGAGCGTTTTAACGATAAGTCTTCTTTCTCTCTGTCTTTTCATTTTCAAGTATCCGACAATAACTGATGACAAAATTCTTTCGGCAGTTTTCGGAGGAGCGCTTCTCGGAGCCGGAATCGGTTTCGCGGTAAGAAGCGGATCGGTTCTTGACGGAACGGAAATAGCATCATTGATTCTCAGCAAAAAGATGGGACTGACTGTTGGAAGTATCATTTTCATCTTCAATGTGTTTTTGTTTTCCGTTGACGGGGTGGTTTTAGGTGTCGAAAGAGCAATGTATTCCATTCTTACATATGTGGTGGCATCAAAGAGCATAGATTTTATCTTAAACGGAATTGAAGAATACACCGCAGTCACGATAATATCTTCCGAAAGTGAAAAAATAAAACAATTCATAATGAAAGAATTCGCAATCGGGATGACAATCTACAAAGGCAAACGCGGATTAGCAATGACCGATCAGGATATTCTTTTCTGCGTTGTTACAAGATTTGAAGTCCCTAAGATAATTAAAATTTCCAAGGAACTCGATTCAAAAGCATTCGTCATTACACATCTCATCGACAATACATTCGGCGGATTAATCAAGGCACGAAAAGAAAGATTCTGATGAATTACATTCCTATTCAGATTGTAAACGTAGGCAGGATAAGAGAATCAAGCGGATATGCGGAATTGCCGCCGTCAGATGCACTAAAAGAATTTGTAATGTGCTACTGGTTTTTTAATACAGCTGAATTATCCGGCGACATTCTGGTTAATCCCGACTGCTGTGCTGATATTATTTTTAATCTCAATGCGCATGATATAGCAGATTTCTCGGAAATAACCGGAACATTTTCAGAAAAGTTTTATATTCCAGGAAGCGGAATCAACGCCTGCGGAATACGGCTTAAACCCGGAATAACATATCATCTGATCCGCGAGGGAATAGATTCTCTTTCCAACACTTCTGTTTCCGCACTCAACTATCCGCAAATTAACTGCGAATTCATCGCGGATAATATCATCGATAAAACAAGCCGTCAGATAAAAGCTTTTTTTGACTCTTATTTATCTACAGTCTTTCATAGAATAGAAATACGCGAGAGCAAATTCATTTATTCGCTCAATATATTCAATTCGCTTGCAGAAAACGGATCTAAAGATCTTCTCATTTCAGACAAAACCATAGACAGATATTTCGTCAAATATTTCGGATTGACCCGTAAGAAAATATCATCCGTATTAAGATTTCAAAACAGTCTTCGACAGATCATTAACTACGGCACTATTCTGCCGGAAGGATATTATGACCAGCCGCACTTCATTAGAGATTTCAAACGATGCTCAGGAATGACTCCCGGCGATTTTTTAAAAAGCATTTCATAAATCTCTATTTTGTCCTTTTTTTACAATAATTATTTTCATCCTGTGTTACTATGAATATTATGATACGGAGGAAATATGAAAAGCATCACCCCGAACTTAAAAGTTGCTGATATTGCAAATTCCCTAAAGTTTTATGAAATAATTCTAGGATTTGAAATTATTATGAAAGTACCGGACGTTAACCCTGTCTGGGTTATGCTGAAAAACGGTAATGCCGAAATAATGCTTCAGCAGAAGGAATCAATCGAAGAGGAATATCCTTTTCTAAAAGAAAAAAAATCAGGCGCTCTTACTTTTTATACGGTTGTTGAAGATTCGGAAGCTTTATACGATAAAATAAAACAAAATGTCAGCATAATTCATCACATACACGTGACGCCATACGGCAGAAAAGAATTTTCGGCAACAGATCCGGACGGATTCATTTTTACTTTTGCTTCATAAAAGGAAATATTATGAAATTTACTTTAACTGGTTTTGTACTTTTTACAAATAACGTCATAAAGTCCAAGGATTTTTATCAGAACATACTCGGCCAAGAAGTTGTTCTTGAAATTGGTGAAATCAACATATCTTTCAAAGGCGGTCTCGCACTTTGGGATAAAAAATACGCACAGAATAATATTTTCGGAAAACTTAAACCCGAAAGTAAAAGCGATGATATAGAAATTTATCTCGAAACAAGCAATATCGAAGAAGCCTTTGAACGCATAGAGAAATCCGGCGTCAAAATAATTCATCCGGTTATTATTCAGCCATGGCAGCAAAGAGTTTTCAGAATCAATGATCCCGACGGTTTTATCGTTGAAGTGGGCGAAAACATGGATGATGTAATCATGCGTCTCAACAAAGAAGGTTTTTCGTCTGAAGAAATTTCAACTAAGACTTTTATGCCGGTTGAATTTATTAAAGCGGTAATTAACAGATGAAAAATTATGAGAAATCCGAACTTTTAATAATTCCCGGAGTCGGAAAAGCAACAGTGAAAGATTTAAACCGTTTAGGAATTTTTCAAGTATCGGATTTAAAGAATAAGAATCCGGAAAAACTTTACGAAGAACTTTCCGGATTCTATGCTTCAAAACTTGACAGATGCGTACTATATGTTTTCCGATGCGCAGTATATTTCGCAAAAGAAACAAATCATGACCCTGAAAAATTAAAATGGTGGAACTGGAAAGACTAATTAACTTTCCAGTAACCGCATCTTTCAAGTATTGTCATTTTAACGCTTTGCGGAATAATTGCTTCCCTGAATTTTTCGGTACTTTCTAATTTCATCATCGCCTGAACTGCGGCTTTACAATCATCAAAAGAATCCCAGTGCTGAATCATTATCCATTCATTGTCTTTTTTGCCTTTCAAAAGTTCCGTATCACGAAAACCTTTCATCTTCGAATGAAATTCTTTTTCAAGAAGATCGACAATTTCAATAAATTCTGACTGTGATAAATTATCCGATATCACGAATTCCACAATTTCTGAAAAAATATTATTCATATAACCTCCCTTAAGGTAAGGAAGAAATACTGAAAATAATACTGTTGTAATAGGAAAAACGCGACATTTATTAAATAATTATATAAATTCAATATTCTGGGTCACAGAAACTTTTCTTTTTAAAAAATTAACCGGGGTTGTGCCTGTATATGATTTAAATTCTTCACAAAAATGACTCTGATCATAATAACTGCAATCATAAGCTGCGGCTGTCAGATTTTCTTTATGTTCAGAAATAATTTTTCTCAAAGAATAACGAAACCGCAAAAGTCTCATATATTTTTTTGGAGGCATCTGAACATATGTAGCAAAAATACGCTCGGCAGTCCTAGAGCTTATCCCTAACCGGCTGCATATATCTTCAAGCTTTGACATTCCGCAGTCGGATTCAAAATATCTGATAATATTTACATTTCTTTTTTCAGGAATCCAATCATCATCAATTTCCTCAGCGATAAGATTCATCAGCAAAACTGCATCATCTTTGTATTCCGAATTCTCTGTTCTTAACTCATAAAATCTTTCTCTGATTTTTCCAAGAGAAAATTCACTCCAAACAGGAAAAGAATAAGAATTAAACGACATACCCAGAACTGCGAGTTCTCCTCTATGAGATATTTCAACCGAAGTATTTCTTATCATGTTTGAAAACATTTGTCCTGTATCAATAACAGAATCCACTGCTGAATGATGTATTTTTCCGGACAGATTAATCATCAAATCAATTTCCTTTACCGGAAGAAGAATATGACCGGCGGAGGAAGAACTGTCTTCCAGAATCCATACATTCTTCAACAAATCCTGTAGAGAAGCATTTGATATATCAATCCGTCTGACTTTCATTTATCCTGATATGTTCTGAAAACATAATTTTTGCAAGCAATAATTGACGAATAGAATTAATGATATATATTAGATATAGGGGGTGGGGGTATGTCCGGCTGTAATCATCACAATAAGGCACATCACAGTGAAGATGTAAAAAAAAAGCTTCAATCCCGGCTAAAACGAATTGAAGGGCAAGTTCGCGGAATCCGCAAAATGATTGAAGAAGATACTTACTGCGATGATGTCCTTAATCAAATTGCTTCAGCCCAATCTGCTCTAAACGGAACTGCCCTATATCTTCTGGAGCATCACGTCAGACAATGCGTTTCTAATCAGATTAGAAACGGTAAAACAGATGTAATTTCCGAAGTAATAAAAACCATAAAGAGGTTAACAAAATAAAATGAAAAAATACATAGTCGTAATAGAAGGAATGAGCTGTTCACATTGCGAAAATCACATAGAAAATACATTGTCGAGTCTTGATCCGAAAATGAAAATTAAGGCTTCGGCAAAGGATAAATCAGCAGAAATTCTGTCCGACAAAGATATATCTGATAATGAATTCAAAACTGCAGTTGAATCTGCAGGATATGTTTTTAAGGAAGTATTAAAAAGATGAGAGAATGTAATAAATCTTTCTTCTACTTTAATAAATAGAATCAGACTATATCTGTTCTGAGCATTTTCTGCAATTGTCTCGAAAGACATCTTTAGGTATACGGACTTCTGTATCCGCTCGCAACCGGAAGCTCAATGGCTTTTTCTTCAGTTTCCATTATGACAATTTCTCTTCTTTTGAAGAAAAATAAATTATTTTAGCAAAACTGCCAAAAGAGTATTGAAGAAAGCCCGTTATTATATTATTCTGGTATTGTGGATATAAAATATTAAGAGGATTAATCATGCCAAAACCGGTATTTGACGCAAACGAAGAGCTAAAGGAACTTTTCAAAGAGATTGAATCAGTTCCGGAAAAACCTAATCCGGTAGGATCGAAAGAAGGCGACCGCACACATAGAAGCGAAATTCGTTTTGATATGAAACCGGAAGAACTCGAAAGCTTTCTTAATAAATATGTCGTTGGGCAGGAAGAAGCGATCGGTGTCATTTCCACAAAAGTCTGCACCCACTTCAACAGAATGAAACTCGAACTTTCAATACCTGAAGATGAAAGAATTGTCGGAAATATCAAAAGCAACATTCTGCTTATCGGCCCTACAGGAATCGGTAAAACGTACATCATAAAACTGATCGCAAAAAAACTCGGCGTTCCTTTCATAAAAGCCGATGCAACAAAGTTCAGCGAAACAGGATATGTCGGCGGTGACGTTGAAGATCTTGTCCGCGAACTGGTTCATGAAGCCGAGGGCGATATCGCAAAAGCAGAGTATGGAATAATATATCTTGATGAAATAGACAAGATAGCTTCAGGCGGAAACAGCAACGGTCCGGATGTTTCGCGGGGAGGAGTTCAGCGTAATCTTTTGAAACTGATGGAGGAATCTGAAGTCGATCTCAAAACACCTCATGACCTTGCTAGTCAGGTTGAAGCGGCCATGGAAGCACAGCGTACGGGAAAAGTTTCCAGAAAAAAGATTAACACAAAGAACATCCTGTTCATTGTTTCCGGCGCGTTCAGCAATCTCGACAAGATTATAAAGAAACGTCTTGACTATAAAACAATCGGATTTGACGGAACGGAAAATAAAAAAACAGACTATTCATTAACCGAACTTTTTAAAACAGTTACAACTCAGGATCTTGTTGATTTCGGCTTCGAATCAGAATTTGTAGGCCGTCTTCCTATAATAGTAACGCTTAATGAAGTCGATGAAGACAAACTGTATAAAATTCTTCAGAACCCTTACAGCGCCGTTATCAACAGCAAAAAACTCGATTTCAAATCTTATGGAATCGATGTCGAATTTGAGGATGAAGCTCTGAAATTCTTCGCAAAGGAAGCATCTAAGCAAAAAACAGGCGCACGCGCACTGATGACTGTTGTTGAACGCCTTCTTATAAATTATGAAAAAGTTCTGCCTTCACTTGAAATCAAAAAGCTGACGGTTGACGACAAACTCATCAATGATCCCGAAGGTGTTCTTTCTGAAATAATGCGCACTGACAGCATTCGCGGATACCAGCGTGATTTTCTCGCATCTCACGGAATACATCTGAGTTTCGATGATGAAGCAGTAACGGTAATTGAAAAAAAAGCAAAAGACAGCAAAAAAAGCATGAAACGCATCTGCGAAGACCTGTTTCATGATTTTCCTTACGCCATAAAACTTATGAAACTTGAAGAATTCAGAATAACCGTTCAGGCTGCGGAATCACCTCAAAGCTTTATAGAGGAATATATTAGAAAAAGCTATCAAAGTTAATAAAGTTAATAAAGTTAATAAAGTTAATAAAGTTAATAAAGTTAATAAAGTTATTTTATAGCAAAGGCAGATTTCTCAGTCTGCTTTTGCTTTCTTTTCGTTTATTGCATTTTTCAGATAAAGAAAAGAATCAACCGCTACCATCAACGCATTCAAAGCATAGAATATTATAACAATGTCCGGATTATACAGTACTTTATGAATCAATCCGCAAACATATCCGAAAACAACAATCAATAGAAAATGTATCGATTTTCCTTTTGTCGATTTAGATTTATAACTTTTATAAATAGAAAACGGCCAGGCAAAACCGAATGCGATCATCATTCCCATTTCAAAAATACTCATTACCTTCTCCCCTTTTAAATGTTTAACAAAAATGGTTTAAGAATCACTTAATATACAACAGCCCCTTTTTACAATTACAAATTTAACTTTTGACTTGATTTATTACAGCAGACAAATATAATTTGCCAAATCTTATGGAGTGTATATGAAAACAATTTGTTTGTTTGTTTCTGTCTCCCTTCTCTTTTTTTCGGCTTCTACTTCAAAGGAATCTGAATATGATAAAGCGGTTTCATTGGTTAAAAAAGCGATAAACTTTTATGACAAAAACGGAAAAGACGAAACATTGAATGCCGTTACTGCCGGGAAATTCATGGAGGGCAGAATTTACGTTTTCATTTATGACTACAGCGCAGTTATGCTGGCACATCCTGAAAACAAAAAGCTCATAGGAAGAAATCTTTTTAATGTCCCTGACGCTGACGGAAAATATTTCCGCAAAAATATCGTAGAAGATGCAAAAGTAAAGGGCTCAGGCTGGGTTGATTATAAATACAAAAATCCTGAGACAGGAAAAGTTGAAAGTAAAACTACATACTTCCAAAACCACAAAGGTCTCATTTTCTGCTGCGGTGTTTTTAAATAGCGGCAGAATAATCCGCCGCTATTATCTATTTTTTCATCACCCTAATAAATTCATCAACTTTTTCTGAAAAATGAATTAGTGCAGAATTTACTGTTTCAGGTTTTGACATGTCAACTCCTGCACTCTTCAATGCCTCCAAAGGAAACATTCTTCCTCCGGCTGAAAGAAAATTCATATATCTCTCAACAGCAGGCGAACCTTTATCTAAAACATCTTCAGCAAGACTGATCGCCGCAGATATCCCTGTTGCATATTTATAAACATAGAATGAGTTATAAAAATGAGGTATCCTCAAAGCTTCCAGTTCAAGTTCCGGATCAATCTCGATTGTACCTCCGAAATAAGCCTCAAGAAGCTTTCGATATTCTGATCTGATAATATCTATCGTAAGAGGAATATCTTTTTCCGTCATCTGATGCATGATCATTTCGAATTCCGCAAACATTGTCTGCCTGTAAAGAGTGCCTCTTATATCGTCAATCTCGCGGTTTAATATATAAGCCCGCATTTCGTCATTATCCGAATACTTCTTAAGAAGATAGTCGCTTAAGAGAGTCTCGTTAAAAGTCGATGCAACCTCCGCGGCAAATATTGTATACCTGTGATAATGATAAGGCTGATTCTTAGCCGATAAATACGAATGCATTGAATGACCGGCTTCATGAATCAATGTATACAGTGAGTTAATATTATTTTTATCATAATTCATAAGAATATAAGGAGGAGAATCAAAACAACCGGAAGAATAAGCGCCGCTTCTTTTCCCTTTATTTTCATACCGGTCAACCCAGCCGTTTAAAAGTCCATCTCTTAAAACAGAAGTATATTGTTCACCGAGAATTGAAAGAGCCTTCACGCAAGTATCAACCGCCTCTTCATATTCCATGGAAAAATCTATTTTTCCAACAAGCGGAACATATGTGTCATAGAAATGAATTTTATCAAGAGACAGGTATTCTTTTCTGAAATTTACATACTTAGAAAGAGGAGAAATATTTTTCTTCACTGATTCGATAAGTGAAAAATACACTTCCTTTTTTACATCATCAGAAAACAATGCGGAATCAAGACATGACTCGTAACCGCGCACTTTAGAATAAAATTTATCTTTTTTGCAGTTTGAATAAAAAGCTGAACTTAAGGCATGTTTGTGAGCATCATAAACAGAATAATACTGTTTAAATGAATTTTTTCTTACTTCAAGAGATTTATTCATCAAAAATCTTATAAAATTTCCGTGAGTCAGTTCAACTTCTTTTCCTGTCTCATCCTTTATTTTACCGAATGTAAAATCCGCATTATCAAGCTGACCGAAAATGTCGGCGGCAGAATCCGAAAAATCACCGGAAGCAGAAAGAAGCTCTTCTATTTCAGCACTTCTAGTGTAAGGCTTATACCGGATTATTTTATCAATGTAGAAAATATAGTCTTTTAATGCTTCAGATTTTTTAAATTCCGCAATTTTATCATCAGAAATTTCCTGAATCTCGACAGGAATGAAACTTGAAAGTTCACCTGCTTTTGTATAAAGAGACATCGCTCTTTCTACAAGCGAAAGATAAACACTATTTGTCTTATCCTCGTCGCTTTTTAAATGAGCATAAGTGTAAAGTTTGTCAACAAGCCTTGATACACTGAGATCAAACTCGATTATCTGCTTCATATCTTCAGCAGAATTTCCGGTTTTACCTTTTAAAAAGGCATATTTTTCAATCTCTTCTTTAGCCGTTGAAAAATCCTTTTCCCAATTTTCTAAAGATGAATAAAGAAGTTCGACATTCCATTTATCGGAATCTTTCACCTGTGATCTGCTAATTAAATCCATAACCACCGCCGTTAAATTATTTTTTCGCCGTCAAACTCTCTGTCAAGCAAAACCTTCGCAATATGACAGAGAATATTTATATTGAAATATTAACTGTGATTTTATATAAGGGTCACGTATTATCAAAAAAGGATGGCTAATGTGAAAAAAATAATCATGATTATATTTATTGCCGCTGCGGCATTTACAGCATGTTCAAAAGCGCAAATGGATGAAGAAAGTTATACTATTTTAAGAGAACAGATATTTGAAAAAATTGCAGTTAATGGAATAGATCACAAATTAACTTCAACTGAGAAAAAAACAATATTGGCAGATGATCTCAAAAAATATAAAATTGATTTTGATTTATTTTGTAACTACATGCAGAATAAACACTCAGATGATTACAAATATATATTCGAGAAGTAAGCATGAATAAAAAAAGATTTCTGCATTTCGGCATCATAATTTTCATCTCTGGTTTTTTGTTCGGAATGACTTTCTCCCTACTTAAAAGCCAGCAGGAAAACTCATTCAAGTATCTCGATCAATTTCACTTTCTTTACAGGGTAATTCAATCGGAATACGTTGAAAACGTGAGCCCCAAAACTTTGTTTCGCGGAGCTATGCGCGGAATGCTTCAATCTCTTAACGACCCTTATTCGCGGTTTCTTGACGAAACTGATTATGCAGATTTCAAGGGCGGCGTTACCGGACGCTTTACCGGCATAGGCGTCGAACTTACCATTAAAAATGACTCTGTTGTTGTAATATCTCCCATCGAAGATTCTCCTGCACATAAGTCGGGAATCCGCTCAGGAGACACTATATTACAGCTAAACGGCACACAGGTAAAAAGTGATAATTATCAGGATTTGATAAAAGATATCAGAGATAAAAATTCCCAGGTTTCAATATTAATCAAACGGGAAGGGTTCGACGAGCCTATTGAATTTAAAATCGATAAAGCTCCAATAAAAATAAAAAGTATAAAATCGGGATTTTTAAAAGAACATCCCGGAATCGGATATATCAGAATAACACATTTTTACGCCGAAACAGGAGTTGAATTTGAAAAAGCTCTCAAAAGTCTCTCTACTGCGAAAAAAATTATAATCGACCTGAGAGATAATCCCGGAGGAGATTTTGAAACTTCAATTTCAATGGCAGATATGCTTCTACCAAAAGGTAAGGTAATTACTACAACACGCGGAAAAGAAGGAACCGGCGTTGGAGAGGAATTTAAATCTTTGAAAGATCCTCTCTATTCCGGAGAAGTTCTTCTTCTGGTGAACTCAGGAAGCGCATCATCTTCGGAAGTTTTTTCCGGAGCTCTTAAAGACAACAATAGAGCAAAGCTTATCGGACAAAAAACTTTTGGAAAGGCGCTTGTTCAGAGGATAGTTGATATTGAAGAAAACACCTCCGGATTCACAATTACCATGAGAAAATACTATACTCCTAACGGTACGATGATTCACAAAAAAGGAATTGAACCGGATTTTGCCGTAGAACTTCCGAAATACAGTGACGATGACAAGAAAAATCTTTCTCGTGTATTCAATGATGGAATTCTTGAAAATTTCGCTAAATCAAAAAAAGCATATACCAAAGATACCGCTCAGGAATTTCTTTCACTTCTTGAATCGAAAAACTTGAAAGTTTCGCCTTCAATTGCGCTTTATTATTTAAAAAAAGAAATCAATAAAACAGAACCTTCGCCGCTTTATGATCTTGAATTTGATTCTGAGCTTAATAAAGCAATAGCGCTTGCAGGAGCGAAATAAATGGCTATTGGTCTGGGACTCGAAAGCTCATGCGATGAAACTTCAGCCTCAGTTGTTGAAGACGGCATGGTCATACGCTCTAATATAATTTCAAGTCAGATTGATCTTCACAGCGAATACTTCGGAGTTGTTCCCGAAATTGCGTCCAGAGCCCATTTGGAGCTTATAAACGGGGTTATTCAGAATGCACTGAATGATGCAGATATAAGCTTTTCCGATCTTGACTTCGTTTCCTGTGCAAACAGACCCGGTCTTATCGGCTCACTGATGATTTCACTACAAAGCGCCAAGACAATATCATACACTCTTAATATTCCGCTTATTACGGTCAGCCATATAGAATCTCATCTTTATGCGGCATTTCTTTCAAATCCCGAACTGCAATTCCCATTTATCGGACTGCTTATTTCCGGAGGAAATACAGCTCTGTATCTCGTAAAGGGAATTTCTGATTTAACACTGATAGGAAGAACAACCGATGATGCAGTCGGTGAAGCATATGATAAAGTTTCAAAATTCCTGAATCTCGGTTATCCGGGCGGCCCGATAATTGACAGGCTGGCTAAATCGGCAATCCGCAAAGATATTTCTTTCCCTAAACGCGTGAACATGAAGAATGATCCGTTTGATTTTTCTTATTCAGGTCTTAAAACTGCAGTTGTAAACTATATATCAAACAATCCCGATGCGGATAAAGAAGAAATTGTTTACGCCTTTCAGGAAAGCGCGGTCGAAATTCTCATATCACGTCTTGTTTTGGCTTCAGAAAAATTCGGAATAAAAAATGTCGTTGTTGCAGGCGGTGTTGCTGCAAATTCCAGACTTAGAGAAAGGCTTTCTGAATTACATGATATTAATGTTTTCATTCCTGAACCTGTTCTGTGTACGGACAACGCGGCTATGGTTGCAGGTCTGGGTTATCACTACTACTCTAAAAAATTGTTTTCGGATTTAACTTGTGAAGTTTATGCCAAAGATTCAGATCTTCGAATCAAGGGAAATTTTATTTAAATAAGGAAGAGGATCGGCATAATTTGTGCCTATTCTTATCTGATAATGAAGCATGTACCTCGCAGCTCTGCCTGTTTTACCTACATATCCGATGATTTCACCTTTGCTGAGTTTCTGCCCGACATCAACCGTAACCCTCTGACAATACGAGTAAATCGTTGAATACCCGTATTTATGAGAAACAGTTATTCTCAAGCCGTAAACAGAATCCCAAACTATCGATTCAACCGTTCCAGGAGCAGATACTTTTATTTCAGATCCCGGATATGCTGCGATATCAACACCCAGAGCCCTCTCTCCGCTGCCGGAAAGAGAAGATGACTTCGAATCACCGAATGCTGTGATTATATTTCCGTTAACAGGCCAAAGCGAAGGCGTATTCTCTATGACTTTTGCCCTGCTTTCCATAAATCTTTTAATGACGAGAAGCTTGTCCTTTGAAGCTTTAAATTCCTGTTCGATTTCTTCAATGGTTAAAGACTCTATTGAAGGAGAAGGTGAATCTGACGGAGGCTGTTCAGATCCGCCGCCCTTTCCTGATGAAAAAGATGATCCTTCCGGAGTAAAACGGAAAAGAGGATCTGCCTGATCGTCAAATTTCTTAAAAACAGAATAAAGCCTGTTAATTTCCTCTTTGTACATTTCTATCTGGTTAGCATAGTCGCTTTCATAAAGCTCCAGCTTGTCCACTTCCTTAACCGTTGAAGTATGATTGAGGATAGTAAGAGAAGTTACGACAATAATAACCGCAAATAAAGACAAAACTATCGTAACGGTATACATCGATATATGAAAATTAACAATTTTTTTCTCAGAATGAGGGATAAACATGAGGGTGATTCTTTCATTTCCCTTTTTGCGGACAGCAGCAAGCCAATCAGAAAAACGCTTCTTTACTGAGTCTTTACGCTCCGCAAGAAGATAATTCAGATTCTGCTGAAGATCATTAAAATTTGTTTCCCTGAACGGGTTAAGCCGCATCAAAATCTCCTCAAATTACATCTATTTCATTATCGGCAATATACTGTCAAGTGGTTTATAGAAAGTGATACGAAATGAGATTTTATTAATAAATTTAATCTTCATCTAATATTTTTTCATCTTTATATCATAATATAACTTAATTTACTTGACGATTCCATGCCTTTTTTTAAATTGCTTCAAGCGTTGAAACAATTTTGCGTGAATACTTATTTCCTGTTTTCTGCAATTATTTTGTTTGACACATAATGACCGCTTTAGTATTTGGTTATTCACGCTGAGACGCTAGCTCATTCGGTAGAGCAACTGCCTTTTAAGCAGTGGGTACCGGGTTCGATTCCCGGGCGTCTCAAATGCCCTCGTCGTTCAGTGGTCTAGGACACCGGGTTTTCATCTCGGGAACAGGGGTTCGAACCCCCTCGAGGGTGCATCAAAAAGGAGTTTCGAAAGAAACTCCTTTTTTTTTAGAGAAATTTATATGGAAAAAATAAATATCTCAATTGTTGGCTGCGGAGCACATTCGCATCTTCACGCAAACGCAGCGGCGGCATTTCCTGAAGTGACTATTACATCATGCTGCGATATTGATTCTTCCCGCGCAAAAATCTGGGCAGAAAAATATAAATGCCGTCCTTACACAAATATAACAGAGATGATAAGCTCCGAGAAACCCGACGCGGTTATTCTTTGCACATGGCCGAACCAGCATCTCGAACAGATAAAAGAATGCCTTACGTCCGGAACAAGAAACATCCTCTGCGAGAAATCTCTGACCATAACATCAAAAGATGCGTATGAAATTCGCAATCTTGTCAACAGCTGCGGTGCTTTTCTCATGGAAGGCTGCATGTTCCGCCATCATCCGGCTATCAGAAAAGTTGAAGAACTTGCGTTTTCTTCCGGTTTGGGAAAAATTGATTCAATACGTGCTTCATTCAGCAACTATGAACCCGAAGCTCATAAAGACAAACTGAACTCACAGGACTGGCGCTACAGAAAAGAATGCGGCGGCGGTGTAACTCATGACTGGATGAGCTATTGCGTTAATGCAGCCAACTATTTCAGCGGAAGCGAACCTTTGACAATATTCGCATCCGGCAATCACAACAAAGACTATGATGTAATAGACCGCGTTTTTTCTCAGATATCATATGAAAACGGAATCGCCGCATTCATTGAAAGCAGCAAGCACGCTAATTTTACTCAAATGCTTCACATCAGCTGCGCGAACGGCATCATTCAACTTCCGGTAGCGTGGGGAATTTGCGGCGACATATTCATAAACGTCCTCCACCGCAAAGAGAAATGGGGATATATAATGACCGACCGTTACGAGATTGAGGAAGCAAATTCATTCATGCTTCAGTTAGAAAATTTCCTGGACGTCATGAAAGGCAAATCAAAACCTCTTGTTTCTTTAGATGAATCAGTAAGAAATATACATACTGTTGAACTGATAATCCGAAGTATCACAGAGAATAAATCCGTTTCCTTCAACTGATTAACCAAAAAATTGCAAAATATTATAGTTGATATTATTATATGCAGTTAATTTCTGAGGTATGGATAAATTTTCACTAAAACCTCTTACATGCTCGTTCGAATATTTGGAACAAATTCCCGTAATAGTCACAAGCGGTGATATTACTTCTGATTCTGAGGAAATTCTGACTCGGTATTTCGATCAGGCTCTTGATTCAGACTGCTCTGTCATTGCAATTGAATTCAGAGAATCTTTTTATATAAACAGCTCCGGAATAGTGGATCTTCTGAAACTCTTCAAAAAAGTTTCAAATTCAGGCAAAAAAACCGTCATATATCTGCCGAACGAGTACTTCAATACAATATTCCAGATAATTGGTCTTTACGAAATTGCACCGCCTGTTATGAGTAAAGAAGAACTTTTAAGACTCCTTCATTCTGCCCGTTAAAACATGATCAAAAAAGTAATTAGTTGATAAATCTATATCCCGGGCACAATCCCCGGAAATGGTTTTCATATAACGGTCTTTTCCTATAAGAGGAAAATCCGTACCGAACAATATCTTACCCGGCGCACAAAGAAGTGCCGTCCTGTAAACATCATCTAAATATAAAAACGGCGATGCAGAAATATCAAAATAGACATTTGTCAGAGAATTTCTGATTTCAGGCATTAAAAAATAAAACAAAAAACCCCCGCCAAGATGCGAAAGAATTACATTTGTTTTAACATTTCGGCCGAGAACATCTGAAAGCTTCTGAAAATCCGTAAAGTACTTACCCGGATAGTTATGACCTACTGTTTCATTTAAATGAATATTTACAGGCAGATTTTCCTGACCTGCAAAATAAAGAATTTCATCGAGATAATCATATCTCACATTTCCGTCATAAAAAGCAATTTCCCCGATGCCGGAAAAACCTAAATTAATCAAACTTTCGATATCTCTTTCAATATCCCGTGAATTAAAACTGATATTACCGAAAAAATGGATACCTTCAGCGAATTGATCGCGGACGCTTGCAAAATATTCATTTTGTTCAATAAGAAATTCATCTTTCATCCAGGGAAAAGAAAGTATAACCGCTTTTTCCGTTTTAGAATTGATAAGATAATCTTTTACGTAATCTGAACCGGCAATACTCGCTTTATTGCTTTGGTAGAGCAATCTGAAAAAATCATCAGAAAAATAGTCTTCTCTGAAATTAACTGCTCTGTCCTGAAAACAATGTATGTGAACATCATTCATCTATGCTTTCCATGATGAGTTTTGCTTATTTTTTTACGGAAATAACCAACAGAATACGACAATGCAACAATTATTATTACGAAAACACCCGTGAAAACCAAAGATGTCCTGAAAAGAAAGCTTTTAATTTCCAATTCACTTTCTTCAATAAATTCAATCGGCTGAGAAATTTCAACAAGTGCGGAAACTTCACCATTTTTTCCGCGAAGAGGCGCCGTAGCTGCAAGCCACTTTCCGTTTTCATCGACATATTTTGTAACTTTTACGGCACCCTCATTTAAGGTCTCATAATACCCGGAATTCATAGAATACGGATAAAGAAAATCATAAGCATCTGCATCTATTACACAGTAAACATTCTTCAGTTTTTTATAAATATAAACGGATACTCCCATGTTCTGATCAGACTCATCGGTTCCCAATATTTTTTTCATCTGCTCAGAAAGTTTTAAAAATGAATCAGAAGTAATATCTTTCGGTGATTTAATATCATCGACCAAACCGGCATCAATTATCCGCGATGCAGTTTTCGCCAAATAAAGAAATTTCTGATCTCTTTCATAATCTATCTGCTTTTGCATATAGTGGTGAAAAAATATAAATGAAACAAAATTATAGACGAAAAAAAACAACGCAAACAGAAACGCCCTTTTTAGTATAGTCGGCATTTTTCCGGAAAACAAGGGATAAACATGTATTTTAATATAATAAATAAAAAGAACAGCAAAAAGAATTATAGAAATAATATATGACACCTTCAGAATTTTTTCATAAACGAAATAATCCGCTTCATAAATATCCCGGATATCACTTGTAGATTTCCTGATCTCCAGAAGATTTCCGCGGTATTTATCCGATGTGAGAATTTTCCCTTTTGAAAAAACAAAATTAGTCATTAAAATATTTCCGGCATAACCGCTTTTATAGAGTTCTTTGAAATCAAAAAGTATACTTGTCTTTCCTTCTTTAACGGATATTAATCGCTGAGAATAAAGCTCATTGAATATTAATCCATATTCATTATCATACATAAGAGAATACGGAAACACTACTCCAAGACTTTCATCAATTTTTACAAGTTCCGGCTCCATTTTTTCATTAATACGGATTACGTCACCGCGCGAATTCGAGTAATATATTTTTCCGGGAACCGTGCCGCATATATTATTGATGGGATATTCTATTTGCGTCGTAAATATTTTATTTTTTTCAGAACCGAAAAGATCTGTCTTATAAAGAGAGAGCATGTTATGTTCGTCAAAATGATAATAATAGAGATATTCACCTGATATCTCCTTCGATATCTCAATTGAAGGAATCATTGCAGCAGAATAAATATAATCTTCGGTTATTTTTTTTCTCATGTAAGAATCATAAACATTCCTGACGATCGTCCGAAGATATTTAAAATCCGGAGAGTAAACCTGAATTTCTGAAATTTCAGTTTCACCGTCATCCGCAGAATAAACGACATTATTTATATAAATATTTCCCGCATTATCTACGGCCATCTTGTAGAAATTATAGATAGAAGTACTATCGCGGCTTCCGCCCTTCATCTCATAAAGACGTTTTCCTGATTCATTAATTTTAATTAGCCGCTTGAAACCGTTAACGCCGTTATCGATAACAAAAAATCCGTCATCGGCGGAATATACCGAATGAACGGCGTTAAGTTTGATGCTTTTCTCGAAAAGTGATTTGTTCAGCAGATCATGACGGAAAATAATGAAGATTAAGGATGCCGCGCAAACAGCAAACCTTAATATACGAATATATCTTGATTTTGAAAAGTTACTCCATTTCATAACAGCCCCGCAAAAATTGGTAAACCCAGGCTGATAGGAAGTTCGGAGAAAAATAATTGGAGATAAACGGGATCGAACCGTTGACCTCTTGAATGCCATTCAAGCGCTCTCCCAGCTGAGCTATACCCCCCAATCCATACCAAGCTTAGCAAAGACATCTGTTTTTTGCAATTATTTTAACAGTTCTTCTATCTCTTTTTCCTTCTCTCGGCAGACACGGTCTCCCTCGACAAGGGCTTCTATTGAACGGTAAAACTCCAAAGATCCGAAAGAGAGAAGATTCGGCTCAAGAAGAAGATCGGGTTTGGAATATTTTAACAATAGCTCCGTATTCTTTAAATCCATTATGTCAATAGTCTGAAAAATTACTTCAAAAACATTCGGCATATCATCCTTTTTTTCGTCAGACTTCACAATAAAGTAAGACGCAAATTTTTTAAGCCATGAATAATTAATTTTCTCGCTCAATTCAGAAATTTTTTCCAAAGTCCGCGGCTTCGTACTACCTGCCATACTTCTCTCCGCAAAAGAAGCCGACACTTCATTATGATGTGTTTTCAATGCCGGATGAAGATTCACCGCAATGACTTTATCGGCTCCCATTTTCTTTACGACATCAACCGGAAGAGGATTAACAACTCCGCCGTCGATAAGAATTCTGTTTTCGTATCTGACAGGCTCGAATATTCCGGGAATGGATATACTTGCCCGTATTGCACTCAAAAGATTTCCGGATGAAAAAATCACCTGTTCGCCCGAATGATATTCTGAAGCAATAATACTCAAGGGTTTAGGCAGTGATTCAATTGAAATGTCAGGCGGTATAAATTTTCCAAGCCAAGTCATCATTTTTCTGGGATTCATCAGTCCCGATACCGGAATTACCGGAGACATAAGCGAAAAAAGATCAGCCTTAGTAAAAGAAATAACTTCACTTTTGAATTTTTTAAGATTTCCGCACAAATAAATCGCACCAATGAGAGCTCCTACGCTTGATCCTGAAATGAAGTCAATTGAAAGACCTTTTTTTTCTATAAACTCAATAATCGATATATGAGCAATTCCTTTTGCTCCGCCGCTGCCTAATGCAAGACCAATTTTGTTATTATTTTTCATTACTAACAAAATACTATTTTTGATAAAATTTTGAAAGTATAATTTGACTCAACCCCGACAATTTATCTCGATAATGACTATGTTAAGTATATACAGAATTCCACACATTCTCTTTCCGGATAATTAACTTCCATTAAAAGTTTATTCACACCAAGCTTCTTAATTATTACTTTGATGCACATTATGCTCTAAATACTCGTCAATTCTGCTGCTTAAAGCTTTAAAAGGATGTTGACATCATCCCTAAAGCCGGGTCTAATGCTATTATTACAAATAATAAGGAGAAAAAGATGAAAAAGTTAGTTCTTCTTTCCGCAATATTAACTCTTGTTTTTGCGGGATGCGAATCTTCACAGAAAAAAATTAATGCGGAAAAAAACCCTGATCTTGTATCTGCGGCAGAAAAAGGGGACAAAGCTCAGACCAAAAAGGCTCTTGATGAAGGAGCTGATCCGAATGCAAAAAATTCAAAGGGCTGGTCTTCTTTGATGATTACCGCTTATTATGGGAATGACGAAGTTGCTTCCGAACTTCTTGGGGCAAATGCCGACGTAAACCAGAAAAACACAAATGGTGTAACACCGCTCATGATAGCATCATACAAAGGAAATATAAAACTAGTTAATCAGCTAATCGCTAAAGGTGCTGATGTCAATGCACAGTCTTCAAAAAAAGTAACAGCTCTAATGGCAGCAGCATACACTGGTAAAAAAGAAACCGTTTCTGCTCTGATAACTGCGAAAGCCGATCTTAATATAAAGACACAATCAGGAGCTACAGCTCTTTTCTATGCTGAAAAAATGAATAACACTGAAGTCGCAGAAATACTAAAAGCTGCTGGCGCGGAAAAATAATTTCTTTTTTCTGAATTTTGTTGACAAAAAAACACCATAGGTTTCTATGGTAAATGTTTGGTGGTTAAAGAGAGAGGGTCACACCTGTTCCCATTCCGAACACAGAAGTTAAGCTTCTCATCGCCAATGGTACTGCATGGAACACTGTGCGGGAGAGTAGGACGCTGCCAGACTCGGAATTATAAATTCATAAAAAACCTCTTCTTTTCAGAAGAGGTTTTTTATTGCCTAAAAAAGTTTTACTTTCGTTAATATAATTATAACTTCTTTTTTTAAAAATAATTTATTGCCCAATTCATGAAATATTCATTCTATATTTTTACTTACCTGCCTGGCTTTAGCTTTGAACTGAAATAACTCATCAAAAAGAAAATTAACATGATTACGTGAAGAAAAATTTCCTATCTCAGAATCATCCGCAATATCAAGAACCGACTCTACAACTTTTGAACTTTCTGTATTTATTATGCATTTAGCATTATTTCCAATTACCGCAAATTTTTTAGGTCTCCTGCGATCCTGATATGCAACACTAACAAAAGATGACGTTGTCCGTCTAAAAACTGATTTACCTTGAAAATTATCACTATAATCGGCCTCCATCAAATCAAATAGCGTCGGAAATATATCCATATTTGAAGTAACAACATCCGGTTTTTGTAAATTTTTAAATTTATCCGGTACAATAATCGCAAGAGGAACTTTTGTCTGAAAATTATTGAGCGAACTTGCATGAAAATAGTTTCCCTGATCTCCAAACTCCTCGCCATGATCTGATGTAATAATTACAATAGTATTTTTGTCCTTACCCGTACTCACTAATTTATTAATTATTTTGTTTATTAAACTATCTGCATAAAGCAGGCTGTTCTTATATGAATTAATTAACTCCGGTTGCAATTTTTCCAGAAATAAATAATCTTTAGTTGACAACGGTTTTTCTAAAAAAGGTTTATTATGCTGAAATTCTTTAGGAAAAGTATACGGATAATGCATTGAATCAAAAAATAATCCGTATAGAAAATTATTTTTAACTGATGAAATTTCAGAAAGCAAATCCTCCACCATTCTACTATCCCTTTCACATCCGCTTGAAGAAAAAGAAGCATAATCTTTGTTTGTATCAAAATTCTGTTTTAAAAAATAATCCATATGATGCCAAGACGAATCTCCTGATACATAAAACAATGTATTATAATTATTCTTCTTAAAAACTTCAAATGGAAAAGATTTCTTTCTTTTCGTCTTCACCTCTTCACTATAATGGGGATTAAGCGAGTAAATAATGCCGAAAACTCCCATATGAGTCGAATTTGATGCCGAGTAATTCTTTGTGAAAGAGAATCCCTTTTCTTCAACAAGTTTCATTGTGTTAGGAAAGTTTTCGCTATTAAAATAATCAGATCTGGTTGACTCCAAGATTAGGAGAAGAACGTTATATTTATGCTTTAAAATAACATTTTTATCAATTGGATATATTGAATCTAACGTAGAATCAAGTAAAAAATCATAACTTTCTTTTTCATCTTTTATATCCAATTTTAATTTTTCAGTTAATATTTCGTGTATTCTAACAATATAGCTCAAATAAAAAACCGGGATATTTCTTTTTAATTGAGAAGTGTAAGCCGGAGAATAAATAAGATTAATGGAGAGAAATACTTTTTCTATTATGAGCACAAGTAATACAAATATTGCAATACGCTTCCATATTTTTTTTTCTGCAAGTACAAATGGCTTATTAACTCTCTTAAGAATGCGAACAAGTGTCAGGTAAAACAATAATCCAAATAACACAAGAAAAGACACATAAGCAATAAATGAAAAAATAGAAATTCCACTTGCTGAAAAAAAATTCGGCTGAAGAATCTCCGATATTATATAAGAATTTATGTGGAATCCGTATATGGAAAGTATTATCACGTCGACAACTGAAATCAGCACATCAAGAGTAAAAACACAGACAAAAACTGAAAGCGGAGGTAATTTTTTAAAAAGTTTATAAACAAATAAAATACCAACAAAAATCAGAGATATTTCTATTAGTGTATGAGAGACTATTGCTACAACAGAATGAATCCGATAAAATATTGATATATTTGTATTCAAAATATCACGAATATATAATATATTGACAGGTGTTTTAACAATAGAAAAAATGATAACCATTAATAAAAATCTTTTAAGAAATAAATTTTTCTGATTATTATAGATAAAAAACTTTTTCATGGTTTATCCTTCCAATTGACCTCAAATAACATATCGTTTACTGCAGTCTATTACTATTTTCCAAATACCGATCCCAAACTGTATTTATAAACTTCTCGCATCAATTCCTGGGCATCTTTTCCCTTCTGCAGTCTCGGCTGAGAATGATTATATATGAGGTATGGTATCAGTTCAGTCGATATATGCTTCTTTCCGTAAAAATGATGCCGGGCAATCATTCCTCTGCGGTGGTTTACAGTCTGCATCTGATCGAATAAAAAATTACCAAGCCCGTAAGATATAAATTTTCCGCTGTGAAATTCAAGGCCCATAGCGCGATGAGAGGACGAAGAAACCATTATGGTTGCTCCCATTTCTGCCGCTTTTCTGAAATATTCTTTTTGAATGGGATATGGAACAGGATCGTTTTCATTGCCCCATTGAACCGAAACAAAAACAAAATCAGCATTCGAGACGGCTTCGCTTACAGCCGCAAAATACTTAGTCTCAGTCAATCTGCATGCTCCAGGCTGATCAGCGCTTGCCCATGCCTCAGCAGGCCCCCATTGATTGAATCCGATAAATGCGAATTTGCGACCGCGCACATTTATATATTTTATCTCAGAAGCTTCTTTTTCATTAAGCCCGCCGCCGAAGTAATTTATTCCGTTCTTTTTATATAGCTCAATCGTCTTTGTGTTATCATCACGGCCGTAATCATTGTTATGATTTCCGGTAAGTTCAATCATATTAAATCCCGATTTTTTCAATATCTCAAAGTAGCGGTAAGGAGAGCAGAACTTCATGCGGTTAGGAAAAGGATATGAGCAGTTTTCATCAAATGAAACTTCGTTGGAAGTCATAGAAATATCAGCGGAAGAAGTTATACGCCAGGTTTCTTTTACCGGTTCACAGACATCATCTCCCTTATCAACTGCAGGAATAAATGCCCTCGTCATAGCAGTAACACCGGTCTGAATCACGCTGACATGTTCAGAATCACTCCAGGAGGGCACATAATCGCGCCTGAGCGGATATCCTGAAGATGAACTGAGAACATAATCAGAGTCAATTTCCCCCCATGGCAATAAACCGTCTATGTAAAGCGTTTTGGCGCATGGACTCAAAGCTTCTACAGAACATATTCCGAGAAAACCTTTACCGGAATACTCCACCGCTTTAAAAAAATCAGATTCATAAAATCTAAGACGAGGATATTCTTTTCGCAGATATGAAGATATCTTTTTCTCAGCGAATATTTTTATCGGAATATTTTCTCCCCCGATATCCCTGAAATTGCTGATTTTGCCTTCTAAAATCTGTTCGGCCTTTTCATAAGATATATTTGAAATCACTGAAGTAAAATGAATCTGAAAAAAAAGAGGTCCAGCGGTTGATGATTCCGCCTCCTGATGAAGGAATAGCGGTATAAGGAAAAATGTTACCGATATAAACATTTTGATCTTATGGGAAATTAAAACCATCTTACACTCCGGCAATAAATTGATATTACATAAGTGTTATTCAGATTTTTCACCTGTCAAATATTTTACATTACGCCGAAAAACACTGATTATATAAAAAAGGCAGACCTGTTCAGTCTGCCTTCGTATCCAGCTGTTGATATATTTATATTTCTTTAACTATAAACGATTCAGAATATCTGCTTTCTTCCTGAACTTTATCAAGAAGATCAGAAGCTTCTGATTTAGTCGCAAGACGTCCAATTTTGACTCTAAAAAACATCTGTCCGTCAACACTTGTCTTATCAATATAAGCATCAAAATGAATAGATTTCAGATATGCAACTTCCGATTTGGCTTTTGACAAAGTATCAAAAGAGGCTACCTGAACCGCGAATTTTCCTTTTGAAACCGAGATGCGCTCTTCATGATTCTTTCTGCTGACTGAAGCAAATGCAGGTTTTACATTTGTATTTTTTACCGCTGATTCATGCTTTTTAGATGAAGCATATTTATTGTTTTTCTTGGGTTTTGACGAGATTTTCGGTTTTGAGCTGCGAACCGGACTTTCATTATTCTTTGCAGAAAGAATTGTCTTTTCTTCCTTCTCATCCAAATCAGTTTTCACATTCTGATTTTCGGCAAATAAGGGATCTTTAACAGACTGAACACCAGTTTCTTTTGAACTCAAATCTGTCTGTGCTCCCGAAGAAGGAACTTCATCAGGAATGGTGCTCAGAGGGTCTCCCGATATAAATCCGTTGTCTGTTGGCGTAGTCACAGCTTCAGGAAGCTGAACTGATTCATCATCAGATATTTTCATTCCGATAAGGAATGTAACCGCAACTATCGCTACAATTATAAAGCATAAAATAGCGATTCTTGTCCCGTCAAGATTAAGGGAATAAATGCTCTTTTCCTTAACTTCTTTTCTTATAGGTTTTTGCTGCTGAAAAGACTCATTAAAATTTTCCATATATCTTCCACCTGCCGTCTTGTTTCTGTTAAATCTCCAGAATTATATATTACATAATCGGAAAATTTGATTTTTTCCTTAACAGAAAATTGGCGGGAAAGACGATCCCGTATTTCTTCCTCCGACAGCTTATCTCTAGCCATGCCCCTTTCGATCATTAGGTTCTCTTCGGCAACAACTATTATATTTTTCTCCATGAGAGGATTCAATTTTGCCTCAAAAAGCAGAGGTGCATTAATAAAATATATTCTGTCATTTCCGATACTTTCTTTTATTACAATATCAGTAATAAGCGGATGAACGATTAAATTCAGTTTCTTCGTGAGCTCTTCGGATTTAAAAACATGGTAAGCAAGCTTTCTTCTGTCAAGTTCGCCGTCCGGACGAATAAATTCTTCCCCGAATGACTCTGTAATTTTTTTTAGTCCATTACTTCCTTTTTCAAGAACCTGCCGGGCAATAATATCAGTATCGATTATCGCCCCTCCAAGCTCTTCGAAAAACGAGCAAACAGTACTTTTTCCTGAAGAATAATTCCCCGTTACACCAACACGCATTTCATAAGCTCCAATAATTTTTTCGTATGTGCTTCACTGCAGCCGGATAAGGACTGCTCAAATAATTCTTCCCGCACTTCCTTCTGCATTACAAAATCATTTAATTTCTTCTTAGAAATATTCAGGATATTACCCGATTTGACTATGTTGTTCAACATTTTTCTTTTATCAGATTCATAAGATGTAATTTCTATTTCATCAGACAACACACAGTTTTTCAGAGGCAGAGAATACTTGCTTATATGAACAAACTTATCATCCAGCATTTTTTCAATAGCATTTTTATAATTTATAAATGATTTCCGGGTATTAATTCCACCGATTTTATAATTTGATGAATTTTTAAAAATGTAATCCGAGTTCTGTTTCTCCAATGTATTCAGCCGTGATGATCTGAATAAAAATCTTTTCTGATACGAACTTGATCTTGAATAAATCTCATGAAACGGAAAAGATGAATCAATTCCTGTAATATATGTTTTTCTGAATCCGCAGTATTTTGCAAAATGAATAGCATCTCCGGCGACATTTCCGCATTTTGAATCAATGTTTTCTACATCGAAAAGATGATCTATTATCTGACACAAAGGATGCGAATTAAGATAGAAATACTGATGATCAGTTTTTACGGCATCATATGCGGTAAGCGACTGTATCAATATAGTTGATGATTTTATTAAATTAAGATGCTCCCATGTATAAGCTTGAGGATCTATTGAAACAACAAAATCAGGTTCTATTTTATTTTCCGCCAAAACAGGAAGAGCAGAATCGACGGCAATAACAAAAACTTTACTTTCAATATTTTTAATTTTCTCTGCATATAAGTCAATGGATGGGCCGGAAGAAACAATAACTGCTTCATATTCATTAAATTTATCTTTGAAGCACTCAATTGAAGACGAAGAAACAAAGGAATCCATGTTATTTAAAATGTTTTTAAAATATAAAATGCCGAACTTTTTTATGGTGAGAGTATCAGAGGCTTTTTTTGAGATATAAGAACTCAATGTTTCTCTTGCTTTTGTATAATATGAAGGGAAAGCTCTAACTGAGGCAGGATGTTCAAGAATAACAAACGACGATGAAGTCTCAATATTTATCAGCTGTTCCCAAAATTTATCTGAAAATTCTTTTGATTCCGGAGAAACAAAATTAATCTTGGCTTTTTGCGAACTGTTTTCTAAAACAATATCCTTACCTATTTGTGCGATTTCTTCAGAAATTTCAACAACAATCAGTTCTTTAATTTTTTCAGCATTCAGGTTCATTACATGATATCCGAGACCCAAACCGAGAAGAATCACACATCCTGAAAAATCTTCAGATAATGAAACAGATTTATCATTTTCCGGATGAATTCTACTGTGAATAAATACTTCATGTCCGTCTTCACTAATAACAGACAATGTCATCCTGCCGCTTTTAGCGGCATTTGTACTGAAACTGATTTGATTCATGCTTAATTATCGGAAATTTAACCGGTAGAACCAAGCATTATATAAGGATTACATGATTCTCAAGAAAGTATTTGTTTGACTCTGCCGATAGCACCCGACTCAAGTTCAACCTTAATACCGTGAGGGTGTTCGGGCGAATTAGTAAGAATCCGCTTAACACATCCTTCGGTTATAACACCTGTTTTTTGGTCCTTTTTTAAAACTATTCCCACTTTCATTCCCGGATGAATTGATTTTCGCGTATTTCCCTGCATAAATTATTATCCCTTTTTATGATTATTCTGAATTGGAAGAAAACGTTCTGTCTTATATTTTTCTGCAATGTTTAGAAAGAAAAACGTCCAGCTGATTAGCGAAATTTCTTTTATCTCTTTCGCTGAAAAATGACGGTCGGTCAGTACTTTCTCCAGCCTGCCTCAATTCATCCATCAAATTGCGTACCGCGAGTCTTTCATGAATGTTTCTATCTGTTATTAAATTTCCCCGGAAATCTATGACAAATGAATTCTTTTCCACAACCCGGGATGCAAGAGGAACATCAGAAGTGATAACAAGTTCTCCAGCCGAAACCTCTGAAGCAATGTAGTCATCGGCTGCATCAGGAAAAGAAGAAACAACAACTCCTGAGATATAAACTGATTCCGGAATTTTTAGAGGGATATTTGCAACAAGTATAACACCAACCCCTACTCTGTCAGCTGCACGGAATAACATTTCCCTCACAGCTGACGGAACCGCATCAGCATCAACAAAAATTCTCAAGATAAATCTGTCTAATACTTTCTATCCTGAATCAACTGTATGAGAAAGCTGTAAAGGCCGGAAAAAATATAAATTACAATCAGCCCGATAAAAATAAAAAGAATCCATTTTTTCAGGAGTATTGACATTCCGATGACAATGAGAATCAGAAGAATGAGTTTAACACCGTGAATCTTCTTTAGAACACTTGCCTGAGGCTTTGAAAATTTTACGGTTGAAACCATAAGAAGAGCTACAAGAACAAAAAATACGGCAAATACCGGAAGAAATCTCTGAATATAATCTGTATCTGAAAATGATATCGGTATAAGAGCAATTATTATACCCGCAATAGGAGACGGTAGACCCGAAAAAGAATTTGATTCGTGAGAAACATTAAAACGCGCCAGGCGGTAAGCTGCACAAAGAGGAAAAATGGCGGCAATAAACATACCTAAAACAATATGCTGTTCCAGATTGATATTGAGTGCTATTTTTCGGAAATATGCCGAATATGCCAGAAACCCCGGCGCAATTCCGAAGGCAACACAATCAGCAAGGGAATCAAGTTCAGCTCCTATTTTGCTCGATACTCCAAGCATTCGGGCGACCTGACCGTCAAATCCGTCAAGGAGTGCTGCAAAAAGAATACACATTCCGGCTCTTTCATAATGACCGGATGATGCAAATATTATTGAAAGAAATCCGAACAGAAGATTACCCATGGTAATTGAATTCGGAATCCATGCTTTATTCAGTTTTATAAAACTCATTTTTAATTCCTTCTGAACATTCCCGTTTTACCCAGAACCTGTAAAAAAACAATAAACGGATATTCATTATACATATAATTTCGGCAAATTTTTCATAAATTGCCGTTTAAATAAATCTCAGTTAGTTTATCAAAACAAAGTCCTAAATTGTCAAGAATTTCAGGATCGTATTTACGGCCTCTTTCCGCAAGAATGAGATTAAACGCATCTTCCGGAGAAAAAGCCTTGCGATAGAATCTGTCAGAACACATGGCATCAAAACAATCGGCAACAGATACTATCCTTGAATAAAAAGGTATCTCATTTCCTTTAATTCCGTATGGATAGCCGGTTCCGTCATAATTTTCATGATGGGTCAAAGCAATTTCAGCGGCAAAACCTGACAAATCTCCTCCGGCGTCAAGAATCATGTCCCGTCCGTTAAGAGTATGATCGAAAACGGCATCTTTGTCTTTCGGAGAATATACGCCTTCATGACATACTATTGAATCCGGGAGAAGAACCATTCCGATATCATGAAAAGCTGCGCTGACACACAATTTTTGAGTTTTATCTTCGGCAATTCCGCATTTCATTGAAAGAATTTTAAGACACTCGAAAAAACTGAATGAAACAGAAGAGGGACTTATTCTGGATTCTATAGCGGAATAGGCTATCATTGCTATTTGAAAATTAGAGTCACGGAAACTAATATCAGACAAAATAGCTCCTGGAAAAACTTTGCCGCGAGAGGGACTCGAACCCTCACAGGGAAACCCCCACCAGAACCTGAATCTGGCGTGTATACCAATTTCACCATCGCGGCTTTTCTTAATGAAAGTCTTCCGATGTTGTTTTTGTCAACAAATCTTTTACTATATGAATAAGCCTCTGATTTACATTCATTATAACTAACCAAATAGTAAATTTTATTCATTCTACTGTTATACTCATAAATCTTATCTCATTAAGTTATCCGCAGAGTTATTAAAGGATGACTTGACAAAAGACAAAACATAGTCTCAGATTAACAAAAAATATAAAATTCAAAAATATTATTGGGGGTTCAATGAAAAAAGGGGTAGCGGCGATTTGCCTTTTGTTTGCTCTTTCTGCCTGCTCAAAAAACGAGACTAAGCCTTTTAAAATCGGTCTTGTTAATTTCATTGTAGGAAAAGTTTATTTAATCGGCAAAGACGGAACAGAAATAACTGCTAAAGCGGGTCTTCCGCTCGATTCCGGAATGAAAATCAAAACCGTCGGGAAAGATTCAATCTGCGAGATTTACATAGCAGAGAACGCCATTAAACTTTTCGGAGACAGCATCGTTTCGGTTGATGTTCTTTTACATGATTTAGACGCGAATTCAGACAACACCATATTCAAGCTTGAAAAAGGCAGAGTAATGGGGATTGTAAAAAACAAGCTGATGAAAAAAGATAATTTTCAAATCAATACGCCGACCTGCACAGCCGCTGTCCGCGGAACAACATTTTTCGTATCGCATGATAAAAAATCATCATCCGTCAGCTGTATTGACGGCAAAGTCGAAGTTTCATCACCGAAATCAAAACCTGTTGTAGTAGAAGAGAATGAACGCGCAGAGGTTTCTAAAACACAGAAAATTAAAAAAAGCGATATAGACAAAGACAAGGCAGTTGCACTCAAAAAAGATTCAGAAATGAAGGAAGTAACGCAGGAAAACAAAGAAATGTTTTCTAAAATTGATTCCGGGGATGTTAAAGCAAGAGAATCTGTGAGAAAAAGAGTTAAAAGAATTAATTCTTCCAGAAATCAAGATGGAAAAGACAACAAGGATGATGACGGCGGAAGCGCTGACGTTTTCTTCTTTAAGAGCAATGACTGAAAATAATAAACCCGCAGTGTATCTGCGGGTTTATTTCTATATTTCCATATTCATAACTTTTCGGACTTCCGAAAGCGTTTCTTCTGCAGTCTTTCTGGCGTCGGCAATTCCTTTCCGAAGAACATCCTTAATATAATCCGGGTTCTTTTCAAGTTCGGCCCGTTTTGCCCTAATTGGACGAAGATATTCATTAAGTGTTTCCGAAAGCATTGACTTCAATCTGCCGCTTCCGCCGTCTCCGATTTTTTCTGCAATAGCTTCCGGACTTTCTCCGGTAGATAGCGAGATCAAAAGAAGAAGATTCGAGACTTCCGGACGTTTATCCGGATCAAAAGTTATAACTCTTTCAGAATCAGTCTTAGCTTTTTTTATTAGAGCGGTTGTTTCATCTTCAGTCGCGCTGAGCATAACTGCGTTATTTCGGCTCTTGCTCATCTTCTGCGAACCGTCAAGTCCGAGAATTACTGGAGCCTTGCTCAAGAGCGGCTGAGGTTCAGGGAAAACCGATTGTTTCTTTGCAAAGCGGTCATTAAATCTTCTCGCGATAGTTCTTGTCAGTTCAAGATGCGGAAGCTGATCCTTTCCGACAGGAACAAGATTTCCTTTGCAGAAAAGAATATCAGCCGCCTGATGAACTGGATACATATACATGCCGGCATTGATTCTTTTTAATCCGGCCGCCTGAATCTCTTCTTTAACAGTCGGATTTCTGTCAAGCTCGGCATTCGTAACAAGAGTTAGAAAAGGAAGAACCAGCTGATTAAGTTCCGGGATATGGCTGTGAGGAAAAATAACGAGATTTCCCTTTTCAGGGTTAAGACCTGAAGCAATATAATCAATAACAAGCTGTTTTACATTTTCTGAAATATTTTCAAAAGTATCGCGGTCAGTCAGAACCTGATAGTCCGCAATTACGATGTATGTTGAAACACCAAGATTATGAATCCTGACACGGTTCTGAAGGGAACCGAACAAATGACCTATATGAAGTCTCCCAGTTGGGCGGTCACCTGTAAGAACCCTGTATTTTCCGGGATTGACAAGAAGATCTTCTTCGATTCTTTTACTTCTTTCAACGGTTGCCTCAAAAGTACCGTATTCAATTTTATCAGTCGTATCGTTAATTTCCATCTGAATCCTATTAATTATTTATACTTTGGTTCTGCATAAGAATAAAGATCGTGTACATTTCCTTCTATCTGAGCGGCAACAGATCTGACTTCAAAACGAAGATCATTGCTGTAGAGCTTTTCATGAAGATCCTTAATAGTTTTGACTCCGATATCCTGAAAAGAATGACGAAGTCCCTGTGTCAGATATGGAAGATAATCCATTATCGAACCTTTATCCAAAACTGCACCGGAAACTCCCTGTGCAACTTTTATCTTTGTGTCTTCTGCGAAATAACGTTTTGCGCCGCCTCTCTGCATCGCCTCAGGAGAAGCCATTCCTCTGTATTTTTTCAAACGCATTCCGTTTTCGTAATAGTATTCACCGGGTGCTTCCAAAGTTCCGGCGAAAAGACCACCCATCATTCCGCATGATGCTCCTAAAGCCAGAGCTTTTGCAATATGACCAGTGCTCGAAATTCCACCGTCAGCAATAACAGGAATTCCATGCTTGCGCGCCTCACGTGATACATGAAAAACAGCTGTACCCTGCGATCTTCCGCATGCCATTGTAACCTGAGTTGTACAAATCGAACCCGGCCCCATTCCAACACGAAGAGCGTCAGCTCCTGCTTTTATGAGATTAAGAGCCTGCTCGGATGTAACAACATTTCCGGCAATAATATCTATTTCCGGATATTTGCTTTTGATATACTTTATCATTTCAACCTGATAAAGAGAATTTCCCTGAGCCGAATCTATTACGATTACATTTACACCTGCTTTAACAAGCAAATCAAGACGCTCATAACTTTCTGTGTGAGTAGAAATCGAAGCACCGACAAGAAGCTGTTTGTTCTTATCTTTTGACGCGTTAGGAAACTCTCTGTTCTTAAGCAAATCGTTTCTTGACATCAGCGAAACCAAACTGCCTTTATCATCAACAATCGGGAGTTTTCCTTTTTTTGATTCACGCAGAACGTCGTTTGCTTCACTGAGAGAAATATTCTTATGCGCAGTAAGAAGATCTTTAGTCATAACTTCTTTAAGCTTTTTTGAAGGATCTTTTTCAAAATCGATATCACGGTTAGTTACGATTCCGACCAGCTTCGAACCCATTTTTCCGTTCTCGGTTATCGGAATACCCGAAAACCCATATTGAGCTTTAATATTAAGAATATCAGAAATTGTATTTTCAGGAGAAAGACATATCGGATCGGTAATAAAACCGTTTTCATATCTTTTTACCTTACGGACTTCTTCCGCCTGTTCGTCAGGGGTATTATTGCTATGAATTATCCCTATGCCGCCGTTGAGAGCCATTGCAATAGCCATACGCCCCTCGGTAACAGTATCCATCGGACTTGACACAAATGGGCGTTTAATCGACAGGTTTCGCGTTAATCTGGTATCAAGATCAACATCCGCAGGTGCAAAATCAATATATCCCGGCAGTATGATAAGGTCGTTGTATGTCAGTGAATTAGGGGATGAAAAAATCTCCTCGGCAGACCATCCGTCTTTTTTCATATAAATCTCCAGTTAAACTCTTTTGTCACCAATAAACTCTAAGCAGTTGATGTCAATAATATATCTCCGAAGCGAAAGGAATCAACTATTTTACCAGTTTATTATATCCTGCTACAAAAGAAGTTATTCCTCCGGCAACAGCTTTAGAAACAACTGCCTGATAATTTGGAGTTATCAGAAGATTTAGCTCTTTCTTATTGGTAATATAACCGATTTCAACAAGAACCGCCGGCATAAGGGAGCCTCTCAGAACGAAAAAGTCAGCACGTTTTACACCCCTCGAATGAGACTGTTTCATCGCAGAAGTCATATTCTTCTGAATAAACTCCGCGAGGATATGACTTTCCTTCTGAATCTGTGCCGCAAGCATAAGAGCTTCGATAAATTCTATATCATCGTAATGATGTTTTTTCTTTGTTTCGAGAATGACTACATTATTTTCGAGAGTTGCCGTTACTCTTGCGTCATCTGTGGTCGGATCTCTTGAAAGATAATAAGTTTCAAATCCGCTGCTCTTCGGCGAAATTGAAGCATTTACATGAATGCTTATAAATAATCCGTTTTTACTTTTCCGCAAAAGCTTATTGGCTATTTCCGTGCGTTCTCCGAGCTCAAGAAAAATATCCTTGCTTCTTGTAAGGCTGATGTTGACTCCCTTGAGTTCACGTTTCAAAATATCACGGATTCTTTTACAAACGGCAAGAGTAATGTCTTTTTCACGTCTGCCGCCCTTTCCGACAGCCCCCGGATCTTTTCCGCCGTGCCCGGCATCTATTACAATAAAATCAATTTCTTCATAATGTACATCATCATCATCGACCGGCTTCTTAATGACTGTTTTTGGTTCTTTATCTTCATTGAAATAATTACCATGCCGCGAAAAATTTTTCTCGAGCATTATCTCTAGTATTTGCCGTGCCGAATCCGCCGGAATAAAAACTTCACCGTCAGACCCGCGCCTGACGGGATAATCCGACTTAATCAGTTCTTTTCCGGCAAGAATTACAGACAAATCAATCTGATATACCGCGACATAAGTTTTCTTATATATTTTTCCGCGTCCGAGAACAGGATCAATGCCCTGGTCGAATTCACCGTCACGGCAGATTTCATAAAGCGAAACATATTCCTTTCCGTTCAGTTTCTGAATTCTGAATTGCAGAGCAGAATTATCTGCAGGAATAATTGAAACTGCCGCACACGTAAGAAAAACAAATGTTAGAATTAATCTCATGTATAAAATAAGCCCGATGAAATCTTTTCCATCGGGTTTATTTTTAAGTCAAGGAAATTGCGTTATGCACTCAAAAGTTCACATATCTTATCAGATAGAACTTTTGCTGAATACGGCTTGCTCATGTAATATTTTATTCCGCAGTCTTTGATACTTTTCTCATCCAGACTATCACTGAATCCCGAAACCAGTATAATCGGTTTGGAAGGACACAAAGACAGTACCTCTTTCGCCAGATCGTATCCGGTCATACCTGGCATCATATAGTCGGTTATAATGAGAGCATATTCCCCCGGATTTTTACTTATAGCAGTAAGAGCATCCTTTCCATTTGAAAAAACATCAACTTCATAATTCATTCTTTTCAAAAGCTCGGAGCCGGTCAAAAGAAGATCTTTTTCGTCGTCAATCAGCGCTATTTTCTCCCGCGATCCCTTTTTAAAACCTCTTCCTTCGGCACCTGCACAAGAAGATATTTCCTTATATGAGACAGGAAGATAGACAAAAAAATCACTTCCGGCATTCGGAGTGCTTTCAAAAATTATATTTCCTCTGAATTTTTTTGCTATCCCGAGAGCAACAGATAAACCCATTCCGCTGCCCTCTCCTTTCGGTTTAGTCGAAAAAAACGGATCAAATATTCTGGATGAAATTTCTTTTGCTATTCCGCATCCCGTATCTTTTATCCGTATCTCGGCGTATTCTCTGCCCGGCTCAAGCCCCAGCAGATTATCCGGACTCGCGGTAATACTTGAGAGAGAAAGTCCGATAACTCCGTTTTTGTTTTCCATAGCATAAAGAGAATTATTGAAGAGATTAATTATAACCTGATTAATCTGAACAGGATCTGCCTCGACATTGATATCTTCTTCCGGTAATTCAATTTTCAAAACAGTATTGTCAGGAACAGAACTCTTCACAAAATCTGCCGAATCTTCTACAAGTTTCTTTATACTGAACACTTCAGTCCTCGAAACGGTCTTTCTGCTGAGAGCCATTATCTGACCGATAAAATCCTGCGCCCTGCTGCAGACTTTAATTATAGCGGAAACATATTCAGCCGATTCTTCCGACAAATCTTCCTGCGATGACAGAAGCTCAGAATATCCCAATACGGCCCCGAGAATATTATTTAAGTCATGAGCTACTCCGCCGGCTAGACTGCCGAGCGCTTCCATTTTCTGATTCTGATAGAAATATTCTTCGAGCTGTTTTTTTCTGCTGATATCATAACCAGTTCCGACAAGATATTTTTGTCCCTTTATATCAATAATTTTGCCTGTAAGAAAATATGGAACAACAGTTCCGTCTTTTCTTTTCAAATCGGCTTCAAAAAATCCTTCACCTTCCTCAATAATTTTACTCACCATTTCAGCGGCTTCCTCTTTATTTTCATCAGCGATCCAGTCAACAATGACCCTTCCTTTTATTTCATCGGAGTTATAGCCGATCAATGTTTCAAAGTTCTTATTCCATTTTATAATCCCGGGAGTTCCGTTCACATCATACAAAAGAAAAATTCCCGGAAGACTGTTCAGAATATCCTCAACAAACTGTTTTTGACTGGCCAGCTCTCTCTCAAATAATGCGGATTTTTCTTTTTCAGCCAGAAGGTTCTCATGTATGACAGTAAGACGTTCATTTTTTCCGGTAATCTTTAATACGGCATCAAGGTACGCGTTTCTGAACAAATAGGCGGTTTTTACCAAAACCAGCATAAAGAGAATATAAGTACATAAAACAACTAGTCTCAGCATATCAAAACTATTCGAAGGGAAAAACATAAAAAGAATCTGAACAGCGACAGATGTGCACATAAACATAAAAGTTGTTCTGATTTTCAAAAAGAAAGCCGACATAACAATTGCGGATATAAACAGAATAATTCCCGAACCTGAAGTTTTCCATTCAGCAATGGATATTATTCCTGCTAAAAAAATACTCAGGACGATAACATAGAAATGAACATCTCTCGGTATTTTTTTAAAAAAAGTGAAACATATTAATGCAGCAATATAGGTAACAGAAAACATGATATTATGAGGAAGTAATAATTTATCAGGATTAATAAGAGCGGTCATAACGATTAGAGGCATTGAGACTGAAAGAACAAGTATATAGAGAAATTTCACAATTCTGCTGTAGTCAATTTCGCTCGTTTCAATTGCATTTTTTTCAGAATACATTCTGAAATCGTCCTCACAATCATTTATTAATCATAACCGTAGCGATGGAATAATTAAAACTAACTTAAAGATTAAGAATATGATGTCATAAAATAAAAGTCAAATTAATATATTAAGATGATAAAAAATGCTTTTATAGTATTGGATCATTATGCTAAAAATGTTCAGATTATTAAATTTTAAAAAGAAAGGCATTTACATGAAACGCTGCGGATGGGTAAACCTCAAAAATCCTCTTTATATAGAATATCATGATGATCAGTGGGGAGTTCCGCTTCATGACGAGAATAAGCTTTTTGAAATGATTGTTCTTGAAGGCGCACAGGCCGGTCTCTCGTGGGAAACCATATTGAAAAAGCGTGAGAATTACAGAAAAGCATTTAAGGACTTTGATCCTAAAAAAGTTGCAGCATTCACTTCCTCTGATGTTGAAAAGCTTTTGCAAAACGAAGGAATTATCCGCAACCGTCTGAAAATTAAATCTGCAATACAAAACGCCAAGGTTTTTTTGGAAATACAAAAAGAATTCGGAAGTTTCGACAAGTTTATTTGGAGTTTCATTCATGGAAAACCTCTAAATCCGAAATATAAGACTCTGTCCGAAATGCCGGTAAAAGATGAACTTTCAGACCATATTTCAAACGAACTGAAAAAACGCGGAATGAGCTTTGTCGGCTCAACTATAATTTTTGCTCTTATAATGGCAATCGGAATGATTAACGGACATACAACTGACTGCTTCCGTCATAAAGAATGCGGAAAGTAATACGCGTTTTTACAGAAACACTTTAATTCTTTCATCGAGAGCAGTATAATCCTCAAGATGAAGAGTATTCATACCTATATCTGCCGCGCCTATAATGTTCTCTTTCAGATCATCTATCATCAGAGAGTTTTTCGCATCTGCTCCTAAGGAATTTATCACATGCAGAAATGAATCTTTTTCGGGCTTTCTGAAACCGATATCATTTGAAAAAAATATACCGTCGAATATTCCGAACAAACTCCCATATTTCTCTTTTAATATAACCGTATGCGGGAAATTGGTATTACTCAATACAGCAGTTTGAATTCCTTTTTCTTTTACATTCCGCACAACTTCAAACGAAGGCATTATAGGATGCATGAGAATATCGTTCCATCCGTCTAAAAAATCATTTTCTGAAAGACTGATTTTAAGCATAGCCGTTACATGTTGGGAATACTGCGAAGTTGTGATTTTACCTTTTTCATGAAGATCATACATCTCATCCTGAACAAAGCGGCTTTTAAGCAATTCGGCACTCTCTCCGGTTTTTGCCGCCCAATAATTAAAAGCCCGGTCAACTGAAAAAGTAAAAAGCACATTGCCAAGATCAAAAACTACAAGTTTTATGTTCATAAATATTTTCTCTAAAATAAAAACCCGCCTTGCAGCGGGCTTTTATTTTATTCACCGAAATTGAATCCGAGCGAAGAGTATTTTCTGTTGAGAGCAACTGTAACAGGAATCTGTTTTGCCGCTGGTCCCCAAAGCTGACGGGGTCCGGATGATGCGAATACATCAGCTTTTGCCCATTCAGCTCTTCTTTCAGCGAAATATTTAAACGCTTCCGAATCAGTTTTAACAAGAGCTTTTTCAATAACGAATTCGTCCTTTCCGTGACGTCTTTCGATATTGAGAAGACCTGTAAGAGGAATGCCGATCGGTTTTCCGCCTTTATCAAGATCAGACACGCTCGCGATGTAGCCTGTTTTTCCTGAAAGGATTAGCGAACCGGCAGTGAGTCCGAGATTGTAGCAGTATGCAGCGTCGAAAAGAGTCGGAGCTCCGCATCTGCCTTCGTAACCGAAGAAGTGATTGAGAGTAGCGAAAGGAACTGTTGAATCAAGCTCCTTAACGCGCTTCGCAACCATGTCGATGAAAAGCTTTTCTGTAGGGATAAGCGATACCTGAAGATTTCCGTGTGAATCTCTTTCAGCAAGAAGCATGTCTACGATGTAAACAGGAAGAGAATTCATAAGCTTCTGGTGTTCTGAGGAAAGCTTTCCAATTACGAAAGGACGTTTTTCTTCTGCAGTCATCTTTGAGATTTCTGCTTCAACGCTTGCAAGCTTGTCATTGAGTTCGGCAATGAGAGTGTTCATCTCAGGGATAAATTCTATGATTCCTTCAGGAATAAGAACCGCACCGTAATTCATGCCGTTTTTAGATCTGTCGATTACAACTTTCGCAATGTCATCAACGATTTTAGAAAGAGGCATTTTCTTTTCAGAAACTTCTTCCGAAATGAGGGCTACCGGAGGTTTAACCTGCATTGCAACTTCAAGAGCAACATGAGAAGCAGAACGTCCCATAAGTTTTATGAAGTGCCAGTATTTTCTTGAAGATGGAGTATCCTGAAGAATGTTGCCCGCAAGCTCTGCATATATTTTAGTAGCTGTGTCAAATCCGAAAGATATCGGAAGAAGATCTCCGATCTGAAGATCACCGTCGATAGTTTTAGGGCATCCGATTACCTGAACTCCGCTTCCGTCGGCTTTTACGCCTGAAAAAAGAAGCTCGGCAAGAACCGCGGCGTTAGTGTTTGAATCATCTCCGCCGATTACAACGATGGCATCAAGTTTATTGTCTACGCATGTTTTTTTTACTTTTGCAAACTGCTCGTCGGTTTTGATCTTAGTTCTGTCTGAACCGAGAAAATCGAATCCGCCGGTGTTTCTCACTTTTGCTACAGCTTCATCAGTTATTTCAAAAAGCTTACCTTCAAGAAGACCTTTAGGGCCGGCTTTAACTCCGAGAAGAGTGTTGTCTTTTCCGAGAATTTTTTTGAGACCGTAAACAACATTGTGTCCGCCTGCAGCCGGTCCGCCTGAAAAAAGAACCGCAACTCTTTTTCCTTTGAGAGGAGATGCATTAGTTCCTGAAGCGCTTAGAACCTTGTTCTTTGACGCAGAACTTGTCTGAGGGAAAGATTCTGCAACTTTTGCGCTGTCTTTTGTAGAAATAGTGTCGGAAGCTTCTGTGAAAGAAACCGGGCTCAGGTTTTCGCCTTTGCCGAAAACCGCACATGTAGGGATTTCTAGCGAACGTATCGCGTTTTCAAAAATGGAATTGTGCGCTTCCATTTTAATCAGAGATTCTTTTAAGCTCATTATTACCTCGCGGGAATTATCCGTTATTTTTTTAAATAGTTAAATCATGCCGGATAGTGTCAATAAAATATTATCAATCTTTGAAGCGCATGAGGTTATCAATTGTAAAATTCCACTCAGGCGTGATAATCTGTTTAGCGGAAGGATCCGCCTCATACCATGGAGAAATATCATCATTCTCGGGATTGATAACAATATGAATATCCTGCGCGGGCATGTAGCTCTGAGCGAGAATAAATATTCTTTTTCCGGTTTTAATATCTTCGGCGGCATCCATTACGATAAGTGCATGACCGGGACTTCCGCCCTGAATGAGAACATCCCCGGGCGAAACTTCGCCAATCGGCACTTTCTTCAGTTCACGTTCGAGAGACGCTGATCCTGCATACATGAAAACAACATCGAGATATTCCCGAAAAGTTTTTCTTGAATTATCGGGTTCTGCTAATCTGACCCATGCTATCCGGTTTGACCTATTTTTAATTCTGTAGCCCAATTTCCATTTGTGATAATCCGCACGAAAACCGTTTGAAAAGTTAAAATGAATCTTTTCATATTGACCGGTTTTGTAAAGATATTCGGCTCTCAGCCGCATAACAGCGTCCGCGCACTGCTGAAGATCTTTTTTGCCCGTATCTATATCAAGTACTGAACAATGAACATCCTGCCGGTACTTCAAACTTCCGTCGAAAATCTTAACCGGGGTACCATATTTTTTGAGCGGAAAACTTCTCAGAAAATTCTGAAAACTATCAGCCGGATATTCTATTCGTTTGTATGAAGAAGGTATGACAAATCTATCGTGAATATTCATCGCGGTTTTATTGATAGAAAAACCTGACTTATCGGTCTGCCCTGTGAGTGAACAGGAAGATAGAAGAAGTAGCATCATGAATGTAAATATTTTTTTAAATTTCATTCCTTTCTTATACCTCAAATAAATAATTTTATATTATGTCTTCATTGAACTTTAATATATCTAAATCAAATTCTTTTACTTGTATCCGTAAAAATACAATTTAATTTTTCAATCTTCTTCAATCTTAAGCAAGAATATTTCAGACAAACCATTCCTTTTCATAAACATAACCTGATCAAAAAAACTTCACAATCCGTATTATCTATTAAATCCATTCTTATCTCATTTGAATTATATTTGATTATACTCCTTCTTTCATCAAATTTGTCTTGACGATTTCAATAACACTTCATCCTTTTTATAAAAAAAGGAACATAATTTGGTAAAAAAATTTTTACTGATATTATTCTGTATTATCAGTCATAATATATTACTAAAATCTTCAGATAACGCAGATGCTATAGGTAAAATCCGCGAAGTACGTCACGATTGCATTGTAGTAGTTATGAACAATTCAAGTTTTGCAGACAAAGTAAAAATTGGAGATCAACTATATATATATGTTAACGGTCAGTATTTACCGCTAACGGTTGAGTTTCCGATGATGACCATTGTTAAATGCAAGATTTCAAAAGAACTAAAAAATAATTCAATAGTCGGGTTATCCGTTTATCAAAAAGCGGGCACCATAAACTCAGATGCAAAAAATGAAAATAAAAACATAAAAAAATTCTGATAGGCAACATTTCTTTCGACACAGTTTTTATTTCTAAAGGCCGTTTCAGATCCGGATTAAATGATGATAGAGAAGAATTATGCAGTCATAATTTCTGGATGGGAACTACAGAAATCACTTATAAAACATGGGTTGCTGTATTTAGATGGGCTAAATCAAACGGTTATTCTTTTTCTTGTTCTGGAAATAAGGGAAGTAATGACTCAGGAAGCGAACTTCAACCGGTTACTAATTTAACATGGCAGGACATTATTGTTTGGTGCAATGCCTGCACAGAATATATCAATAAAACGAGCGGAAATAATCTCAAGTTAGATTTTGTTTATTATCATGACAAATCATTTAAAAGCCCGATAAAGTCATCGCTACAATCAGTTGTCGCTGACGGAATAACCTATGATACCACATATCCTTTTCAAAAGACTGAAGCAAAAGGTGTTCGTTTGCCTTCAGCAAAAGAGTGGGAATATGCAGCACGAAAAGTCAATAAAGCAAACACGGCAACTAAAGACCGGCATTCAGGATTTCTACTTCCCGGAAATTGTCCAAGTATTGTTTATGATGCTGACAATAAAACTTTTAATATTGAAGATTTTGCATGGTTTATCAACAACTCGAACAAAACTTCACAAGTAGTTGGATCAAAAAAAAGCAATTCGTCGGGATTGTTTGACATGAGCGGAAATGTATGGGAATGGACATTTGATGAAAGTTTATCTTCAGGCGGATATAGAATAGCATGCGGCGGAAGTTTTGACAGTGCGTTATATTATCTTCAGGTAGGTTTAAGATATGATTTCAAGGACAGGACTCTAAAGAACAACATTGGATTTAGAATAACAATGAATGACTAATAAGGAGAAAATATATATGAAATGCTTCAAATGTGTCTTATCATCAATTGTTCTGTTTACAATTTTTACCGGTTGTCAAACTTCAGAATCAAGCTTGGTAAAATACAAAGCGCTTGATGAAAATTTCAAGTTCAAGCCAAATCAAAAAATTGTAGTTTTTGCAGGAACCAACAATGATGTTGATATTTTACTTGCAACAAAATTCTCAGAGCAATTACTTTCAAACGGTCGTTTTATTCTGATTTCGCAATCAGAAATATCCAGAAAGATCAACAAATACCCTTTGAATCATAATGTTATTGACTTTGAAATTGCCAGCGATCCTGCCATACATAGAACAGAATATCTTTCAGAAACAAGCATGCAAAAAATAGAAGAACTAAGTGAAAAAATGAAATCAGATTATTTGCTGGTTGTATGGGCCGGATCTTTATATACTGTCAGCAATAAGTGGGGTTATCGGTCTTATATTCCGATTTATACCCGGATGTATGAAACTAGAACTAAAAGAATTATCGGGTTTTCTTCGGATGCCTATATTGGAAATGCGACTCTTTCAATAACAGGTCAGCCCGATGAAGCATATGTAGAAAAAATTCTTTTATCTGCTGTCGAAGGAACAACTGCGGATATAGATAAATATTTTAGGTAATAAAACTATTGGAGATAATAAATGAAAAAAATTAGTTTAATGCTGAAGATCTTTTTTTGCTCTCTGCTTTTCTTAACAACAAGCTGCGTAGTAGATCATGTATTTTTAAAAAAAGATGTAAAACCAAACAGCAGAATCGCCGTTATATGCGCCGAACCCAAATACAAAGATATAAGCTTATTGTTTGTATCAGCCATTGAAACTGAATTAATAAAGTCTTCTACTTTCAATGTTGTCAAACAGACTGAAACAATGAAGCTTATCCCGGATTATCCGCAGAAAATTAAAGGTCCATACGGAATGGTAATATCATCAGAGATCAATGAAAATTATTCCAAGACGGATGTTGCTTCATTACGCGAAATCGCATCAAAACTCAAAGTTGACTATCTATACGTAATATGGGTTCCTCTTTTTCTTGAGATTGATACTGATACTACAGCCGATTTATATCAATGTTCAACAATAGCTCAGCTATTTGAATTTCCTTCAGGAAATGAAATCGCTCATGCCAAATATAATCCGCAATGGGTAAAAGACGGGTTTGCTATCGGTGGAATTTATAGTCCGGAAGAAGCTTTTCAAATATTTTCAGAGTATATCGTAAAAGATATTGGCAAAAATACCAAAACTCTTAAATAAATTCACATTACGCAAAACGTATATGGGTATTAATTAAATACAATATCCATATACGATGCTTTTTCTCAATAAATATAACAGTCAAAACCAATGAACATCATGCCGGCACTTTAAAATTCCGTCGATAATCTTCACAGGAGTTCCATATTTTTAAGTTTATAATTTCTCAGATACTTCTGAAAACTATCAGCCTCAGTCTCTTACTTTCCTTACTTTAATTTTCCATATTCGCGAATAAACATGTCTACCGCTTCACCGCAAATACGCTTGAGCGCACGATCATAATACGCGCTGTAATTGTTTCCCGGCATATCGGTTATTGTTGCGGATAAATTCATCTTCCAGATAAGAACTCCAGTTTCAACATGTATTGCTTTAAGAGTCAGGGCAATGTATCCATTATATTTTCTGTCACCGGATGGAGAAAGAAGCCCTTTCGAAACAGTTTCAGTTCCTGAAACAGGAACCATGTCATAATTATTCAGCTGGGCAATCACGAGGCTGTCCGCATTGAGAAGTTTACCGAGCCTTTTCTGATCATCTTTGGATATCCCGGTCATCGCAAACTGCTGCTCGTTCAGTATTTTGTCAATCTGGTCACGGTCAATGATATCAAAACCTGTTTTAATAAAATATGTTTCAAATGCACCGCGGTAATTTTCGGTTACAGTTTTCTGAAATGAAACTTCTGTGCCGTCGGCTTTATTATAAATGAAAGGAAGAAGAGCCACAGCGGTATGCTGCATACTTTTAATCTTGGGATTAAACACAACCACTATGTCAGTCTTTATCGTATCATCAATACTCGGAGCGCCTATAACCGAAGCAGAAAACAAAAAAAGCATTACCGACAATACTGCAGTAAAACGTAGAATTTTTAGCATAATGAAATTTCTCCTTATCAAACGGATTGTAAACGATTAATCAGATTCAAGTCAAATATTTATTGATTAGTATTAAATATTTAGCCATCTCAAATTACCGTTTAAATTCTTTAAATTATCAATTGGAGAATGAAGATTAATCACCACAAACCCCTCTTTGAAATAAAGAGGGGCTTACACAACTGAATCAATAGATTATTTCTCTTTCCCGGTCTCTCCTTTATTAAAGGAGAGACCGGGAAAGAGAATTTTTTCATAAATTTTACTGCTTCAGCAAAAAGAGAATTATATCAAAAAAACTAAAACATTCGGCGAAGCCGAATACTTTATTCGCGCAGACTATCGCTGTCATTTCGAAGAAATGCGCGATAGTTCTGTCGCGACAAAAGCCGGGAATGGGATCTCTCTGTCCAACGCTTATGGACTTCCTGTCCGCGTTGGATTCGCGCCATCCTGGCGCACAGGATGATGAGCGGCCGTGTGCTCACGATGAGCACGAGCGAGGCGATGACAGGATGTCAAAATCGCCGAGGACGAGCCCCTCGTCCCTTTGAATATTATCGCATGATCCATGCGAAACCAGAATTACAAAGGCGAAGCCTTTGATTGTATTCCGACACTCGGAAGTATCGAAGCCTTTCGAGCCCGCCTGGCTTTAGGGCATACCTTTTATCTTGATTAATTCACCCTCTCATGATACCATCACCATGTTGTCATTATTGTTTCATTGCTTCTACTGAGGTGTCTCTAATGAAATCTCTTTCAATTTCAAAAATACTTCTTTTTCAGACTATTTTTATAGTACTAATTTCTGTTACCGCCGTATCATTCTACTCTCTTGGAGAGTACCGAAAAGGAATTATCGGAATGTCTGCCGATGCGAAACTCAGCGGAGACATCAATGCAATGAAAATATATTTAAAGGAATATTTCGGCACGCTGAATCTTTTCGGAAACACACTGCTCGACGAAAATGGTAAACCGGTTGAAGAATGTTTCGAACCGGTTGATGAAATAGGAAAAGACCTTGAAGTTGCCGCAACTCTTTTCGCTCTCGACGGAGATGATTTCAAGCGGCTTATAACCAACATAAAAAAACCTGACGGCTCACGCGCAGTCGGAACAAAACTCGGCAAAGACAGCGCGGCGTATGAACCTGTAATGCATGGACGTAAGTTTGTCGGAGAAGCAATGATTCTCGGCGAACCTTATTATACTGCATACGATCCTCTGAAAGACAATAGCGGCAAGGTAACGGGAATCTATTTTGTCGGCATTCCAAAGGCCTTTTTAAATTCACGCGAGTCGGGATTTTTCGGAACATTTGTCATAAAAACAATTGCCGTATCTGTCTTAAGCGTTATCTTTTTCTGTTCTTTTGTTTGGCTTCTCATGCGGAAACTTCTTACCAGAAGACTCGACATACTCAAAACTTCCCTATCCAAAATCGCTCAGGGAAATCTCAGCATTAAAACCGATCCCGGACGCAGTGATGAAATCGGCGAACTAACTGGATCAATCAACGATACGATTTCAAATTTCAGAAATGTAGTCGGTTCGATTGACAAGTACGCAAAGACTTTATCTTCATCAATCGAAGATCTTGCAGTGGTCAATTCTGAAATCAGCGATGGTTCCATTAAACAAAGCGCTTCGGTTCAGCACATCGCCGCAGCAATAGAAGAAAGCTCTGTTTCAATCAAACAGAGCGCCGAATCAGCGCGTGCATCTTCGAACTATGCAAATGAGGTCAAAAATCTCGTTACAGAAGGAAGTTCCAATGCCGGAAAAACAATTAAGGTTATGAGTGAAATCAACGAATCTAATCACCGGATCACCGAGATACTTGAACTCATAAATGAAATATCTTTTCAGACAAATCTTTTAGCGCTCAACGCGGCTGTTGAAGCGGCGCGTGCCGGTGAACACGGCAGAGGTTTCGCCGTCGTCGCAGGCGAAGTGAGAAATCTCGCGACCCGGACAAGCGCCGCGTCAAAAGAAATAGGTCAACTTATCAATGAGATGACGGAGCGCGTGACCGCGGGAAGCAACAATGTAAACCGCAACGGCGAGCTCTTAAAAAAGATTGCCGGAATGATGGAGGAAATGGCGCGCATGACATCCGAAATCGCCATATCTACAGCAGAACAGGATCATGGAGTGGCATCAATACGTGAATCAACTGATGACCTTGATTCGCTGTCGCAGTCAAACACTGCAATGACAGAACAGGCGTCAGTATCAATTGACAACCTGACAAAGCTTTCTAAAGAAATGATGTCAGTCGTAAAGACTTTTAATGTGGCGGAAAATGGATAACTCCATACCTTCCCCCTTATTTCTTCTTCGATTCAAAGTACTTGATCTTGTCTCTGAATATCAGAACAAGACCAACCATAATAAAAGGAATGCTGAGAATCTGTCCCATGTTTAGCGGCATAGATGATTCAAATGCGCTCTGATTTTCTTTCACCGTTTCTATGATGATTCTGAAAATAAACACTGCTGTGAGAAATATTCCGAAGAGCTTACCATTCTCCGCAAACATCCGCGTCTTTTTGTATAAAAAAAGCATGATGCCGAAAAGACAGAAATAAAACAATGATTCATAAAGCTGTCCGGGATGACGCGGTATATAATCTACACGCGCGAAAGCAACTCCCCATGTTCCGTCAGTCGGTTTGCCGATAATTTCCGAGTTCATAAAATTGCCGAGCCTGATGCATGCAGCAGTAAGAGGCGCCGCTACAGCAATCGCGTCCAATGCCGGAAACAGTTTGTTTTCAGCCGAACGAAGTTTCCATATCAAAAGCGAGACAATTATTCCGATTCCTCCGCCGTGACTCGAAAGCCCCTGATATCCGGTAAAACTTATTCCTGATTCTGTTACGGAAAACGGCAGAAAGATTTCCGCGATATGTTTTGAATAATATGCAAAATCATAAAAAAGACTATGTCCGAGACGCGCTCCGATGATGAGACCGAGAAACACATGTACGGAGATGCTTTCAAGCTTCTTGATGTCCATGCTGTTTTTTGCATAAATATGTTTCACTATAAGATAAGCAAAATAAATTCCTCCTGCAAACAGAATAGAATAATATCTTAGAGAAAATCCGCCTATTCTCAAAATTTCGGGATCGAGGTTCCAGTTAATAATCATGTTACTTTCCGTTATAATAAAGATTTATTGTTCCCTGTGCGCATCCGATTTCATTCGCGACAACATGACATTTTGCCATAAACAGATAGAAGACCGGTTTGTCTGAAATGAATGACTCGAAATTCCCCTGCCCCTTGCTGATGACCATTCCCGCCTGCGAAAGATATTCCGCGAAATCTTTCGAACACCTTTCGGCTATAGTACCCGGAATGACAGAGCCTGATGTGATTATTTCTGCGAAAGAATCCAAACCGCAATATAACGCATCTTCCTTTAAGGAATCGTTAAGAATCGGCTGAGCTTTAACTGCATAAACTATTTTTTTTCGCGGATATTTTTTCTTTATGGTTTCTATCAGCATCTTGTCAAAAACTATTTCACCCGCGTTATCGCCAAGGAAAAGAATAGTCGCGGATTTTTCGACACACTTCGCAAACTGGGCATATGCAAAATATTTTTTATCAGCGTGCTTCAGCATTTTTTCTTCAGAATTTATTATCTTCGAAACTTCCTTATCAATATCAATTTTATTCATTATGCCGAAATCGATTATGTTTCCGGCGATGGCCAGTTCAACTGCCGCAAGAAGCGGATCCTTCGACTTTTCTATTTTCTTCATGCACTTCGAGTAAATGCCGAGAACGGCGTCATTGCTCTTTTTCTTTTCTTCTTCATAAAAATCTTTTCTTCCGGAAGCCTTGTTAACAAGCGAGTTTATTTCATAAGCGACTGCTGGAGGCGGAACATCCATCGGGATTTTTCTTATTACCTTTGCGGCTTTTTCTATTATTATCTTTGTTTCTTTTTCGCCAAGCTCTGCCTTTTTGCAGGCATCAACCGCCTGTCTGAAAAAACAAGGAAGGCAGTCAATATAAGTTTTCATCAAAATCCCCTTTAGGATATAAAATCATGATAAAAGCTCAATTTGACAAGCACTTAAAACGAAAACGGCAAAATTCAGCTAAATTGCTATAGTTTTTTTACTCTATTATCTTGACGGCAATTCGGCTCTATGTTACTTGTTCAGAAAAGGGGGAAACTTTTATGTTAAAAAAATTATTCTGTTTCACTTTCTTATCTTTTCTTATCTTTTCATTTTCTCATTCTGCTTCAAAAGACACTTTTGAATTCAAAGTGGGAAGTGTTTCTGTAACGGCTATTGCTGATTCGACTGTAGAAATGCAAAGCGAACTGATTAAAAACGCAAATGCTGATGAATTAAAAAAATACATGCCTGATGGAAAGAAGAAAGCTGATGTAAACGTATTCCTTTTAAAAACAGATAAACAGATCATACTAATCGACACTGGAATGGGAGACGGCGGAAAACTCATTTCCAAAATGAAACAATCCGGAATTACTCCTGACATGGTAAATCTGATTCTCATCACTCACGGTCACTTCGATCATGTAGCAGGTCTTATCAAAAATGGAAAAGCTGTTTTCCCTAACGCGGAAATAATGATTTCTAAAGAAGAAAAACCTCTTTACGAAGACAGCGGACTCGAAAAGATTCCGGCCGAATACAAAAAATATTTCGTTCCTGCGAATCAGATGCTGAAGCTTTATTCAGCTAAAATCAAAACTTTTTCATTAGGCGACAAAGTTGCCGACGGAATCACTTCAGTTGACATGAAAGGACATACTCCCGGTCATTCGGGATTTCTTCTTGAATCAAACGGAGAAAAACTTCTTTTCGCCGGTGATTTTATGCACATTCAGTCGGTTCAGCTGATTCATCCGGAATATTCTCTTGTATATGATACAGATTTGGATAAAGCGGCAAAAATGAGAAAGAAACTGCTCAAAAAACTTGCAAAAGATAAAATCAATGTTGCTGCAGTGCATATTGATTTTCCGGGTGTAGGTTCGATTTCAAAGACTACCGACGGTTTTGATTTTACTCCTTTAAAAAAATAGAACACCATGCCGGACTTAATGTCCGGCATATTTTATTATTCTCACCATCTCTTCAAAATACCGTCTTTTGAAAAACATTTGATTAATTTAAGACTGATTTAAAAATATGACTTAAGGTGAACGATGTTTTCAATTGATACGATGATTAATTTCTACTCCTCTTTCGGCTACATTTCAGTATTCGGAGTCCTTCTTCTCTGCGGATTCGGTCTTCCTATTCCCGAAGATATAACCATCCTTGTCGGCGGAATTATATCAGGTCTCGGATACACTCATCCCCTTTTAATGGGAATTATATGTTTTTTCGGCGTACTGATCGGTGATATTATCGTTTACAATATGGGCCGATTTTTCGGAGAAAGTCTTTTCAATACAAGATTGGGCAAAAGACTTCTCAGCCATTCATGGTATGACCGTATCGTCAAGAGCTTTGCTAAAAACGGAAAAATGGTTCTCTTAACTGCAAGATTTTTGCCGGGACTGCGCACTCCGATTTTTTTGACGGCAGGAATGACAAGATTCGCAGGTTTCGGAACTTTTGTAATCATTGACGGACTTGCAGCGCTGGTCAGCATTCCAATCTGGATAACTATCGGTTATTTCGGCGCGAGCAACCGCGAGCACCTTACAAAATGGATAAGCAACACAAAGTGGAGCATCGCGCTTATAATTGCTCTTGCGGTTTTAATCTATTTTATCTGCAAAAAAATCAAACAGAAACTCATTAATGCCGAAATAGTTGAAACAGATATTACTTTAGATAAATAAAATTCAGATTTCTTCCGAGATCACCTTTTCTATGAGAGAAAAAAGATTCATTGAATCCGACTGTATCGCGGTAATCAGCAAAAATGGAATTCCGTCCGATGCCGATTTTTCTGAGCTGAGAAACAACCGCAGCTCTGATGTCAAAGTATAGTTTGTCTTCTTTTTTAATAATGTGTTCAGGAAAAATTGAAGCTACATCCTGCTTGACTTCGTAATAATCCGCACCGATGCACGGAAGAATATATGCAGTAACATCTGAAGGCTCCGTCCCGTACTTTGCGTTCATTTGAAGAAATGTTTTTTCTGCAATATTTTTTGCAGTACTTCGCCAGCCCGAATGTATTGCAGCAACAGCATGATTCTTCTTATCCGCAAAAAACAGGGGAACACAATCGGCAGTTCTGATCACCAGACAGTGATTTGAAATGTCTGTGATTAGCGCGTCGCCCTCGGCATAATAAAGCGATTCGACGGCGTAAGATTCGCGTGCTTCAAAAACTTTATCTTCATGCTTCTGATCAAGAAAATATATTTTATCAGGAAATATCCCTGTTTCAAATCTGAGAACATGTTTCTCGTTTCGTCGGATTTTTTCTTTAGACTCAAGATAATTGGCAGTATTGCAGTTTTTCGCGGCTGTACCGATAAAAAACGGAAGTTCGGCGTCATCAACATACCACAGCGCGCTCGGCCGTCTCTTCATCTCAAGATGCATCATAATGAAATCTCCACACGGTTTCTTTTTCTATAATAAGATATTTTTTCAACACCTGCTTTAAGCAGAAGTTCACGTGACTTGTCAAAATCTTTGGCTACATCATCCGGATGATGCGAATCTGAACCGAGGGTAAAGATTCCTCCGCTTTCGCTTATGAGTTTGATTATATCAAAAGAAGGATATATTTCCTTTACAGGCTTGCGAAGACCTGAGCTGTTAATTTCGATGGAAGTACCATTCCTCGCGGCTTCTTTCGCGATTTGCGAAATAATATCCGAAAAATCCTTTTCTGGTCTGTGTCCGAATTTTTTGTATAGATCGAAATGACCGATTATATTGTATTTTCCCGATTTAGCGAGACTCAGCATATTGTTGAAATAATCGGCACATACCGAATCGACTCCTCTTTTGGAGTATTCCTCGTCAGACGCCTCAGGAGAAAAATCAATCGGCCAATCGCCGATAAAATGACATGAACCGATCAGATAATCAATCCGATCATCATTATAATAGGAAGAATCAAAAGCTTCAAATTCCGGATAATCAACCTCGAAGCCTGTAAAAATTTCAATTTGTCCTGCAAATTTTTCTTTGAGTGCTTTAGTCATCCCGATGTAATCTTCAATCTCTTCAGGAGACATTGTTATTCCGCCGCGGATTGATTCTTCAATCGGTGCATGATCCGCAAATCCGAAATACCGGATTCCGCGTTTTATCGCAGTCATTACATAATCATCGGGAGATCCTTCGGCGTGTCCGCAAAGTTCAGTGTGGTTGTGAAAATCTATCATTTAATAACCATTAATTTTATAATATTCCGAAATCTCGGTAAGTTTTTGCTCATGTTCGTCATTTGAAAAATCCGCTGTTATAAAGAATTTGTCAATATCATTATGACTACTTCTAAATGATGTATGAATATAATAAAGCGTAGAAGGAATTTTAATTTTATTTCCAGTCTGAACTCCCGTTCCAAGACGGTGATTATCTTCTATGGAATCTAAAACATAGGACTGATTATTATCAAAATCGTCTCTGGACACTTCATAAAGATGAGGACAATGAAGATATTCCACAAGTATCCTTTCTTTCTTAAAAAAAAGAGCCGCAAGCTCGGACGAATACTGCGAAAAATATCTTGGGCGGAAAAGAATTTTTTCAATTCCTGATAAAGAATTTTCAACTGGATAAGCAGATAAAATGTGCCTGATATAATCCGGCGAACGGAAAGGAAACTCTCCGTTAAATGGAAGAGAAGGATAAAATATCTCTATAAGAGCATTTGAATTTTTAAAAAAATATCTGTCATAAAGAAGTGAACCCTCATCTGAAAGTATTTTGCCTATATTGAGTGAAATCTCTTCATCAATATCAAAACGCAAATTCGGGTCAAGAGCTCTGCGCAGTTCATCATCCAGTCCTTCAGTCATAATTTTACCGCCCACTCAGGCTGTGACAGAAGATAACTCATAATATATTCCTCGATAGTCATCTTAGGTCCTGGTCTTTCAGCACGTTTACGGAATTTTGCATTGTGTTTTCTCGATCGGTAAAAAATATACATTTCTCTCGGATCGTTTTCGCCGAACTCGGGGTAAGCATGAGCTTTTCCAAGAATTGGCGACAAATCTTTTTTAGTGATACATCGAAGATTAAGCTCGCTCATCTTGACGCGGATCTCTGTAAGCTCCTCGTGCGAAAGTGTAAAGAGAAATTCTTCAAGAGCCTGGGTTATTTCTTCTGAACCCGAACTGAACGAAACAAAATCCGCCCATGCCTTGTCGAGTTCAGCCGAAAGAGTCATCAATTCAATTGTGCCCATCATCGTTCCGAAAACAGGCTGAAGCTTTTTTCTTGCTTCCCATATCGAATTTAGAATCGGTGCGAAGTCGCGGACATTCTGATTAAGACGGTATTCCCAGATATTTGCAAGAAGAAATGCCGCACGGGTTCTGATTGACTCATCCTTGTTATCTTCTTCAATTATTGAAACAAAAACTTCCTCTGACATTAACGTAAAAACTATTTCAGAAATAATTGTGTTTATCTCAATCGATTCTTCTCTAAGTTCAGGAAGCGGATTTGCAAGATAACGTATCATGTGGAAGAAATTAATCTTTGCAACAAGAAAGCCCTTGCCAAGAACCGCTTTTGTCGGGATATGAAGAGTCTTATCAAACCCCTCTTTCTGGCACAACATTTCAATCAGTGAGTCAACTGAACGCATATTTTCACCGAGATCGGTTGATCTCAAAATTGAAGGATATTGAGAAATTGCTCTTGAAAGTTCAATCAAGGCGTTTATATTGCTGACAATCCGCTGATACGGTTCAATCATTCCGCGCTCTTTAACCACGCGCTGACAGCGGTCAATCAGTCCGCTTTCGTCATCATTAAATACAACCAAATCCATTGGGCTATTCTATTCGATCCCCGTAAAAGTTAAAGCAATTTATTTAACGGCATATACCTCAATAGTATCAGAAAACGCGGTAAAGTCGGCATATTTTTTAAAGAAATATGAAAAAATCGGAAAGAAAAAACGGTCTTTATGCATTATGCGCTCCGGGTGATAAGCAGCCGGATATACTTGAATTTTATGAAATCCCTTTTTTTTCAGCATAATTTTAACTCCTTTAGGAGTCAAATCGGCACTATGGTCAATAGGATGAGTTTCGAAGAACTTATTCCGGTTAAATTTAAAAAGCGGGGAAAATGCTGAAGGAACTGAAAAAGCCAGAACACCGCCGTCATTTACAAACGAAGAAAGTTTCGTTACAGTTTCAACTAAATCTGAAGAATGCTCGATAAAATACCATGCCGTTACAAGATCATATTTTTCATCTGAATGAAAATCTTCAAAAGATTCATTTTTGACCGAAAAAGGATAATTCTTCTTCATGTAATCGCATGCGTATTTCGATATTTCAACACCGGTACAATGAGCTGCCCCGTTATCACTTGCCGCTTTGAGAAAAAAACCCAGAGCCGATGCAACATCCAACACAGAATTAATCCGGCCGTGTAAGGCTATTTTTTTAATTCTTTCTATTCTTTTATCACAGAATTTCCTGATTGCGGGATAATCTTCTTCATATGTTTTTCCATACTGGATTTTATAATCCGAAGTAAAATATGTATCAGAATATTCTATAATCGTGTGAGCAGAATTAAAAACAGTGCCGCATGAGCGGCATTGCAAAAAATTCATATTATCGAGGGTTCTTAAAGCCCCGTCGCAGACAGGGCAGTTTCTTAATCGCATTTAATATCTTTTTTCTTTTTTGCCGGTTCCATTACGGCATTAACGCCTCTCATTCTCACATTATCAAATGAAAGAAGAACTATTTCGGCATACTGTTCCGGAATTTCGATAAATGTATAGCTTGTATGGATGTCAATCTTTCCGATTGCCTTGCCGTCAATTCCCGACCTTCTTACTATTTCTTTGATAATATCACCGGGCATAACGCGGTGATTTTTGCCAATGTTGAGAAACATTTTCACTTTTCCGTCATTAACATCCTCAAATACAGGCGCCGTTTTCTGTTTAGGCTTAAAATCATTTTTTGAAAACTCAATCTGAGAAATGTCTCCTATGATTTCTTTCAGCATTGCAGCCGCTAGTCGTCTTGTTCCGAAAAAAGGGACGCCGAGACCTTTTTTCATCGCGTTGAGAAGCTCGCCGTATTCGGACAAATCTTCGGTTGCCGATATCTCGATTATTCTATCGAGCTTTCTCTTCTGATGGTGATTCATTCAATAACCTCATATAATGTGATTGTGACAAAAACCGGACGTCTTCGCCGTGCTCTAATATTTTATTGAGCCTGAAAATATCAAGTAATTTTCAAAATGCTATTTGATACAGCGGTAACCTACATTTCTTACTGTTTCGATTAATGAATTGAAATCATCGCCGAGTTTGCTTCGCAGTCTTCGAATATGAACATCGACAGTTCTTGTACCGCCGATATATTCAACTCCCCATATTTTAGCAAGAAGATCCTTACGCGAAAAAGCCTGCCCGCTGTTCTGAACAAGAAGCCTTAAAAGTTCAAATTCTTTATATGTAAAATCCAGTTTTTCGTTATCATAATAGATTGAGTATTCGAGAAGATTAATTGTAATTCTTCCTACTTTTAGAATATTGTCATCAATTTCTGACTTATTCTGAGAAACAAACTTATTGATTCTAAGTTCAAGCTCTCCTTTTCTCAGAGGGTAGCATATAAAATCATTGAAAAACCATTCGTAATCCAGATTATCCCTGTTGGATGGTTTTAGAATCAAGATTACCGGGAGATTATGTATTTTTTTTCTGATTTTAGAAAGAAAGAACTGAACGGATTCACTTTCTTCAAACATATCAAGATCAATCAGAAGAATATCTGTTTCTGCGCGAACCATGTCGGCATTCTTATATTTTACAAACTCAAAGTCTGTACAACTCGCCTTTACGCTTTCAATAACCTCATGGTTTGAAGATAAAAGACCAACTCGAATTATCATTTTTTATCAGCCAGCACCTTAAAAATATCTTCATACTGTTTGGCGACATTTTCTGCGTAAAATTTCCGCACATCCGCCTTATTGTTCTTTGCAAGTTTCTGATATAGTTTTTTGTCTTTTACCATCCGCTTAATCGATTCCGCACAAGCAGAGACATCTCCGACATTAATCATGAGCGCATTTTTCTCATGAAAAAGAAAATCAGTCTGACCGCCGTGATTTGTGCATATTATAGGAAGAGAACAATCCATTGCTTCCATAAAAACTATTCCGAAACCTTCATGAAGCGATGTCATAATATAGGCATCAGAAAGGTTGAGATATTCATATTTACGTTTTTCAGTGACAAAGCCCGCAAAATATATTTTGTCCCTGACGCCAAGTTTCTCAGACAGATTCATCAAAAACTCTTTTTCGGGTCCGTCACCGAGAACATACAGTTTAAGCTTCAGCTCCTTCTCTTTGGCAAAAGCTTCAATTATAGTTTCAACCGATTTTCTTTTTACAAGACGCCCAATCGTAATAAGAGAAAATTCACCCTTTTTAAGCTCCGGCAGTTTAAATGAAGACACAGGCTTCTTCTGGGGATGGTACGCCAACGGAATTATATCGACCGATTTATTCGGAGAATAATATTTCAAGGCATTTTCCTGAGTGTTTGAAGACTGAGCGACAACTCTGTCAGCATGATTCAGCACAAATTTGACAACTGCCTTAAAAATTAATGAGCGGTGAGGAGATGTTTTCTTTGAAGGATCATAAATATCACCGCCGTGAATGGACAGAACATTCGGGATCCTGAAAATTCGGGATATAATATAACCAAGGGGTCCTGAAGGTACCGCGAAATGGGTATTAATCGCCGTGTATTTATTCTTGCGGGCAAGTTTTATACCCTTAAAAAACCCGGTTATCAGATAAGTATACATTGAAAGAAAGGATGCCGCATCGCGCGAATTTCTTCCCAAAACTCCGACTCTGTGTATATTTATTCCTTTCATTACTTCAAAAGAAGGAATATCCTTGTAAGATGAAGTCAGAACATCAACATCATAATTTTTTACCCATTCAAGGGCAAGATCATAGGAAGCGACTCCCCCGCCGCCGCCGAGAGGAGGAAATTCATAGTTTATAATAAGTATTTTTTCTTTAATTTTCTTTTTCATATTTGTTATCGTAAAGACTGGGCGGCTCTATGTCAATATTTTAAACTTTCAAAGGTCATGCTCTTCCGGAAAAAATATGGCTGGATAATTATTCTCGGATTGATAATAATGGTTATCAGTGAGTAAATTGATGTTAGCGGAATTTCTTTTATCAGCCGTAATTTTAGGAATTTTCGTAGCGATTCCACCGGGTTCAGTAACTATCGCGGCATCACAAAGAGCAATAAAATACGGCTTCAGAAACTGTCTTTTTTTCACTTTAGGATCTTCCATATCAGACATTTTCTATATAATACTTGTCTATAAAGGCGTTTCTCAGCTTGTTTCTTCATATAAAATTTTTGAAATCATACTTTCGGCTGTATGCGGAACAATTCTCTGTTACATGGGAATTCTATCATTAATCAAATCCCTTAGAAATAATTCTTCTAACTCAAGAAATTTTGAATTAAAAAAGTCTCCCGTAGCAGCCGTCATTTCCGGAATTCTTATAACCCTGACAAATCCAATGACTATAATAGGATGGATTGCCGTTGCCGGAAATTTCTTTCTTGTGTGGAACCACAAATTTCCGCAATCGTCAGATTATTCTGTTCTGGTTACAGTATGCATAATGATAGGCGTACTTCTCTGGTTTGTGCCTTTGTTGTTTGCCGTGAGCAGACTGAAAAAAATTCTTAGCGGACGCATTCTCAATTTTCTAATGAGGATTTGCGATTTCTGGCTTATTATCTTCGGCTTATTAGCTTACTATAATTTTTTCAAACTGATAACAGTTTCTTAGAAGCTGTTATTAACAACATTTTTCTATATTTCTTACTCTTACAGTATTTGGCAAATATTGCACCGCAAAGATTAAACTTTTTGCAGCAAATAAACCGATTTATCCGTATTGATTTAAAAAAACCGATAAGTTATTATAGTATTTTACAATAAAATCTTGAATTTTTTATAAAATTACTTCAAAAACATTACTGGATAACGTATTAATTTCAAATGAGCAATTTCAAGCTGATATCAATCGCAATACTATTTGCAGCCGGATCCCTTTTTGCGGCCATGAGCAGTGATGTAATTTTAAACACACGAAAATTACTTAATTATGCCGACAAATATCTTCCCGAAACTGCTGAATCTGAAAAGAAAGATAAAAATTCTGAAATAACTGATATTGGTGAAGAAAAAAAACAAGATGAAAACTTTTCATTCATCCGCATATTTAAGCCGGAAAAAGATGAAGAAGAAAAACAGCAATACCCTTCTATTTTGACAGACATCGATATCAAAAACACTTTTTCTTACGGCAAAAGCTATTTCACTAAAAAAAGCTACAAGCAAAGCGAATATGACGAACCCGAATCAAAAAACATCAAACAGGGTTTTCTGAATGAAAACCGTATCAAGCTGTATGCAGAAGGAATGCTGAATCCCAGAATAAATCTGCTAATAGATTACAATAATGATAGAGAGGAAAGTGAAAACAGTTACTCCGTCAACTATCATGCTATTGAAGAAGATGAAATTATCCGCGAAATTAATCTCGGTGATGTTGACTTCAGAATCGGAGGCTCAAAATTTGCAACTTATGAAAATGTTTCCCAGAAATCCCTCGGACTCAATGCTCACCTTAGAAAAAACAATTTCAGCCTAAAAGGATTTTTCTGTCTCACTAAAGGTATTTTTGCAGTAGATCATTTTAAAGGGAAAAACTCACGCCAGTCAATCAACCTGAGAGAATACCAGTATGTCCGGAATAGATATTTCCAGATAGAGCCTTTTAAACGCTACGATAATCTTTCTTCCCCTCCAGTAATAGTTTCTCAGAATAATTACATAACATTTTCATCAAATCCGGCAAATCCCCAAAATTACAAGGCATATCCTGTTAATATTCTTCCCGGCTCACTTGAGATCTATCTTGATGACCAGATTTCAAGCAACAATCAAAATGCGCTTATTCTGCCGGTTGACGGAGGCTATTACAACAAACTTTCGGAAGGGAAGGATTATTCCGTTAATTATCAGACCGGCTGTATTACTTTTTTAATCAGCATCGAAAAATCAAACCGTATTTATGCACTTTACCGTTTATCTTCTTCTTCATCGGATCCTTCTGTCAGAACAGATGTAATTGCCGGCAAATATTTCGTTTTCCTGAAATACGGAAATCTTTCTGACGAATACGCTCTGGGATATGACGCAAACGGAGATGGAAAAATAAATTATGATATTTATGAAATACGTTCAGTTTACTCTCTTAGCGGAGGAAGTATTTCAACTTCAGATTTCTCAATTCAGATATATGATAAAGAAAACCAAATCAACACGGATTCGCTTTCTAAACTCGGCCGTTTCAATGTCGACTATACAAGCGGAAATATCTCTTTTGTCCTGAGAGAACCCTTCAAACAAATTCTTCCAACATCAGCGAAAGGAATTATTTATTCTGCTTCAATATTCGACAACACCTATGACTATTCCTCTTACTCATTTGCAGCCGAATTTAATTCAAATTCTACATTATGCCAGCTTTCAAAACAAAATATTGTTAAAGATTCTGTTATAGTAAAAATCGATGGAAATATAATTCCTGATACGCAATACACCGTAGATAACACTATCGGTTCAGTTGAATTTCCAAATTCTTCATTTATATCCGAAATCTCCGACATAGAAATAGAATATCAATATCAAAACGATAATTCAAATGACAGGAATCTTTCGGCAGGAGGCCGGGCTGAATATAACTTTACACAATGGCTCAAAACAGGTGTAGGCGGAGTTTATTCAAAAAATCCTAGTCTTGAATCTGCTCCCGAAACAGGAAACGAATCAATTTCGAATTTTGTAACTGAAGGAGACATTACATTCGATTTCAACAAACGGTATTTCGGCAATATTCTAAAAGCATTATCTGCCGGAAATATCCGGAACAATAAACTCGCACTGAGAACATATTATGAGTATGCTTACTCAAGGCTTAATCCGAACATTTACGGAATTGCGATTCTTGATGATTTCGAATCCGCTTCGGATTCTTCAGGAATTGATCTGTCTGAAAATTTGTGGATTCTTGCGTCCCCAGCGGTTTCAGCGTCTCAAAATACACGCGGAAAACTATTATATAGATATTACAGAAATCCGGGAAGCAGTGATCTTCGCGGAGAATTATTTAATCCTTATTCTTCTGTTTATGAAGTGAAGCCTGGACCTTATAATGTAGAATCCGGAACCCTGCCGGATCCTGAAGACAATAAATCATTGGTGTTTGACTTTATTTTCACACCTGCTGAAGATTTCATTTCCGCAGCCATTCCATTAAGCGGGATGGATATTTCAAGTGCGGAATATGTCGAAATTACCTACAAATGCAAAGACGCCGACGGTTCTGTTTCTTTAAGCATAGACACCGGACGAATTAGCGAAGACAGTGACGGTGACGGTATTCTCGACACTGAGGATAAAAACGGAAATGGCGAGCTTGATTTTTCAGCAAACTTATCATCATCCGAAGATAAAGGATATTTATTCAATCCCTCATCTTCCTACAGTACAAGAGTCGGAGCCGGAGTAAATCTTTCTGCTGATACCGGAGGAGACGGAATTTTAACTACTGAAGACTTTAACTTAAACGGCATCCTGGATACTGCAAACGATTATTTTACTTTTCCGTCCGCGAAGGCTATGACAAGTTCTTCAAATACAGTAATGACAATTTCTTCTGCAGATACTTCTTGGAAAACAGAAAAGTTCTATCTTCGCAATGATCTACTGACTTCGAGAGAAAGAGAAGTATTAAAAAGCCCCCAAGCTCTGCGGATAAGATTAAATAAAATTTCTGCCAGCCGAGGCAAGATATACATATCTTCATTGAAAATTGTTTCCGGAAAATGGAAAACTCCGGATGACGACAAAGCTAAAATTAAATCATCTTATATTAATAAATACAATGATTCAGAATATTCTTCAGATTCTTTTGAAAAATACAATCCGTCCTTATTGAAAAAGTTTTATGATTACGGTTCTGATGAAATATATGCGGAAGAAGAAAATTCTCTATGCTTAAATTATGATTCTCTAGCTTCAAGTTCAGCATCTGTTTTCAGAAATTTCATAAAAAGCAACAATCTTTCAATTTACGGAAACTTAAGCTTCTTTATTAATCCAAGATCTTTCAGTCCAGGAGACTATCTTTCAGTATCTCTGGGTTTAGATGAAACAAATTACTTTTTCTACAACATACCCATATCCGGATTAAACTCATGGCAGGAAATTAAACTTAAACTAAATTCCGGCTCTGTTACAGGAATATCCGGATATCCTGATTTTAAAAGAATAAAATATGTCAGGTTTTCTATAAACGGATCTTCTTCAGGAGAAATATGGATTAACAACATTTATCTTTCATCACCGCAAAAAGTCAGCGGAACAGCGTATTACTTTGAAACTGAAATCTATTCTGATGAACCGCTTTATACCGATGAAAACGGCAATGGATATTTTGATGATTTTTCACTGAAGTTCGTTAAAAAGAAAACTTCTTCTGATTTTATCTCAGCCGGAAGAACGGATTATGGAACTGCGGAAAATTACTACGAGATATCTTCTTCTTCAAAAATCACTCAGGCTCTTTATTCGGCAGTATCTTATCAATGCAGAAAAACAGATTCTGACTCTTTTGACGAAAGATTAAGTGAAACAGAACGCGGCTCTACACAAACTGATAAATTTTCTTTCAGCTCAGTCTATTACAATCCCAAAAAAGAAACTCCCAAATTTGACATACTATATTCATACGAGAAAAAGGAAAATTATCATGACAGTTTTTTAAACGGAAATATCACTGAAAAAAAATACTCTTACAAAAGTCATTCTCCGCGTATAATTGCCGAGAAAAATATCGATACTCAATATGGAAATTTCTCTTTCGGCGGGGTGCTTGACACAAGTTTCCGTGAAGAACAAAATTCAATCCCTTCCGCTGACGGATTATATTATGATAAAAAGAAAAAATTATCACAGTATGAACTTGGGTCATTTAAAGCTGCTTACAGCAATGATTTAATATTTGCGAACTGGCTGAATAAAGTGAAAAACAATTCAATAGTCAATTATGACAGATTTTCTGTTGCAGATCAATCTCTAAGAAATAATGTAAATGGTTATTATTATTTTCCGTTCTTTTCTTCTCCGGAAGATATAAAGTTTGAAGCCAGGGAGAAAAACTTCTCATTTAATTTCGGCGCAAGAGATTTTAAAGGCTTTTCTCCTGAACAAAACTTTTCTTTTACTTATTCTGAATCAGGTTTTTCCGATTATTCTACGGATCAAAACAGCGGGTACTCACGTTATTCGAGAAGCAGAGACTCTCTTACTTCGTTCGGAAATAAAATTTCAATTCCATATGAAAACAAGAAATTATTCCTTAAAAACGCAACTTTGTCTTTTGACCGTTCTCTTGCCATGGAAGAAACTAACTCCCCTTTTGAAGGAGAAAATTTCAAAGGCTATTTCAGCCAATATCACGAAGACTATGGTCTCAGCAGATCATTTAAATCACTAGGTTCAATCGGAACAAATTTCTTCAAATATCCATTTTGGAAATTCTTTACAGGAAGCGGAAACTATTCCAATGGAAGAAAAATTCTCGAGAAAACACTTAACAGCAAAATTGATAATCATGACGATTATGACAATTCAATCGCGTTACGTGATGCAATTGATCTAGCAAACACAACCGAATATTCTTTTTACAAGGGAGATTACAATTTTTCTATCTGGCAGAACATAAACAGACAAAATCTATCCGGTCTGCCCCAGCAAACAGTAAATTTCAGAGCGGAAACAATAATCGGATTAAATCTTGCTGATTTATTCGGAATCAATTTTAAGGAACCTGAGCGTTCAATTGTAAAAAAGGAAACATCATTTTCTCTAGAACCAGGATATTCATATGAAAGAAATATGATCATCACACAGAACGTACTTGAGCAGAAAAACTCACCGTCACTCGGAATTTCACTCACACAAAATGACTCTTTATACAGAATAAAAATCGGTGTCGATCTGATTAATAGAAAAACGCATGATTATATTAAAGACGAAGGAGAAGACGCGAAATATTACGCTAACATAGGCGAAACTAAACTTGATTCAAAAGAAAGAAGCTGGAATTTCAATGCCGAATATTCAACAGGACTGCTTATTCTTTACGACTATTTTTCCAAGTACTATCCACTGCACAGTTATCCGATTCTCAAACTGTCATACGGTTTTACTCTCAACAGATATGACTACAGATTTGAAACCGAACCGGAAGGATACGACAGTCACATATTTTCCGCCGAACTTCTCCTTGATATTCATGAAAACATCAAGGGAAGCATCAACGGCAAATGTTCTCTGGAGAAATGGCGCGAAAGAGAAACCGGAATGGTCAATAGAGAAATTATAAGCTACGAGTTATCTTTCAGCCTAATAGTTATATTCTAACCAGACTTTCTTCACGGACTCTAGCATTGAGCTCTTCCGGATTAAAAGTACGGCGGTCTTTAAATTCTTCTTTTTTACCGTCATTCCACTGTTCTACCGGACGAAAATATCCGACTACCCTTGAATAGACTTCTGCGGGAACTCTTCTGTTGTTCATGTATAAACTCCCGAAATTGAATGTATGAGTTCAGTATTACAATGAGACATAACATGTCAACATCTATTTAAACTCATCACTGTCTTTTTCGGACTAATTATGATAAATATAAGTAAAATAATCCTCAAAAATCACATTATCCCGAATACGTTTCTTCCCTAAAAGGGAAGATCGTAACCAAGATTAAGCTTATCATTAACAAACTTGAAATCCTTTTTCAGCGGATCATTAAAAGGAACACCCTTATCTTTGCGGTAAAGCCATATCTCATGTTCTTTTTCACCGGCCGTATATATTCTTTCAGCACCTTTAGCCTTCCGTGAATTTCTAAGTGCCCGGCAAACATCACCTGCATGCTTTTTAAATTTATCAAGTTCAACAAAAGCTTCTATATCGATAGCCATGAAAAAATGACCCAGCTGAATCGGAATCTTTTTCCCATCAGCATCTACTCCCATCAGCATTTTGAGATAATTTGCCTGGGAAAGCGCCGTTGAAAGAAGTTCAACAACAGTTGCGTAACCGTATCCCTTATAACCGCCGAGATCCTCTCCCAAACCTCCAAGAGGAGTAAGCGCAGCTTTATCCTTTGTAAGATCAACCAATACCTGCTTTGTGTCAGTTCTATAATTACCGTCTTCTCCGATTACCCATCCTTCAGGAAGTTCTTTTCCGATGCGCTCATATACTTCAAGCTTTCCCCTCTGGGTCACAGATGTCGCGCAATCAAGCATAAAAGGAAAATCTTCATCAGTCGGCATCCCCCATGTCATAGGATTGGTCCCGAGCATAGGTTCTACTCCCCAGGTCGGCGCAATTGAAGGACGGGCATTTGTACCGGTCAGACCTATCATTCCTTCCTGTATTGCCATCATCGGATAATAGAATGCGGCTCCGTAATGAGTTGAATTTCTGACAACAGTCATGCCAAGTCCGAATTTTTTCGCTTTCTCAATTGCCATCGCCATCGCCTTATAAGCAATAGCGTGACCCATACCATTGTGCCCGTCAATTACCGCAGTCGTCGGGGTTTCTCTTGTTATTTCAAAATTTGTCTTCGTTTCCTGAGTACCTGCCCAGATGCGGTCAAGATAGATTGGCTTATATCTTCCGACACCATGAGAATCAACGCCTCTTTTATCTGCGGCAACAAGAACATCCGCGCATATCTCTGCATCACTTTCAGGAACACCTATTGCAATAAATCCGTCTTTCATGAATTTTTTAACGGAATCAAAACTCCACCATGTAATATTCTCGCTCATAATTCCTCCTGATAATTAAATAGAAAAATTGCATTTAAACAACATCTTAGATATAATACAGGTAATCAATTTCTAACCTTTTTATGAAATTAAAAATTATTCATTCTATATATTCCCGGCAAAAATCAAGTCAAGACATTTCATCATTTAGTGTATTTGGAAGACATGCTATTTCGGCAGAAATCAAAGAAAACAGTTGACGTTTTGTTTAGCTTCTATACTATTAGCACATGAACAATGATCTCGATAAAATGTCTGATGCTTTCAAAAGACTGATTCATTCACTGACTGCAGGGAACAATTTACCCTCAGATTATGCCGGAGTTTTACTCTTCAGATCGGAAGTGCACATCCTTGAAATAATAGGAAAAAATCCCGGTATAACATCGTCCGCCATTACAACTAAAATGAATGTGACAAAAGGAGCTGTTTCGCAGATTACGTCCAAACTGTTTAATAAAAATCTTATCAAAAAAACTCCGAGCAGTCACGACGCAAAAACTCTCGAATTGAACCTGACGATTAAAGGAAAAGATGTTTTTGATTTTCATAAGATAAAAGAAAACACTCTCAAGAATAAAATTCTGACTGAAACAGGAAATCTCAAACCGGAAGATATAAAACGCCTTACTTCAATTATTGATATTATGACTGATTTCATTAATGAATAATTTTAGCATTTTGTTTAGCATCTATACTTACTAAAAGGAGATAACATGAAAAATCAAAAACTTTTACTTGGATTGAGCGGATTACTTGCCGTTCTCGGCGGAACGGTTATTATTACCGGCGTAACCGCTCTTAAACACTTCTTCGGATATCCCGATATAATTAGAGCTGATCCGGCTACCATTCTAGAAAAGCTTTACAGCACATCGCATATAGTACCGTATCTATATTATTTCGGCGTAGGAGGAGCAGGATTATGCCTTACTCTATTTGCTGCGTCTTTTGGAAAAACTCTCAATAATTCGGGAGAAGAAATATTTTCATCACTCGGAAAAATCTGCGGAATCACAGCCGGAATTCTTCTATACGCGGGAATAGTCCGTTACAGTTTTCTTTTTCCGCGCCTTGCGGAAATGAGACACTCAGGTTTATACAATGCAGAAACAATTGAATTGATCTTTAAATCAATGAACACATACATCGGAGATTCAATAGCTGAACACGTGCAGTTCACTTTCACATCTCTGATGTTCATCTTTTTCGGTTTATCAATCAGAAAGACTGATGTTCTACCGAAATGGACGGCTTACTTAGGTTTCATAATAGCTGCTGTAATTATAATCGGAAATCTAGAACAATTCGGATTTAAGTTCGCATTCATCTTTAACCGGACAGGAGCAAAACTTCTCGCGCTCTGGCTTCTCTCTTCCGGGATAATTCTTCTCTATAAATCTTTAAAAACAAAAAAAGTGATCTAAGCAGGGAATTTATGGGCAAATATATCGACATAATAGATGTTCAGTCGCATTTTCTTCCAGAAAAATGGATTAAAGCGGTTTCCGAACGTAACGAGTATCCGATTGTAGAAAAGTTTGATGCTGAGAAAATAATAATACACGGTGCAGTGCATGATAAACTTCCGTATCATACAAAAAAAAGCGCCGTCAATATCAAAGCGAAACTAAGAGAAATGGATGAAGCGGGAATTTCTTTGACTCTGTTGAGCCTGAGTCCTCCGGGACCGGAATGTGCGTACGGCAATGACTCCGATGAACTTGCCGTCATTGCAAATGACGGAATCGCCGAAATAGTTACAGCGTTTCCTGACCGCTTTTCAGGAATTGCAAGTCTTGGATTTTCTGACATGAGAAAATCAATACCTGAATTATCAAGATGCTTTGATGAACTGAATTTTGCAGGGCTTCAGATGTTTCCTTATGTAAGAGGAAAAGGAATTGAAGGAGAAGAGTTTTATCCCGTATATGAGATTCTTGAAAAAAGAAATAAGCCCCTCATTCTTCATCCCGGATCGCCAGTTAATAAGGATTACAGTAATTATAATACAGGCGCATTGATGGGATACTGGTTTGATGACGCGATTTGCATTATCAAACTGATTCTGAGCGGCATGCTTGATAAATTTCCGGATCTGAAAATATTATGCCCTCATGTATGGTCATTACTGCCGTACCTTGTTGAAAGAATCGATATTCAGACATCCCGTTTTCCGGAATTCTTTTCCGCTAAGATCAATAAAACGCCCGGAGAATATCTCGAAAAAATATACACAGACTGCAATAATTTCTCACCGGAAAATATTTCATTTTCCATCAATAAAATGAACGGAATCGGCAGAATGATGTTCGGAAGCGATTCTCCTTTTGTAAAAGCTTCCTTTATGGTTGAAACGTTAATGAAAACCGGACTGACGGAAAAGGATTTAAACAAAATATTATTTGAGAATGCCGTCAAATTCTTCAATATTAGTCTATAGTCAGCCAACGTTGCAAAAAAACTTTCAGATGTTTTATTTACTTGACAATATGTATAGTGCGTTATACATATTGTCAAGTATAACATACACGAGGTTTTTTTTTGAAACAAAATAAAAGCTTTAAATTATACAGCAGACTTCATGTTCTGCGCGCCGAAAAACGGATAACTCAGCAGGAACTCGCCGATGCAGTCGGAGTTACCAGAGGAACTATCGTTTCCATTGAAAAAGGAAACTACAATCCGTCGCTTGAACTCGCGTTCAAGTTATCACAATATTTTTCAAGCAATATCGAATCAATTTTCTCTTATTCGGAGGACTCTCAATGATTAAATTCAACAGAATTATTTCAAAATATCTGCTTTTCTCATTCCCGGCAGTTATCGGAATCGTCATCTGGGGCAACATTCAATCACAGGCGGAAATATCAGGTTTTTTCCCGGCAGTAGTCTTAAGGGAAATTCTTTCCTTAAATATTCTATTATGGTTTATTCTGCTTACATATTTTGTAATCGCTTTAGTTTTTTCATCAGAACTGAGAAATAGACTATTAAAAAAAATTCTCAGAGTAAAAGAAAGGGATGAACGTGAAAGCTACATAGTAGGAAATGCCGCGCGTTTTACTTTTTTTTCAACGCTGGCTGTTCTAATTTGTCTTCTGTTCTTTTCGATCATTGACGTCAGGTTCAACAGGATTACAGATGAGAAACAGATAAACGGCAAAAAGCATGAAATATCGCTGTCTTTGCATTCAAATTTATTCGATGAAAAAATTGAATCTGATGACAAGTCAACATTCTCTGTTAAAGCAATTCCTTTCTCTAAAGAAACGATTCTGATGTTTTTAATTGTCTTTCATTCTGCTTCATTCTTTATTTGCATCAAAAGAAATCGGATTTGACAAAATACTCAATCTGATTAGTTTCACAAAACTATCAGATTGAGGAAAAACAATGCAGATTAAAAAATATACCGCCGCAAATAAAGAAGCATGGAATGAAGTCATGCCGAAGCATCAGAAAGCATCAAAAGACTATCTTGACAAACTCTTTTCTCAAAAAGGATTTATCATTCAGTCCGATGCTGACCTGCTGAATTTATTCAGCGAAATATCCGTAAAAAATAAAAACGTGATTCACCTTTGCTGCAATAACGGAATTGAACTTCTCTCAATTAAAAACATGGGAGCCGCAAGATGCGTGGGCATTGACATTTCTGAAATTGCTATAGAAGAAGCAAAAGAAAGAGCAGAAAAGTTTTCCATCGAATGTGAGTTCATATGCTCTGATGTTTTCGATATTCCGCACGATTATTACAACAGTTTTGACATTGTTCATATTACTTCGGGATGCCTCGGTTGGATACCTGATACAAATCTCTTTTTCAGCATTTGCAGGAAACTTCTGGTTAAAGGCGGAGTATTTTTAATTCATGAGATTCACCCATTTTCCGAAATGCTTCCTTTCGATTCTAATCCAATAGAGAACAAAGCTCAGATAATAGAACCGTATTTCAGAAGTGAACCTATTGTGGAAAACTCCAGTCTGGACTATATAGGGAAAACGCAGTATGAGGCAAAAACCCAATACTGGTTTGTGCATACTATTTCAACATTAATAAATTCTTTATCCGGCAACGGTTTTCTTATAAAAAGGTTTATTGAAAGTACTTCTGATCTCTCAGCAGGTCATGGCGAAATAGAAAAGCTTAATGCGGGAATACCCCTAGGAATGATTATTTTTGCCGAAAAACTATAATAAAAACAAAAGGAAGCCGAAGCTCCCTTTTGTTTTTATAAAATTAGTCTTTAATGAACTTCATCAGAATGAGACGAACAATTGAAGTGAAAACCGAAAGACCGGCGATCATTCCCCATATTGCTCCGTCATAAATCGGCTTCGTGTTGAACACAACATTTAACGCAGGAACATAAACTATTAGCCCGATTGTAGCCAGCATAAAAAGTGTAAACACTTTCAGGAGCTTATTAGGTGCAGTAAACTTGCGGATCAGGTTTCCGTCACGAAGAATGAATACATATATCTGAGGAGACAGTAGTGTTGTAGTGAATGCCACTGTCTGAGCCAGTACCTGATCATTTGTCATATGATAAGAAACGAGATATCCAACCGTAATGAGAACACCGAAAATTACACCGTCAATCAGCATATGAATTCTGTCGCGAACGGAAAGAATAGGCGCATCGAGCTTGAAAGGTTTCTTCTTCATTACTTCATCAGTTGAACGGTCAGTAGTCAATCCGACTCCCGGAGCAGTTTCCATTACAACATTCGACCAAAGAAGCTGAATCGCCGTCAGCGACGGAGCCGGACCGAAAATCGGCGACAAAACAACAGTAATAACTTTTCCGACATTATTCGTAATGAGATATTTAACCAGTTTACGGAGATTATAGAAAACAGTTCTTCCTTCCTTTATTCCCATTACAATAGTGGAAAAATTATCATCTGTAAGAATGATATCTGCGGCTTCCTGACTTACCTGGCTTCCAGCACGACCCATAGCAATTCCGACATCACTTTTCTTAAGCGCCGGCGCATCATTAACTCCGTCACCGGTCATTGCGACAATGTGTCCGTTTTGTTTGAGTTTTTCAACTATGCGGAGTTTATCGATTGGAGCAACACGTGAATAAACATGAGCGTTTTCAACCAGTTTTGAAAAATCTGCATCACTGATGTTTTCAATCTCGCGGCCTTCATAAGCCTGAGAAATATCCGAAGCGATTCCGACATGTTCGGCAATGCTGAAACCTGTCTGTTTTGAATCCCCTGTTATCATTACAAGATTAATTCCGGCACCCTTAGCTTCGGCTATAACCTGCTTGACCTCATCCTTCGGAGGATCATAAATCGCAGCCGCTCCGAGAAAAACAGAAGACTTAACCGCGTCATGAGAAAGAGAAGAATCAGACACATCATCTCTTTTGAAAAATCCGATCAAACGGAAACCCTTTGAAGAACGGGAAACAAGTGCTTCATGAATGTCTTTGCGGAGAGAAGAATCAAGCGGAAGAATTTTTCCGTCATTATAACAATGAGAACAAAGATCAAGAATCTTATCAGGAGCTCCTTTCGCTATAATTTCTTTCTTTCCTTTATGGTCTTCAACTAATGATGCTGAATACATTATGTCAGAAGAAAATGGAATGGAATCCAGAAGTTTATATGAAGAAAACTGATCTTTCTTAAATCCGCAAAGAATCCCCGCTTTAATCAGAGCCGTTTCAGTCGGATCACCGCTTTCTTTTGTAATATTTCCGTCTGTTTCCTCAACAGTTGCGGTAGAACAAACGTTTGAAATATGAAAGATATCATGAACCAGATGCGATTCACCTTTTGAGATAAGTTTAAAAAGATCTGAAACCGGGTGAAATTCTTTTCCGACAAGAAATTCTTTTACGGTCATGTTATGCTGTGTAATGGTTCCTGTCTTATCAGTGCATATATAGTCAACGTTTCCAAGAGTTTCAACAGATGACAGCTTCTTTACGATAACTGAGTTTTTTGCTAGACGCTCAACCGCAAGAGAAAGAGCAATTGTAATTGAAGCAGGAAGTCCTTCCGGAAAAACCGCAACAACTATGGTAATAGCTATAAGAATGGCGCTTTGGATAATTTTCCAGTCAAGATGATCCATATTCTTTCCGAGAAAAATTGAAAGAACAAGAATCGCAGATGCGAATGCTAAACCGACAAGAAATTTGATTTCTGTATTAAGCCTTTTCTGAAGAGGAGTTTTTTCTTCTTCGGCAGACTGAATATTGTCTGCTATTAAACCCATTTCAGTGGCTGAACCGGTCTTAACGACAATTGCTTTTCCGAAACCGTTAAGAATTTTACTCCCGGCAAAAAGAATATTTTTCATTTCATAAAGGCGAAGGCCCTCTTTAGCGATCAATGCATCTTCCTTGGAAACCGGTTCGCTTTCTCCGGTCAGATGAGCTTCATCAGAAAGTATATTCTTGCCTTCAAGCACTCTTACGTCAGCAGGAATAATATCTCCCGATTCAAAAACGATCACATCACCGGGAACGATATGTTTAGACGCAATGATCTCGATGTTGCCGTCACGGATAACCTTAAACTGCGGAGACAGAATCTTCCTCAGCTCTTCTACGGCTTTTTCGGCCTTGCCGTCCTGAATCAGACCGATAATAGTATTTATTATTACAACTCCTAGAATTGCGGCGCCCTCGATATAATCGCCTATTGCGAAAGAAAAAGCAGTAGCAACAAACAGAATGAGAACCATGGGCTCAATAAGAGAATCGAATATTTTTCTAAAAATTGATTTTTTCTTCGCATCTGAAAATTCATTTAGACCGAATTTTTTAAGCCGCTCTTCAATCACGCTTTGCTTCAATCCGTCGGAAGAAGAATCCAGCTTGGATAGAGATTCCTGAACCGTAACGGAGTAAAACTCCTCAAGTTTGTAATTCATTTTGACCTCATAATAAAAATAAGAAAACCGGATATCAGTTGCTTATTAAGCCTGATTTTTGCAAGCCGAAATTGATGATAATAATTACGTAAAAACCGGTTTAATCTATGTGATCCCGGAACCGGACATGAGCAGCATCTCACACTTATCACAGTTGAATCTCAAAGCAAACCGGTTATTCCATTGATCTTCAAGATAAAGATCCGAACCTTTTCCACACAGACCAAACGAATATTTCAGACAATGCTTTGTCCGCATGAGCATTTTACCGTTCATATCAAGACCGCTTTCAGCAGCAGCTTCCAAAACATTAACACCATGTTTTTGATAGAAATTTCTTGCTTTGTCATTCAAGACGTTTGCTGAGAAATCTGCTTCCGCAGAAATATATTTATGATAAGTCGGAACTATCTGTTTTCTTTCATACCTATACTCCGACAATCTTTTCGTACGTAATTTGTCAGTCAGATCCCTGCGCAGTGAATTCAATATGGACATTTTTACAAATGGAACCTTTCCCGAAAAAGAGAATGAATCCAGCCGGAATTCAGTGTCTTTCAATTTGGAAAATGAAGATCGGATATTTTCAAGAGCCATATCCTGATTTTGCGCGGCTTCAAATTTATCGTCCGGAGAAAAAACTATTTGAATACTTTCTTCATCATTTACGCTGAAACTCAAACGCAGTAATCCTTCAATTTCTTCAGAAGTTGCACTTATCGAAATTGATACATACCTACTGCATTCAGCGGTTCTGACAGAATCTTCAAACTGTTTGTCATAATTTTTAAATATGGAAGAACCCTGCGCAATTAAAGAATAATCATTTTTACTGAGTTCTATTTTGTTTCCGGCTACCCCGTTCACATATGCTCCGGATAGAGAACCGTCTTTCATATAATAGGAAATTCCGTCTCCGCAAATATACTTTCCGTCAACCGTAAGATAATTTTTACCGACTGCTAATACTTTACCGGCTTCATAACCGATTGCCTTAGGCGTATCAAAAGATGTGATTTCTTTATTTCTGCCATTAAGAAAATAATTAGAAAAACCGCGGTTAAATGATTTTTTAATATCAGCATCGAAAGCACAGAAGGATTTTCCGAGTGAACTTCTTGTAAGTTTTTTATCTTCAAGAACCGCATCTATTTTCTTACGGTAATATGATGTAACATTTTTGACATAGGATTCGTCTTTCAGCCTGCCTTCAATTTTGAAAGATGAAATTCCTGCAGAAATCATTTCTCCAATATATTCCGAACGGTTGATATCCTTAAGCGACAAAAGATATTTATCAGCACAGATAAGACGGTTTTTTTCGTCGAACAAAGAATATTTATTTCGGCAGGGCTGAGCGCATTCTCCGCGGTTTGCGCTTCTTTCTCCTATAAAATAACTCATGTAACAGTTTCCGCTGAATGAAACGCATGCCGCACCGTGAACAAACGCTTCAAGTTCAACTGATGTATTTCTGCTGATTTCCCCTATTTCTTTTAAACCAAGTTCTCGGGCAAGAATAACGCGTGAAAAACCGCAGTCTTCTAAAAATTTTACTTTTTCAGGTGTGCTGTTTTCAGTTTGAGTACTTGCGATCAGCTTAACCGGCGGAAGAGAACATTCAAGAAGTCCCATGTCCTGAATTATTATTCCGTCAATCCCCGCATCGTAAAGCTTATGAACAAGCTTTACGGCATGTTCAATTTCTTCATTATTAAAAATGGTGTTTACCGCGGCATAAACTTTCGCGCGGAATTTATGCGCATAAGAGACAAGACGTGCAATGTCTGCAACTGAATTTGACGCATTTTTTCTGGCTCCGAATTTATCCGCGCCAATATACACGGCATCCGCGCCGCAATTAACCGCCGAAATTCCAAAATCGGCATTTTTGGCAGGAGAAAGAAGTTCTACTTTAAAGTTTTTTGTCATCGGCTGAAACTTTCACTTTGAACCGTCAGTTACAAAATCTGTCTGTTCAGAAAGTCTGCGTGAACGCTTCTCTCTTTTAACAAAATAAAGATGATTTAACGCCATATCAATTTCTATGGCAGCCCAGTACTTATTTTCTATTTCTGCCGCACGAACAAGATCAGGAATAGCACTCGTCTCATCCAGCAAAGAAAGATTTCTTGCCGACCAGAAGCGTGCATCAGGATTAATGTCCTTTAAAAGGTCTTTAAGCATCTGAACATTTTTATCGCGGTCAATATTATTGTTCGCAAGAAAGAAAGCGGCTGCTGAAGTAAAAGCTGTATCCTTTGAAGTGTTTTTAACATTTTCAATTTTTCCGGCAAGAGAAGTATCTCCGGAAACAGAACTTGTCAGAATTGCCTGAAACTTTACATTCTCATTTTCTGAATCAAGAGCAGAGGACAAAACGGGAATGATATCAGGCGACTTATAGAATGACAACGCAAAGAGTATTTTAGCTTTGACGGTATCGCTTTTTTCAACAGAAAAACGTTCGGTAAGATATTTGATTGCACGTTCATCTTTTATTCTTCCAAGAGCTTCAGCTGCGGCACATCTCGCCATCACAATATCATGCGAATCATTTTCTTTCTGTGAATAGTTGAGATACTTAACATAATACCAGAAACCTGATTTATTTCCGGCATAACCCATATGAAGCATGGCTTCAGTTTTCTTTTCAAGCGGTCCGTCAGCCAGAACTTCAAGCATATTCTGAGCTGAAAGAGGAGCCGATATAACGGCGATAATCAATAAAATGTTTTTCATAAGCAGAAGATACAAACTACTTTCAATATTTCAAACATTTCTTGCCGCAAAAGAAAATTTTTTAAGCCGTAATTTATTTTAACTTGATTTAATACGGTGAAAACTATTACTATTAATCAACTTCAGCTTGATGCCGGTGGATTATGAAGAAAATTTACATTGCAGGACACAAAAATCCGGATACCGACTCTGCCGTTGCGGCTTACTGTTATGCAAAATTCAAGAGCAAAACCGATCCTTATTTTCAGTATATTCCCGCTGTCTGCGGAACTGTTAATGCACAGACGAAATTCATTTTCGAAAAGGCAAAAGCTGAAATACCGGTTCTGCTGAAGGATGTCTATCCCCGTGTTATAGATGTCGCAAGAAAAGACGGAATGCGTCTTTATATGAATGAACCCGTTTTTGAAGCGGTAAAGGATCTCGACGAAAACACACTGAGCGTAATTCCTGTTTTCGGCGAAGATGATAAATTCAGCGGCATCGTCGGAATCCATGAAATCGTAAACTACATGATGACATCAGGTAAAAGTGAAAAGCAGATATACACATTCAGCCTTGATAACATAGAAGCGGTAATCCCAGGAAGATTTCTTAAAAAAGGTAATCCCGAAGAATTTTCAGCCACGATAATGATCGGTGCCATGGATCTGGATTACCTTTCTACGAAAATTTTTACGCTTAAGGATAAACCTCTTCTTGTTGTCGGAAAACGTGAGAAAATAATCCAAAAAGCACTAGAATATGACCTTCCTGCAATTATTCTGACTAATGTAACAGATAATTCTTATTTCGAAGGCGATATTGAAAATTACAAAGGCAGCATCTATCTATCACAAAAAGATACTGCTGAAACAATCCGTCTTCTATGGCTTTCGGCACCGATCAAACACATTGCAAACACTAATCCTTTTGTGTTTCAGCATGACGATCTTTTTGACGATGCAAAAAAAATTCTGCTTTCGTCAGAACTTAGAGGTGTTGCCGTACTCGAAGACGGAAAATTCGCAGGTGTCGTAACAAGAAGAAGTTTTATAGAAAAACCGAGAAAAAAAATCATACTTGTAGATCACAATGAAATTACACAAAGCGTTAACGGAGCGGCAGAAGCCGAGATATGTGAAATCATCGATCATCATAGACTTGCGGCAGAAAAAACAATTACCCCTATTTATATATTTTCAAAACCCGTCGGAAGCACTTCAACTCTGGTTTATCAGCATCACAAGATTTACAATGTACCGATAGACCGCGAATCGGCAGAACTTCTTCTCGCAGGAGTTCTTGCTGATACGCTTTTTCTCAAGTCTCCGACTACGACTGCTGACGATATTATCGCCGCCCAGGAATGCGCAACTGCGATTGGAGCAGATATCAAGGCATTCGGTTCCGAAATAATGTCAAAGATGCCGCTTTTAAAAAACGCCGATCCTGAAAAAACAGTAAACAGCGATCTTAAAATCTATACCGAAAACTCATTTTCTTTCGGTATATCACAGATTGAAACCGTTGCACTTTCTGATCTTCCTGATGTCGCAGACAGTTTCCTGCAGGCACTTGAATCACTGAAAACCGAAAAGCATATCGACAGTGCAATGCTCCTGGTTACTGATGTAATACATGGGGATTCTAAGCTTATAATTACTGACTGGCCGAAAATTGAAGAAAATCTGATTTATAAAAAAGAATCATCCGGCTTATACGATCTGCCGGGAATTTTATCCCGCAAAAAACAGCTTCTTCCCGAAATACTGCGATGCCTCGCGTGATTATTAACCTCAGCGTATTTTATTATTGATTATTTATTGACCTGTTTTATTATTGAAAGACAATTCGCCGATAAAGATATAGAGGAAATATGAGCGTCAGATTAAAGATCATTTTGGGTTTCGTCGTTATTCTTGTGATGGTTTCACTCCAGTCGATTCTTATTATCACTATGAATAACAAGAAAGATGCCCTGTCCAGTGAGGCCCAAACCCTTTATAGAATGAATGTAACTCTTAAAGACCAGATAATCGACATTAAAACATATCAAACTGATTTTCTTAATACGATAATACGAAAGCTCATTGTTCCCAAGGAAACGGACAGACAGACACCGACAAGCGCTAATATAATTTTTGCATTTGATGAATGGGTTGATGAATTCATAAAGAATCCTGATTTTCAGATGCTTGATAAAACCCGTCAGGATCTCATCAAAGAAATGAAACCTGATATCAAGATTATGAAATCGGCAGTAAACGATCTGCGCGAAACTGATGTTGAAAAAGAAAGCGAGAGAATGGATATTTATACTGTACGCGCTTCAATATCTGCGCAGAACATCATTAACAGCTCAACAGAATTCGTTAAACTGAACTCTCTTGTTTTATCAACTAAAAACGCAAAATTACTCGAATACTCGAAAACAATAAGTTTAGCTCAGTATATACTGATCGCAGTAGCTCTTCTTCTAATCATATTCATTATTTTCTACTCTCAGTTTCTTTTGACTCCGCTGAACTGGCTGATGGAAGGAGTCGGCCATATTACAAAAGGAGAACTTTCTTACAAGGTAAAGAAAAGATATAATGACGAACTCGGAAAACTTGCCGATCAGTTTAACCTGATGAGTGATGAAATAAGAAATTACAGAGATCATCTTGAATTGCTTGTAAAACAAAGAACTGAACAGCTCCTTGAAGCCAAGGAAGAACTCGAAAAAAGCAATGAAAATCTCAGCGTAACAAACAGGAGTCTTGAAGAAGCGCGCCGGATAATGGATCTCGACATGAAAATCGCTTCCAACGTACAGAGCAGTCTTTACGCTAAAATGCCGCCTCTCTCCGAAGAATGGGATATCGCTTTCTACTTCAGACCGATGTCAGGCGTATCTGGAGACATGTATGATTTTTATCAGGACAATGACGGAAACCTTCTCGGTCTTTCTCTGATGGATGTTTCAGGTCACGGTATTGCTTCCGGACTTATAACAATGATTGCAAAATCAATATCGACACGAATTTTCACTAAAAATTACCGTAAGCCTTTGAATAAAATTCTTGAAGCTATCAATGAAGAATTAATAAACGAACTCGGCAATATCGACAATTATCTCACTGGAATAATGCTGAAATTCAAAGGGGATCTTATTGATTACGTTAACGCCGGTCACACAGAACTTATTATTCGAAGAGGTGATCTCGGACGCTCTGAAATAGTAAAAACTACTGATAACACAAATTACAAGGGACTTTTTCTCGGACTTGAGGCGATGAAGACCGACTTCAGCCTTCTCACTTTTAAAATGCAAAAAGATGACACCCTACTTATTTTCTCAGACTGCTTGAATGAATCATCCAATGCTGAAGGCGAAGAATACGGAATCGAGAGAATCGTCAATTCTCTTAACGAAGCTCCGCGGAATGATTCTAAAAACATTCTGAATCATGTTGTAACAAAAATGTACGATTTCGCAGGCACGGATGTTCTTACTGATGACCTGACCGTAATCTGCGTAAGAAGAAAATCATAGCCGATTATTTATCGGCTATGAAAAATTCCGTTCTTCGGTTCTTATTTCTGCCTTCGGCAGTTTTATTGTCGGCTATAGGATTTTTCTCTCCGAATCCCATGCCTTTAATTCTTTCCGGAGAGATGCCGTTTTTTATCATATAGTCGGTTACGGCATCAGCTCTTTTTTCTGAAAGCCTCTGATTAAATTTTTCATCTCCGACATCATCTGTATAACCTCTGACCTCAATTCTGAGTTTTGGGTTTTTCTTCATGGTATTGACCAGATTATCAAGAATATTAAGCGACTCTTTCCGTAAATGAGCTTTACCAAATTCAAAATTGACATTCTCAACCACAAATGATTTTCCTTTTTCTATCCGCTCCAATGATTCGTCAATCTTCCGGTCATCCTTATTGACGATTACTTTTTTAGGAATATAATCACCTGACTCTATCAGAACTTCAACGTTATCGCCTTCAGGAACTCTGATTAAATGATCATCAGCGCTCTCTCTGGATTCAAAAATCAATCTACCTTTATCATCGTATTTTTTTATTTCAACAATAGAAGAAATAGGTTTGCCTGCATCATCCGTTACATTAATAGCAACTTCGCGCGTTTTATCCGTTTCAGGTTTTGAATCATTAACAACTTTTCCTTTATTGTCCGGAGGATTATTCTCAGAGTTATTAGCGCTTCCGCCTTTTACAATTTTCGGATAATAAAGCGCACCTATCGCATAAATATAATTCCCTGCGGGAAGAAAAAGAATACCATTTGATGCTGACGGCTGTCCGACTGCTCCCGGAAATGGAGTTTTGTAATGCCAAACAATTGAATTATCAGAAAAATCGGATGCTTTGACATTACCAAATGATCTTTTATCAGAATCAAGTGTGTTATATGCAACATAAACCTGATCACGTACAGTAACAAAAGACGGTGAAGACTGCTCCGGATTTTCAATCTCACGGATTATCTCTCCGTTATCAGGATCAACCACTGCAACATTGCGGTTATCGATTGTAAAAAGAATAGATCTGTCGGTGAACGAGGGATTGGAAGTAATATATCTGCCGTATTCTTTTTCGAAAATCAATTCACCAGTTAAAAGATTCAGCGCATAAAGTTTCGTCGTCGAAGGTATATAGACTTTTCCTTTATACACAACCGGAGGAAATATACGGACTGGAGCCTGAAGCGTTTTTTCCCATACAGTCTGTCCGCTTTTTGAATTCATGCAGATAACTGAAAATACATTTTTCGAATAATCCATTGACTGTGTAAATATATACTCGTCATAAAATGTAGGAAAAGCCGAAAAGCTCTTAATTGAAGAATTATTCCATTTAGATCCGCCGTTTGACAGAGAACGCGAATGAAAAGTTTCCCTTGTCCCGTAATATATTTCATCATCAAGAATTACCGGATCTGAGTATATACCGTCCACAGCGGGTCGCGTTTTTTTACCAGCAAGACCCTCAATTTTGAGATCATCTTCCCTCATTCCGGTTCTTGCCCATAAAGCCTTTCCGGTATATTTATCAAGCGCATAAATTGCTACAGGATCGGAAAGAAAGAGCGTATTTCCTTTTATAAGGGGATATTTGATTTTTCCTGCGGCTTTATGAAGTGTGGCAAACTGAGATGAAATATCTCTCATGTTTTTCTTCCAGATAATCAGTCCGGTCTCCTCATCAAGACAGTAGACCTGACCCCGTATATCCACAAAAAACAAAAGTCCGTCCGATGCGACAGGATTGAATACCCTGTCATCAGCCTGAAAAAGCCATTTTAGATTAGCGTTTTTAACTGTAATCTCGTCATTATTGCCTGTGAAATAAATATTGCCTTTGTATAGCGGCCAGTCAGAAGAAAATAGAAATGCCGGAAAAAGAAAAATGAAGATTATTTTTTTCATTACCCGCCTCCGGCAAAACGGTAAATCACTTCATTAAAAAAACAAGCCTTATTTAAACTGCAATCTGATTTCATCAAGAAGCTTCATTAGCTCAATGCTTGAATTCAGACTCCAATCCGGAGATTCCGTCAAATCCTGATCGAGGCATCTCATAACTTCATCTGCCTCATAATTATATCCATTACCTTTGAAATTAATATGTAGTGTTTCAGTCTCATTTTCTTCGGAAATCGTAACGGAAGTAGGACAATGAAACATTCTATTAAGTGTAATCTTCCCTTTGTCACAGAAAATTCTTGCTTCGGTATCAAGATTTACCGCAAAAGAACTCATCAATGAAGAAACTTTTCCGTCTTTGTATGAAAACAAAATTCCGTTTGTATTGTCTGTACCGCTCGGAGATTTAATTGACAAAGCAGAAATATTATCAGGATAACCGAATAAGAACAGAGAAATAAATACCGGATATATTCCGATATCAAGAAGCGAACCGCCTCCGAGAGAAGGATTGAAAAGTCTACCTTCGGGATTGTATTCAGAAATAAAACCAAAATCCGCCTGAATTACATGCGCTTTGCCGAGCTGTTCTGTTTCAATTAATTCCTTAACTTTTATCACAGACGGAAGAAAACGCGACCAAAGAGCTTCCATAAGAAAAAGCTTTTTGCTTCTGGCTAATTTAATCATTTCTGCAAGCTCTTGTGAATTCAGAGCAAAAGGTTTCTCGCATAAAACATTTTTGCCGGCAGACAGAGCCGCAATAGTATTCGAATAATGAAGATTGTTAGGTGTTGCTATATATACAATATCCACATCGGGATCATTAAGCATAGCCTCGTAACTTCCATACGCCTTGCGGAAACCATGTCTGGAAGCAAACGCTTCTGCTTTTTCCTTATCTCGAGAAGCGACTGCATAGCATTCGGCTTTGGGAGAAGATTTCAATCCTTCAGCAAATTTTTCCGAAATCTTTCCTGCACCTATTATTCCCCATTTGTAAGAATCTTTCATTTAGACCTCCGCTTAATCAAGAAACGTCAGACTAAAACCGTGCAGAATAATACTGAACGGTTTTACATTGCTCTGTAATATTTACAAAGCAAGCTTTAGAATTTCGGCTACATCGGAAGTTTTAAGTTTAACAAAGTTTCCGACTGCAAAGCTGTCTTTCTGTGTAGATTTTGCCGCCATTTCAGAAATTTTATCATCTTTAATATTCATCTGAGAAAGTCTTACCGGAAGACCTATACTTTCAAAAAACATTTCAAGTCTTCTGATTCCTTCAAGAGCAGTCTTTTCGGGATTATAAAAATCAATTTCTACATTAAAAACACGCGAAGCAAACTGTACAAATCTGTTAACATTGTGTTTGTAAACATATTTCATCCATGCAGGAAAAACTACCGATAGACCTGCTCCATGTGCCACATCATATATGGCGCTGATTTCATGTTCGATCATATGAGAACCCCAATCTCCCTCTCTTCCGGTACCGAGGATATCATTGTGAGCCACGCATCCCGTCCACATAACCTCCGCGCGCGATGCATAATCATCCGGCTTTTTCAATATTTTCGGAACATTATTTATCAATGTTTTCATTGTCGCTTCACACAGCCTGTCTGTGAGTTCGACATCTGTTGTATTGGTGAAATATCTTTCCATTATATGCGCCATAATATCGGCTGCACCGCAGGCAGTTTGATATTCAGGAAGAGTATATGTCAGTTCAGGATTCATTATAGAAAACACAGGGCGTATTATTTCTACAGTCAGACCTCTTTTAAGCTGTTTCTCGTCGTCTGAAATTACTGAACTTGGGCTGGATTCGCTACCGGCCGCAGGTATAGTAAGAACAGTTGCAACCTTAAGCGCTTCTTTAGGCGTACCTTTCCCGTCATAAAAATCCCACACATCGCCGGAATAAGGAACACCGACAGCAATTGCCTTTGCAGAATCAATTACACTTCCGCCGCCGACTGCGAGAATAAATTTTATACCATTATCCCGGCATATCTTTATCCCTTCTTTTACCAGACTCAGACGAGGGTTCGGTTTTACTCCTGCAAGTTCAACAAAAACAACACCGCTTTTTTTAAGAGATGCCGTCACTCTGTCATAAAGACCCGACTGTTTGATGCTTCCGCCGCCGTAGTGAAGGAGAACTTTATCTGCGTGGAGTTTAGTTTCTTCTCCGACATTCTCTTCGGTACCTTTTCCGAAAATAATCTTTGTAGCATTTTGAAAGCTGAAATTGTTCATCTGATTCTCCTTTATTTATAATTTAACAATCTTCACAATAAGAACTATTATATTATGACCGGTTAAGCAGATATTTCAAATGATTTTCTAACTGCTTATCCGGAATAAATTTTAAACCGAAATCTTTTTCTATCTTTGAAACATCGAATAAAGAAGGTTCATCCGGATATCCCTTGTCTTCAAGCTTAAGCCTTAGAGGCTTTGAAGTAATTGATGCTGCAGTCATGGAAATGCTTTCCCATGTAATGAATTTCGATCCAAGTCCGAAATATATTTCATTACGTTTCTTGCTTTCTAAAACAGCCCGGAATACTCTAGCAAGGTCTGCGGCATGAATAAACTGTGTCCCGTCATTTTTTGTAAGAATAATTTCTGTACCGGTTTTCAAGCTTGAGCATATGTTCTCAAAACGTTTATCATTTTCAATTGATCCTCCGGCAACAACCGGTTCACCGAAAGTATATCCCGGACGTATAATGTTCAGATTGAGATCAGGATATTTTGAAGAATATGCCGAGCAGAAAAGTTCAACAGAGCCTTTTGTTGCCCCGTAAAAATCCTCCGGGATTCTCATCGATTTTTCTGAAGTTATACGGTGAGAATATCCCGTTGCTGCAGTTGAAGATGTATAAATGATGTTTCGGATTCCGCATCTGACGGCAATATCCAGAAGTTTAACCGAAGCAAGAGTCTCTTTCAAAATCATTTCAGGTCCGGAGTCGCCCCAGCACAATGCCGTATGAATAAGAGCATCACATCCGGAAACAGCTGAAGAAAGAGCCTCTGCATCACTCATTTCAGCCTTAACTATTTTAATTCCTTTTACAGAATGAAGAAACGGTACTTTATCCGCATTTCTTGCAAGAATCTTAACTTCATGACCGGAAGCAATCAATTCCATGGCAATATAACTTCCTATAAATCCCGTTCCCCCGGTAAGCGCAACTTTCATTTAGACCTCTAATTATATAGATTATTCAGACAAACGTTTGCGCAAATGTTTGTCAAGGAGATTTATGGATTATTACTGAGCACTGATGAAAATATGATGAAAACTGAAGGGGTGTCTTATTTACTTTTATATTTTTCAATCAAAGAAATAAATCTCGGATTTTTTTTAAGTTTGGCGAAACGCGGATCGGATTCTATTTTGTCAAAATCCTTGAATCCAAGAGCAAATGACTTTTCAAGATAATTGAGTGCGCCGACGTGATCCCGTCCGCCCGCTTTTATACAAGCAAGTTTAAAATACGGTATAGGATCAGCAGGATTTATTGTCATAGCTATTGAAAAACACCGCTGAGCAATAGAATAACCGCGTAAATTTTGAAATGCAATCCCCATATTCACGTAAACATTGATTGTGTGATCTTCTTTTATTGCCTTGCTGTAATAACTTATAGCTTCCCGATAGCGGTTTTCCTCAACACATTGATCACCAAGAAGTGCATATGCCGAAGCAGAATGATTTTCTCCCGGAACAAGAAGAAGTTTAACAATTCCTGAATTCTGATTTTTTACTGCGTAGTCCATGGCGTTTTTGCCTGAATAATCTTTTAACTTCGAATCTGCCCCGTTTCTAATTAAAGCTTCTACTGTGCGCCTGTAGCCTTGTTCACAGGCAATCATTAAAGCAGTTCGTCCTGAACTGTCTTTCATATTCAGATCCGCTCCTTTGGCAGATAAAAGGGCAATCATTTTCAAATGTTTAGGTGAATCTGTAAGTGCTGAAAATAGAGGCGCGGTTCCTCTTGAACTTTTGCGGTTAACATCCGCACCGTTAGAAATCAAAAAAGCGGCATCTGTTTCTGAACCCGATTCAACAGCAGCAATAAGTGGTGTTTTTCCGGTTGAATCATAAACATTAATATCCGCTCCTTTTTCAACAAGAAGCTTTATGATATCCGTATCTCCCTTCTTGATGGAAATAAGAAGCGGCGTTTCGCCATTTTTAGTAAAAACATTAACTGAAGCTTTTTTTTCGAGAAGAGTTTTGACTATCGTAATTTTTGAATTCTCGCATGCGGCGACAAGTGCCGTTCTGCCCTTCTTGTCCTTAAAATCATAATCATCTATTTCAGAAAGAAGCTGTTCAGCAAAAAAAGAATCCCCTTCATAAGCCGCCTTAATCAGTTGATTTTTTTTTATTATTACATTCTGCTCTGCTCTAATTCGCGCACCCGCTTTCTCTAGCAGATCAATTATTTTTCTGTCGCGGTTAATATAAGCAATCATCAAAGGAGTCAGACCGTCATATCCGGCCCAGTCAAGTACAGCTCCCGAGTTAATCAGTTTCTCTGTGATTTCATAATTGCCGCAGCTTACGGCATGGGACAGAGGCGACCATCTGTTGTAATCTGCTCTGTTTACATCCGCGCGTGCTTCCGTAAGACAGACAAAAGTTTCGGCATTAGAATAAAGAATTGAATAGATCAGAGGAGTATATCCTGCTGAATCCCTTTTCCACAAATCGCCGCTTTTAGAAATAATGAACTTTACTCTTTCAGAATTTCCAAACGCAGAAACTGTCATCAACGGAGTTATTCCGTTCGCAGAACAAAAGTTTGAGCCTCTCGCTCTGAATAGTATATTAAGTACTTCAACCGGAGTCTTTGTAAAAAAGTTTTTATTCTTTTCAACAAGCAACGGATCATAATTTTTAACGGAATAAGCAAAGGAAAAAAATGAATCATTTGAAAGAAACGAATCATACATTTTTTTTTCAAATTCTGAATCAGATGCTTTCAAATGATGCGAGAAAATTATTTTAAATATTGCGTAATCGCTCTGACATGCGGCGGCAAGTAAAACATCCTCAGAAACAACTCCGTCATCAGCTGTTAAGGGAATAAGCTGTTTGATCTGTTCAGAGTTTCCGTTAGCAACAGCTTTCGCAAGAACAATCTGATTTGCATTCTCGGGAGAAACAGAACGGCGGGCTCCATGTTTCAGAAGCAATAGAGACAATTCGGTATTATCGGATTTGAGAGCAATGTCATAAGGCGAAACTCTTACATTGTTCAGGGCATTAACATCGCAACCGAGTGAAATCAGTGTTGAACTCCGCGCAGAATCTCCCGCAGTCACAGCGGCATGAAGAGGTGTATTTCCGAATTTATCGCGTGCGTTTATCTCTGCACCTTTTGACCTATAGAATTGAATTAAATTTTTATCAGCTTGAGCAATATGAATAAGTGATTCGCCGTTTTTATTTTTAACCTTGAAATTTGCTTTCCATTTATAAAGGAAATTAAGATATTCAAGTGAAGGAGGATTGTTTTTTTCTATGTAACGCATTAGAGGCGTTCTTCCGCTGTAATCCGCGGCGTTAACCGGACTTTTCCGTGAAAGGAGAAAAGCAGCCGTATCATATCGTCCGTTTTCAACAGCTATATGAAGTGGAATCGCTCCGGATTGATCTTTAACATTAAGATTCATTTTTTTGGATGCTAAATAAAACAAAGTATCTTTTGTTCCGCTTTTCGCTGCAGCATGAAGCAGATTCTTTATTAAATACAACTTAGCACCCGACTTATGAAGAAATATAAGAATATCCGTCTTACCGTTTTCAACTGCATTTAAGGCAGGAAAATCCGAAGAATTAACATTTCCTTTTTTTGAGACTATAAGCTTAACAGTTTCTATATCCTTCGCTGATGCATAATACAGCGGCGTCTTATTTAAAGAATCTCTTACGTTGGGATTAGCGCCTGAAGAAAGAAGAATTCTCGCGCAATTCCATTTTCCGGATTTACATGCGGCAAGAAGAGGAGTTTCTCCATGAAAATTTTTTTTATTGATATCCGCTTTAAGTAAAATCAAAGCACGGAGTGATTCTTCTGAATTTTTTGCGGCAAAAGTCAAAGGAGTCTCTTCCGGATCATCCCATGATGAAATAAGCCCGGAATTTATTTCTTCTGTCTTCCCTTCAATGATTATTTTCTTGATATCTTCAGATGATGCATTCAAAAAAGAAAAAGAAGAAAAAATGCAGAGAATAAACGGAAGCATTTTACCCGCAAAATTAAAATTTTTTTTGATATTATAAACAAAATTCATCATCAGTCGGCTCTCAAAAGATCTGCGACTTCTTCTTTTGAAAGATTACGCCATTGACCGGGTTTTAAATTTCCGGCAGTGAGATTGCCAATACGTATTCTTTTCAGTGAAAGAATATTGCAATGAACCTTTCCTGCCATCTTACGGACCTGACGGTTCATTCCCTCTTTAAGGGTTATATTGTAACTGCGCTTACTTGTTCTGACACAAACTGCAGGCTTTGTCTGCTTTCCTTCAATCTGCATTCCATTCTGCATTTTTGCAAGATCAATATCGGAAATAAAATGATCAACGGTCACAGAATATTCTTTTTCTTTTTCATTGTCAGGATTGGCAACATGGTAAATAAAATTGCCGTCATTGGAAAGAATTATAAGTCCTTCTGAATCCTTATCAAGTCTGCCGGAATATGTAAGATTTTCGATATTAGGAACAAGATCAAATACGGTTTTGCCTTCGTATTCATTCCTTGTTGTAATATAACCTACGGGTTTATACAGCAGAATATATCTAAATGAACCGGTTTCTTTTTCCGCATCTGAACTGATTTCAACTTTACTGACAAGTGGATCTATTTTTGTTCCGAGATCCGTAACAATTTCCCCGTCAACACTGACAAAGCCCTTTGCAATAAATTCATCTGCTTTGCGCCTTGAGCATAAACCGCTGTCGCGGAGATATTTATTGAGTCTGACTGTCATAACAGAAAATTCTACC
>JAKPJF010000102.1 GCA_029554345.1 Spirochaetota bacterium | reverse complement strand
ATAAAACAGAATGAATGCGATGAAATCCCGATGGTGTATGCGGAATAATTATGCAGAGAATGGAACGACGGAAACAGAACAGAGTAAAAACCGATAAATTTACTATAGAATACCGTTTTGTTGCAGATGATTTTATGACGCAGGTTTCAGTTTTAAACGTAAGTGAAACCGGAATTTGTTTTTTGCGGCAATCACCGATAAATAAAAATGATCAGATAGAACTGATGTTTCCATTCAAAGACGGAAAAATATTCTTGAGAGCTAAAGTTGCGAGAGTAGACGGACGAGAAGTCGGAATAATGTTTACTGATTCACCAGAAAAAATAGAAAAATTTTGTTTAAGTTTTAATAGAGAATACCGCCTTGTAAGAAGCGAAAAAAACCCGCAGAATAGTGAAGAAGAAACATCGCAGAACACCCAAGACCTCGACGATATATTATCAGATGTCTAAATTTTCCCGAGTGTCGGAATACAATCAAAGGCTACTTTCGATGCCTTATGTTGCGACTTCCTATCGCATATTGAAGGCATCGCTTTGCAGGGATTGTTCCTGCTGCCTTTGTAATTTCTTGTTCGCATGGTCTCATGCGATAAGAACAAAGGGCGTTTCACGCCCTTTCCCCGGTTTTGGTTCTTTCTTTTGAGCGCCCAAAAGAAAGAACCGCAAAGAAAAGGCGCTGGGGATATCCCCAGTCCCCTTAACTTCTTTTTCTCTCATTTATCTTTATTTAAAGTGCTTAGCGCACTTTCGTGATTTTTAAAATCATGCATCTTATAATATCATTACGCGTTTATTCGCTGTGCTCAGCATACGCGTAATTTTTTCTGCTTCATTGTGCTCAGTTCTGTTCAAAGAAATCCCTCCAATCTCCTCAACTCTCTGCATTCCTTCCATGAGTCTCAGTTTATCCGTTCTCTTTATCTCGAAATTATATTCTTCTTCGCCTTGTCATCTTCTTCCATTACTATTGCACTAAACTCTTTATCTCCGGATTCTACTTCCATAAATTCAAGGTCTTCTATCTTTTCTTTTTTTAGAAGCATAGAGAGCTTTTGATTATTCTATCCCGTAAAAGTGTTTAACGACACTTCAGTTTGATTTTGAAATGATTCTGGCAAAGATAATAAATTTACGTTTTCAAAAACAGATTGAATCTATTCTATCATAGTTACTCAATTATTATCAATAATATAAAGCATGTTATTATAAAACCTTGAAAGGATAAAAAAGCAACTAATGCATAAAATCTTGATTTTTTTCTCAGTAAATACAAAACTGAATTTTCATTATTATCTACCGAAAAGAAAAATTTTATAGGGATTCCTATTAAAAAAAAATCTTTTAATCCACAGATTCTGTATGATTTATTGTATATTTCATGATATAGCATTTCTAGCATCTTTTTATATTCATTAAACTTCTTATTAGATAGAAACACAGAAACTATAACACATATAAACTGAATCAAAGGTAAAATTGATAAAAAATTTAAATTCATACGATACCCATTTATTTTAATACTATTCCTGCATTTTGGAGTGAACCCCTAAAACTGTAAAGGAAATCATTCTTCTTTGTAAACATTCTGACTCATTCTGAACTCAACCGGAGTCATTCCTCCGAGAGATGAATGCGGTCTATATCTGTTATAAAAGTCTACAAATCTAAATATAGATTCTGCTGATTCCTCCTTTTTTATATTCTGAAATATTTATCTTCTGTCTTTTTAAAGTCTTTTGAACAATTCAGAATGTGCATATTAATAAGCATTTCAAACACTCATTGAAATCTTCATTACAAGCTCTTTAACACGATTCACATAAGGACCCGAAATATATCTAACATCAGCCTACGTATAGTGAATACATACGTTAAGATCCGGTAGATTAAAATGCGCATTTCCCAATGCTGTAAGTACAAACTCGGTATCATTTTTGTCTGAAACAGCTCGACCTATTGTTTCATGATTATAACGATCTAATAAGGCCGCGCAAAAATGATCTTTCCCTTTTATATTATACGTGGTATCATCACCTGTTATAACCTGATTGATTCCTGTTGTTAAAATATCCTTTGGAATGTTCGAATATTTCTTATAGTTATGCCGCGAATCAGTTGTTACGCTGCCACTCTGAACCTTGTCCTGCCACTTATAAAAAGTAGTTGGGGAAATTCCTTCACGATTTGACATAGCACCAGCCGTTGTTATTCCGGATGAGAGTTCAAGTCCCAATTTTCTCATGTATTCTTAGTTGAAATGGTTTCTTTTTATCATGTTATTATTATATAAATCTGAGTTATTTTGTCACTACAGTTTTATGGGGTCAGTTCAGATATTGAAAGATAATTGATAGAACAGCAATCAAAAGTTATAAAAAAAGTTTAGTATAAAAGTGTATTTGTTTTGAGGATTCGGTTAAGAATTTGAGTATAATGTGAGTTGATTAAATCATTAATGTGTTAAATATTTCAATTGCTTTACTTTCAATCGTGTTTTCAATGTCAGATACGCGCTTTTGCGCACTAGTTTTTTGGAGAATATAAATGAAAATAACTGTGTTTAACGGCAGTCCGCGCGCGGAAAAGGGAAATACTCATTTTATGGTGAAAGCCTTTCTTGAGGGTGCGGAAAAG
>JAKPJF010000100.1 GCA_029554345.1 Spirochaetota bacterium | reverse complement strand
TCTTGAAAAGATGAATGAAGTTATTTCTGAGCCTAACAAGGAACTTTCACCTTATGCTCCAAGATTCAAGAAAGTCAGCATTCCTCAGGATAAGATCGGCGGGCTTATCGGGCCAGGCGGAAAAAATATCAGAGGCATTGTTGAATCTACAGGCGCTGATGTTAATGTTGCCGAAGACGGTGAAGTTTCCGTTTACGCGATTGATCTTGAATCTCTTGAAAAGGCTGTCCGCATGGTTCAGCTTTCGGTTGCCGAAGTTGAAGCCGGAAAAATTTATGACGGTGTTGTTAAACGCGTTATGGAATACGGCGCTTTTGTTGAAGTTCTTCCTGGAAAAGAAGGTCTCCTTCATATTTCCAAGCTTGATCATAAGCGTGTTGCGAATGTTACTGATGTAGTCAATATAGGCGACTCCGTAAAAGTAAAAGTTCTAAACATCGATAAAACCGGAAGACTTGATCTTTCGAGAAAAGATGCAATGCCTGCACCGGAAGCGGAGACTGAATAATTGTTTCGTAAATTTACCTTATCCAACGGAATCACCGTTTTACTTCAAAAAGTAGACGGTGTGGTTTCCGTATCAAGCGGGCTGTGGCTTAGAACGGGGTCAAGAGATGAGAATGCCAATGAATGCGGTTATGCTCATTTTCTTGAGCACATGCTCTTTAAAGGCACGGCAAAATATTCCGCTCAGGAAATGGCACGTATGGTTGACCGCGTAGGCGGTCAGCATAACGGAGCTACCAACAAGGAATATACCTGCTATTATATCAATATTATTGCAGATCATTTGGAGATGAGTCTCGAACTTATTTCCGACATGTTTTATAATTCTCTTTTTCTTGAAACTGACATTGAAAAGGAGAAAGGGATTATTCTTGAAGAGATTAGAATGTATGAAGATTATGCCGATGAGCATGTTCTTGATACGTTTACCGAAAGCATGTTTGCCGGTCATCCTTTGGCTCATAATATTCTGGGAACGCGTGAAAGCATAGCTTCTATCACACGCGAAAAACTCATGAATTTTTATGAGAGGGAATACCGCAACGATAAGGCGGTAATTTCCATTGCCGGAAATTTTGATATTTCAGAAGCCGAGCGTTTGGTTAAAAAATATTTTTCAGAATCAAAAGGCTCTTCAGTATTAATAAAGCAGAATTTTTCTTATGGCAGA
>JAKPJF010000047.1 GCA_029554345.1 Spirochaetota bacterium | reverse complement strand
GTTTACATCGTTCTCTTTTTTTCGGATTCCGGAACCGTTTCTCTTCTCGACGGACAGCTCGCTTCCGGCAGCAATATAACCAGAACTTTTACATACAAGTCCGGGGCAGCGTCAACCGGAACTGTTAAAATATCTTCATCCGATGTATGGGGCTTTCAGCTCGATATAGCGGGAAGCACTGATCTTCGCGTAAAGGACGCAACTGACATTGTTCTGGCATTGCATCTTGAAGATGTGGGAGATGTTACTATAAATGATAATATAACTTCAGATTCACTTCAAACTGGAAACATTAATGTCAGTTCATTGAAATTCTCATTTACTGATTCTCAGATAACTTACATCAATACGTATGTGTCCGGAAGTACTTCAAGCGTAACATTCAGCGGAACAGTAAAAGTAGTTGAGGCGAATGTTTGGGACGGCGCGACATTGACATTCGGTGCAAATGTGACTCTTCTTGCCGATCTTGCGCAGGCTTATGATACTGCGGTTTTGAAGCTCAACGGCGTTACGCTTGCCGAAGACGGTTCTTTTCCGTCAATAACTGCGGAAGACGAATCAACAGTAGAAATTACCGGTGTTGACGCGATTCCTTCTGCTCGAATATATTCTGTCGGAAACGGAAAAGTAAAAATTTCGGGCGGAACTGGCTGGAAAAAATCCATGTGTGAAGAAGAAAAGTCCGGAAATATAACTATTAATTAATTTCTCTTAAGTTTATTTTTATGTGTGTTTATTCCGATAATCAATCGAGCGGTTCTTATCCGGCTTAATTAAACCGTTTTGAGAGTAAGAGTGAGCACCATAAAAATATTGTTCCTTTTTGTAATTTTATTATCATCGTCTGTTTTTGCGGCCTATAAACCCAAGGATTCCGCCTCAGTTCTGTGGCAGAACGGGATTATAAGGGCTGAAAGTCATTATTCCGCAAAATATGACCGCAGCGGAGTTCCGCTTGATTTTGCCCGAGAGAAGCGTTCGCTTAACGGCGAACGGATGAGTGCTGGTGCGGCGGCGAGTGAAAATGCACGTGAAAAAATTGCGTTTCTGGTTAACCGCATCCGTCTAGATTCTGATAGAACGATCGGTGAATTCGTTAAATCTAATTCCGAAGCTCAGGAAAAACTCGCCGAAATTTTAGATGAGAAAATAAAACTGCGTGAACAGCCCAAAGATTTTTTTTCAGCAAAGAC
>JAKPJF010000043.1 GCA_029554345.1 Spirochaetota bacterium | reverse complement strand
GTCAAAGCGATTTTCTCGGTTTACTCGTCGGCGATGGAAGCAACAGCGTTGGCCCTGATGGGAAAAAAGATGAAGGCCGCCCAGCTCGTCTATGGGGATGAGGTCGGAGGTGCGATTGTTCCAGAGGAGGAGGGCGACTTTCTCACTCAGCTCGCTCGCGATGTGCTAGAGGGTGCGAAGCTCTCAGATCTACAGACTTTATTTGCCGATGATCTACAGGTTAGCCACAATCCGATGGGCAGCCTGACGACCCCGAGTGCAGTGATCATTCCTGGTCCGAAAGTAATGACCTGGGACGATTGGGTAAGCCAGAAGACGGTGGTGGTCAGACGGACACGAAGAAAGGAGGTAGTACCGGAGGGACAGATGGGATTTGGAATTTAATTATGAAAAAGCCTTGGAATTATATCTAAGGCTTTTTTCGTTTTAAGGCCTCCTATAAAAGCTGTTGTGTTGAAAAAGTTGAAATTTTTCACTGCTGAACTAATTACATCAGTTGATTCAAAATTATAAAAGAAGCAACAGTCATTCTATTAACCTTTAAGATTCGTGCAATTTCACTTTTTGAAGTACCATGACTCAACAGCTCTTTAATTAAGACCTCTTTTCCTGATAATTTCAGATGATTAGCTTTCCTCCCTTTTGGCCTTCCAAGGATAACACCTTCAGATTTTTTCCTTGCTAATGCTTCTTTTGTTCTTTGGCTAATTAAATTTCGCTCTATTTCAGCCGAAAGGCCAAAAGCGAACGCTAAAACTTTACTTTGAATATCTTCACCTAGCCGATAATTATCTTTGATTGTCCATACTTTACATTCTTTTGTCATGCAGATATTTAAAATCTCCATGATCATAAATAAATTTCTTCCCAGTCTGGATAGCTCTGCGCAGATAATGAGGTCATCCTTTCCCACTTCTTTCAATAGTTTTCCAAGCGCGCGTTTATCATAGTTTTTTGTTCCACTTATTGTCTCTTCGATCCAATTATCGATTACGATGTTTTGCTTTTGAGCAAACTTATGGATTTCATATCGTTGGTTTTCGACCGTCTGTTTATCACTGCTGACTCTAATGTAGCCGAAGTTCATTTTTAATTACCATCCTTTTTTATATTCATTATAAAAAAGGAGCGTTTTTATTGAGCAGAATCAGACTTTAAATAATTTCTCTATCAACAAAAGCTGGAGTATTCTTTCGGGTATCGAGCAAAGAATAAAAAACAAAATTGAAGAAGCAGGAGTACCTCTTAAAGATTGGAATATTCAGATAAACTACGGAATAAAAACGGGTTTTAATGAAGCCTTCATTATCTCGGGAGAAAAGAAAGATGAACTAATAGCCGAAGATCCTAACTCTGCCGAAATTATTCGACCGATTTTAAGAGGCAGAGATATTAAGCGATATGGGTATCAATTTGCTAACTTATTTCTGATATGCACCTTTCCAAGCAGGAATTATGATATCGAGAATTTTCCAGCGATTAAGAAATATTTACTGACCTCTGGT
>JAKPJF010000023.1 GCA_029554345.1 Spirochaetota bacterium | reverse complement strand
TCATAAAACTCAGCTTTGCTGAGCGGGCGGTTAATGCCGGCAAGATGAATTATAAAATCAGCTGCTTTAATGTAATTGACTAAATCTTCATTACTTTTATCAATATCATAAGATAAGACGATGTGACCTTTGTTCATTAATTCAATGCAAAGATTTTTACCAATAAAACCATTCGCACCAGTGACTAATACTTTCATATTTTATTGAAATAAATCCAACCTCAGTAACTGCTTTTTCATACCTTCGATATCAAGTCTTTCTGTGTTATGTGAAGTATATTGAGACTCCATATCAAACAACGTTTTGCCTTCAGAAATAAACTTATCATAATTAAGGTCTCTATTATCAGCTTTAATGCAGAAAAAACCAGGCAGATTTTCCGCTCTAGCCATTTCTTCGGATGTCACTAAAACTTCAAATAGTTTTTCTCCATGCCTTGTGCCAATATATGATTTTCCTACTTTGGATCCTGTTAACTCAAGCACGGCGTCTGCAAGAGTTTCGATTGTCGCAGCCGGAGCTTTTTGAACGAATAAATCACCCTGTTCTCCGTGTTCAAAAGCATATAGAACTAGGTCAACAGCATCATCAAGAGTCATCATGAAACGGGTCATATCAGGATTAGTAATGGTAATTGGCTTACCAACTTTAATTTGGTCCAAAAATAGCGGGATAACACTACCACGGCTCGCCATTACGTTTCCGTAACGAGTTAAACATAATACAGTATCTTGAGGAAGCAATTGTCTTGAACGCGCAACTACGTTTTTTTCCATCAAAGCCTTCGTGATACCCATGGCATTAATCGGATAAGCAGCTTTATCAGTAGATAAGAAAATCGCTTTCTTAACATGATTCTCGACGCAAGCAGTAATGACGTTATCACTTCCGACGACATTTGTCTTCATTGCCTCAATCGGATAAAATTCGCAAGAAGGAACCTGTTTTAGCGCGGCTGCGCTAAAAACGTAATCAACACCTTTAAATGCGCCCACAATAGAATTGTAGTCTCTAACGTCGCCAATATAAAACTTGAGTTTGGAGTCATTATATAACTTCCGCATGTCGTCTTGCTTTTTTTCATCGCGAGAAAGAATGCGAATTTCTTTAATGCTTGTCTTTAAAAACCTTTTCGCAACAGCGTTTCCAAAAGAGCCCGTGCCACCTGTTATTAATAAAACTTTCCCATCAAGATTCATTTCTTTTCTCCAATTACTTAATCATCGCTTCCGCTTTCGCGTGCTCTTCTTTTAAGAACGCCAAAACATCTGCATAAACTCTTTTGTTATCGGTTTCGTTTAAAACTTCATGTCTCATATTCGGATAAATAATGGTTTCAACATCCTTAATGCCAAGTCTCTTATATAGTTTTGCAAGTTTCATTGGCCCCTTAGATTTATTGCCCACAGGATCTCCTTCTCCCGCGATAAGAAGAATCGACATGTCCTGGCGAATCTTTCTCATAAACTTCGGCTTATGCAGACGATTCAGGCCTTTAAGAAACTCCCGATAAAAACTCTTTTTTGACTCATACAAAAAACCACATTTTGGATCTTCGTTATAACGACGAACATTTTCTTCGTTAACACTCAGCCAATCAGTCTTTGTTTTATGATCTTTAATGGCTGCCGTGTAGGGTCCCAGCATCAGATTTCTTAAGAACTTTGAGGGTTTACTGCGATTTTTTTTATTAACGAGCAAACGCGACAAGAAATAGCCAATGCCAATCATTAAGCGATTAGGACCATTCGTCCCACTTAAAATAACTTTGTTAACGTGTTCGGTGTATCTTTGAATATAATCTTGAACGATAAAGCTGCCCATCGAATGACCAAATAAGTAAGTCGGTAAAACAGAGACGCGAAGTTTTTCTACTAATTCATCAGCGTTTTTTACTGTTTTTGAAAATCCCGAAACCGGCCAAACGCCTAATTGTTCTGGTTCGTTCGCATTCTCGCCTTGACCATAATGGTCAATGCAATACACATTGTAACCATTATCATTTAGAAAATTAGCGAAATGATCATAGCGAAGTGAATGTTCTTCCATCCCTGTTAGTATAACGACATTAGCGATGGGCTTTTCGATTGTCCACGAATAGCCAAACAGCTCCTCGCCGTTTTTGTATGTCATCTTAATTTTATCTCTTGCCATATCTAATTCCTCTTTTTCTATTATAAGTTATCTAATCTTTATTCATAACCATTCGGGTTATCCTTCTGCCACTTCCAAGCATCGCGGCAGCAGTCTTCAATCGTTAATTTCGCTTTCCAGTTAATCTCTTTTAAGGCTTTATCGCAGTTCGCGTAGTTTTCGTCAATATCGCCGTCTCGCCGCGGACCGATAACATAAGGAATCTTAATGCCATTAACTTTTTCAAATGCCTTGACTAATTCCAGGACTGATGTTCCTTTTCCGGTGCCAAGATTATATATCTTCAAGCCCAACTTGTCTTTAATTACTTTTAAAGACGCGAGGTGGCCTTTGGCAAGATCAACAACATGGATGTAATCGCGCACTCCAGTGCCATCAGGTGTTTTATAGTCATCGCCAAAGACATTTAAGTGTGGTCTTTTGCCGATCGCTACTTGGGTGACGTAAGGCATCAAATTATTCGGAATATCATTGGGGTCTTCGCCCATTAAGCCACTTGCGTGCGCCCCAATCGGATTAAAGTAACGAAGAATGACAATATTCATGCTCTTGTCTTTTTGATATTCAGCTTGTAGCAACTTCTCGATTTCAATCTTCGTCTGTCCATAAGGATTCGTGGCCTTTTTAATCGGGTCGCTTTCATAAAGCGGGACGTGATCCGGAACACCATAAACGGTCGCAGAAGATGAGAAGACGATGTTCTTAATGCCAAACTTCTTCATAACCTTTAATAAAACTTTCGAGGAGCCGATGTTGTTATCATAATATAGCTCTGGTTTTTCGACTGACTCACCCACCGCTTTTAAGCCGGCAAAATGAATGACGGCATCGATCTTGTGTTTCTTAAAGACTTCGATTACTTTCGCTTCGTCTCTAAGATCAACCTGATAAAAGATTGGTCTAATGCCCGTTATCTTTTGAATTCGGTCCAACACTAATATTTTCGAGTTGACGAGGCTATCAATAATGATTACTTCATAGCCAGCCTGAATTAGTTCGACACTCGTGTGAGAGCCGATAAAGCCTGTTCCACCCGTAACTAAAACTGTTTTCATAATTTTCTACCTTTTCCTTAATTCTTCTAAAAGAAGTTTTGATGTTAATCCGGGATTAACTTTTCCTTGTGATCTTTTCATGACCTGGCCGACCAAGAAACCAAGAGCCCGATCTTTTCCGTCTTTATAATCTTTGATCGAATCCGGAAAAGCATTAAGAACTTCGTTTACATAAGCAAGGATAACACTATCATCATTTATCTGTGTGCCAATGTTAAGTTTTTCTTTGGCTTCTTTGACGTTTGTTGAGTTTGTTAGCATCTCCTGAAAGATATCTCTTCCCTGCTTATTGGATATTTCGTTTTTCTCGATCATGTTAACGAGCGTTGCGAGTTGGGCGGGTGAGATAAAGAAGTTTTCAATCGGGATGTTGCGCTTATTTAAATAGGCGATGACTTCGCCGGTCACCCAGTTCGCTAGTGACTTATAATAGGTTGTGTACTTAGCGGCGTCATCGTAGTATTTCGCTAAGTCTTTGCTTTGTAAAATGATGATCGCGTCGCGTTCATTTAAACCTTGAACTTCGAGATAGCGCTTCTCTTTAACTTGGGCTAGTTCGGGACAAGAAGAAATCGCCGCATTTATAAAATCAGGGCTGAGTTTAATCGGAGTAATGTTCGGTTCAATAAAATATTTA
>JAKPJF010000021.1 GCA_029554345.1 Spirochaetota bacterium | reverse complement strand
AATGATTATGTTTATGAATACAATTATGCCAGACTTCATTCGGGTATAAACTATCTTCGTCCGTCTGATATGTTTTTTGGACGTGATAAAAACATACTTAATGAGCGTAAAAGCAAGTTAATGCTTGCAAAAAAATGCCGAGTGGCAAAAAATAAGGAATGCATGGAGTTTGCCTCTTAATTTATTTTCAAAATGTTCAAATTATTTGAAGCGAGACAGATCAAGTACATTCATCTAATTGATATTTTGCAGAAAATATGACTGCAGAACTGCAATCAATTCAGTACAATATAAAGGAGTTGTTATGAAAAAATTATTACTGTTGCCGTCTTTACTTTTTTTCTGCACATGTATTTTATTTTCAGGAACTAAAGTTAATCCATTATCAAAACACGATCAAATATTTTCTAATGTATTTATAGACAGATATGATGATGACTTTATTATTCTCCTGTGCCGGATAAGAAACAATAAAATGGATTTATTTAAAGTTTACAATGTAAACTCGGAACTCGTAAAGCATTTCAGTACAATTAATAATTATTCATCAGAAAATCTGGTTCAATTACATTATAACGCCGGGCAGATATTATTGTGGTCAAACCCAAAGGATATCCCTTCAAATCAATCGACGATAGAATTTGGGGAAAATAAAAAAGTAATTTATCAAGGGGCAGTTTACGGGTTTAAACCGTCGATCGACAACAAAAACGTCGTCATTATTACCGAGAGTTCTACTGAAAGCGGAACAATAAATGTAGTCTCTACTTCAAATTCAAAGATAACAAAAAAGTATACCTTTAGCAGCAATATTTCTATTCTGAAAATGGCTTCAACTAAAATTGCCTTGATGTATACTCCTTCACAACTTACATGTAATACAATTAAAATTATCGATACAGAAGATGATTCAATTAGAGATATCCCAATTCCGGAGCTGCTCGTCAATGAATCAAAAATTGAAATTGATGATAATTTTAATTACTTGTTTTTCATTGATGTAAACAATAACGACAAAAAAACAGCTGATTTAAAAGTACTTAATCTAAAAACAAATGAGTCCCGCGTAATTGCACATATCGAAGAAGATTCCAGTTATTATATTCGAGACAAGAAAACAATTGGAATTATTAACAACAAAATGGAATTAAAAGTAATTAAATTTAATCCATAGAACATTACAAAACATTGGAGAAATTTCTTATCTTTATACTTGCAGTATTTTCTCATTGAATCTCTACTTCCAGCATAGCTCTTTTACTGCAGATTCAATTTAATAACTGTGATTATTGACTTTATATTTTTTACTAACAAGAAGGGGGGGGCTTCACATGATGAATAATGAATATACAGAAGCAATCATCATCTATATTGATCTTTTTGGAATTAATAATGAAATTACAGAATCTTCCATTTTATCCTGAGTATTATCGGAAAAAGCGATTGGAGTTTATTTGCAATAATAATACCAATTTCCTTGATAATTTTTTTCAAAATTTTCTTTTGTATCAAAATCAACTTTAAGATCGGAAAATTTACAATAATTAAACTCATCGAATTTTTTTAGTAGAGGAAAATATAGTTCTGTAAATTGTTTTAGGATATCTTTTTTATTAGTGTAGCTGTAATTTTTTTCTTTATACAAAAATACTGTGATACAAGATCCATATTTTCTTATTAACCAGATATTATCTTTATCTATTACTTGTGCAATATCTTGAAGCTTTTCTTCTGATATTTTATTATGAGCCTCATCAATTGCAACATTTCGAAAATTACTAGCAATAACAAATAATTTGTTATAATTTATAACTTTAGAAGTATCAAAACTGACTTCAAATATTTTTTTAATCTTCCGCTCAATCTTTTTATCAAAATTATATGGAGATTTGTAAAACTTGATATAGTCATCGAAATTCTCAACGATAATATTTAATCGAGGATTTTTAAAATTATTAATATAAAGATAATCTAAAATTACATTTAATACATTTACTGAAAATTCTGAATTGATTCTTTCAACGAAATCATTAAAGACTGAACTAATTGTTGTATCACCCTTTTTTATAGATTTTGTTAGTACATAATCATTATCAGAACTTGTAGTCAAATTGATTATCCTTATTATTAATTAACGATCTTATTTATAATATATATTTTTATAAAAAGTTAAGCTTTTCCAAATTCAATCAATATCTTTGAGTGTTATAAACTAAATTAATTACACCATTTTAATATAATCCATATGAACAGATCACAAAGAATCAATTCATCAAATATTGAATTATCATTTTTTAACATTTTCAGATTTTATCCAACCGTAATAGAATGTTTCACCAGTAAACCCTTGATAAGTATTTAAAGCTTCAAAATTCTCAGAATTATAAGAGAAAATACAGAAAAACCAATCTACACCATCTTCTTTATGTGAATTAAGAATAAAACATACAGTATCAGTTTGAATAGTTGCCGCACGGTAAAATTGACTTTCTTCACCCTCAATTATATTTTTATCACAAACTGCCCATATATCGGAGTCCTTTATTACTTGTGCTTTATCATAATTTTTAAAATCTTTTGGGAATAATGTTTCAGAATTATATACACGTCTTTCCAACATAACTGCTTTGTCATTAGATATTTCATAAATTGTAGTATAAGAAAATAAACCACCACCCGATTCAGAATCTTTAACGATCAAGTAATTCTTTTTCCCGATGAGATAATCAAACTTAATTTCTGCATATCCCCCTGTATAGGAAAGAATCTTAAAGAAATTGCTTTTGTCTGCTAAAAATATTTCAATTGAAGCTAAAGACATTGGATGAGAATATATTACAACGTCATTTAATCCGTCATTATTCAAATCTAATAAATGAACATTTTTATTAAGATAATTATCAATATCTTCATCTGAATTTCTTTCTAAATAAATCTTATATGACTCAATATTTTTTGCCCCGCCGGCTTTTTCTAAAATCAGTTTTTTCTCTTTTAGAGAAACATCAATATTTGATTCCTCGGCAATTTTGAAATAAACAGAAGGATGAATATAACTTAGACTGAGACGTAAAGGTTCTCCTTCTATCTGCGTATAATCATAATTTGAAGGAAGAACTTTTTTTTGATAGATCGACTTATCTTCAATCTGATGCTCTTCAGAGTTTACTTTCTTACATGATAATACTAAAAGGAAAAGAAGAAGGTTCACTATAAAAACAATATTTTTCATAAAGTTTCTCCGGAAAGTATTTAGAATGAAGCTATTATCAACTGTCAACTTCAAATTAAATCAAATGCCGGGGACAAAGAAGTGTGCCCTCACCCCGCTGCCGCGTGCCCTCTCCCAAAATGAAATTCTAACTGGCAAAGCCAAAAAAAAACCTTTCCCGGGAGAGGGCTATCTCTCATTCATTTTATGCTTAAGCAAAAAATCAATTATATCAAGAACACCTAAATCGTCCGATGAAGTCGGACACATCTTCAGCGCAGACTATCGCAGCCATTACGAAGTAATGCGCGATAGTTCTGTCGCGACAAAGAGCGGGCGGGGATTTCAAAAGGGGCGGGGCTGGCGATTGAAGCCCGGTCCCTTTTGATCTTATCGCATGAGACCATGCGAAAACCAGGTAAAGGGCGAGGAACGCCCTTTGAATATTATTGCATGATCCATGCAAACAACGAATCACAAAGGCGAAGCCTTTGCTTGCGACATCAATAACTCTTTTCATTGACAAATAAATTAAAACATTTAGAAATTCAGATTAATCAGCATTTTTTTTATTAGAACCAAACTTGAGGAGGCATCCGTGAAACGCGCGACAATAAAGAAAATAAACAGAATCAGCAGCCGCTCGTTTTTACTTCTTTGCCTGTTCGGAATTTTCGGAGCAGTCTGGCTTATTGCTCTCGGAGCAAAAGAACCCGTAACTGTTTCAGAATTACTTCTTTACTGCTGGCCCTTTTTTATCGCTGTCTTTTTTCTCATACTATTCCTTGGTCTGATGTTTGCTTCTCTTGTTGCCGGCAGTTTAAAAAATTATTCACTTATGTCAAAGGGCAAGGAAGCCCGTGCTGAAATTCTTTCGGTTAGAGAATCCGGAACAAGAATCAACGAAAACCCGGTTCTTGATTTCAGCCTGAAAGTTTATCCCGAAAATCTAATGCCCTTTACTTCTGAAGCACAGCAGACTGTTTCGATATTAGATATTCCAAAATACAGCAAGGGATCATTTGTTAAAGTCAAATATAACGAGAAAGATTTCGAATGCGTGATTGTCGGACCGGCGCTTTCTTAAAAGTACGCTTCATGCCCGAGAATAAAGAAACTGCCGTCATAGGTCCGGAATAATTAATTATTACTAACAATCTTCATATCCCGAAAAGCAGGCGGGCGTATTCACGCAAATTTTTAAAGCGTATAAACTAATTATTAACTTGACTTAACATTTGTTTAGTTTTGCAATGTTTAATGAAACAAAAGAGGTAATAGAAAATGATAAAACATGAAGTCATTGAACTTAAAGAACAGAAATACGCCGGAGTAAAAACAGTAATCTTTTTTAAAGATGCAGACAAAACCGATTTCGGAAAGCTTCATAAAGAAGTATGCGAAGCAGATATTAAAAACATCGATAAACACGAACATTTCATGGCGATTGATACGGATTTTACAGACAACAGTTTCAGCTACACGCCATTGGCTCCCGTAAACAGTTTTGTCGGCAATGAAGGGTATACTCAATTTATCAGAAAACAGGGAACTTATTGCGCATTTGAAGTCAATGCACGGGACTTGAATCCGGATTGGTTTAAAAAAATCTTCGATTACATCGGCGAAAAAAAGATAAGTGTCGAGAGTACTGGATATGACCTCGAATATTATGATGAAGATTATGATACTATGGTAAAGAATAAAGATGTTCCGAAAGAAAGAATATTGAAGATATTATTGAAAATGCAAAGTTAATGTTATTCCCCTCACCCCGCTACCGCGTGCCCTCTCCCAAAGGGAGAGGGCTTAGAATCAATATACTTATACTTATACTGATTTTTTGTTCTTAATCCTTTGATTTATTATTATAAACAGAAATGTAAATGTAAAGAAGCATGACACACCGAGAATAAAATATCCGTCAGAATTTCCGTAACTTGCTACAAATAAACCAATTGAGGCGAGACCCGCAAGAATGCCGACGCCGAAACCGATCATTATCCGCAGAAATATAAAGACATTGGGATCTTTCCGTTTGATTCCCTCGGCAATTTCACTATATGTCATCGCGGATTTCATTTCTGCTTCATAACCTTTTTCTTTCACGAAAGATACTTCTTTGGAAAAACCTGTCAGACCTATTGAGCTTTTTGAAGTTTTTGTTTCTCTGTCTACTTTTTGGAATTTTGGCTTCTTCTGTTTTACCATAGCAAACATTGCGTGAACCCATACTCCGAAAAATATCACAGATATTGTAAGTAATATAACAGCGGCAATAAACATAATTCCTCCTTACATCTTTTTTAATTTTTCGGCAGATTCATCTAAAACGGCAATGACATTATCACACCATTTATCAAATTCTGCATCTTCTTTGCGGCACTCTTCATGCTTCATGATGTAGTCTACGGCAAGACGCATTCCCTGATCAAAGCGCACCGTAGAACAAAACGAAGGAACCAGTTTCTTGATCTTTGAATTATCAAAAACTACTGAAGCTGATTTATCACCGGTCAGACTTCCTGTAAAATCATAACTGCCGCATTTAGCAAGAAAATCCGAACTGACATAATAAGGCTTGTATTCAACACCGAGAGCATTTGCAAGAGCGGTATAAATCTGATTCCATGTAAGTACTTCATCAGAAGTAATATGAAAGGACTCTCCAATTGAACGGATGTTTCCGATGAGTCCGGTAAAACCTTTCGCGAAATCCTTATTATAAGTCATCACCCAAAGCGATGTCCCGTCACCCTGAACAATAACTTTCTTTCCTGCAAGCATTCGTTTGATAATCTGATAACTTCCGTTTTTGCCGTGGACGGCTAAAGGAATGCTTCTTTCATCGTAAGTATAACTCGGGCGGACAATCGTTACCGGAAAATTTTTCTCTCTGTATAGTTTAAGAAGAACATCCTCGCATGCGATTTTATTGCGTGAATATTCCCAGTACGGATTGCAAAGAGGTGTTCCTTCATTAATGAGATAATTTCCAACCGGTTTCTGATACGCAGAAGCGGAACTTATAAAAATATACTGACTGGTTTTATCTTTGAAAAGATTATAATCGCGTTCAACATTTTCAGGCGTAAAAGCTATGAAATCCGCTACACAGTCAAATCTCATGTCCTTGATTTTTGCGGAAACTTCATCAATATTATGAATATCCGCCTTTATGCTTAGGGCACCTTCTGGAAGATCGCGGTTACCCCTGTTTAAAAGATAGAGCTCATGGCCTTCTTCGATGACTTTCTCCGAAACTGCGCGGCTGATGGTTCCCGTTCCGCCGATAAATAATATTTTCATTTTTGTTTCCTGATTTATTATAATAATTTAATGAAACAAATCAGGTTAAATAAGCAAGCTTTTTATGAGTGCGGAATAATCATAACTTAAACGCCATGCGCGGCTTACTGCCGCGCAGTCATAACTATCATTTTATAAAGAAATATATATTTCAGTTATCCCAGCTCTGTGCATTTAATTCTTTCGAATATATCGATCCATTATATCCCATGAGCATGAATGAAGTTGAACCAGGCAAAATGTCTTTCGTTATCTTAACGCCGTTTTTAACAGAAAAATAGGGTTTCCATATTCCGCAGGCTTTTTTTATTGAAGCATCCTGAACATGAGTCGGAATAATTATTTTAGGCTGAATCTGTTTTATGAGATTATATCCTTTATCGCTTCCTGCAGGCATTCCGCTATACTGATTTTCGAACTGCATAAGTGCAACATCAAGTCCATTCAAAAGAGATAACTGTTCATCAGAAAATGACTCCTGACCGATATCCCCGAAATGAGCTATCTTGACTCCGTCGGCTTCGATCAAAAAGATATAATCTGTTCCGCCCTTCGCAAGATACGGATCTCCGATATTATGAATTGCTTTAATTCCGGTAATCTTACATCCGGCTGTTTCAATATTCCCTTCTTCGGCAATTAATTTTTTTCCCGGAAATGAATCGGCAAATACTGAATTATAATGATCGGGATGATGGGAATGTGTAATCAGAAGAATGTCTTCTGCCTTAGGCGGCTTGATTACCATCTGGGGATCGGCAATATCAATATAAATTCTTGTGCCTGAAACAGTTTCAATTTCCGTTTGAGGGATACTGCCGTAGTTGAAAAGACTGATGCCCGGGACATCAGCCTTTTTCGAGCATGATATTGCCGCCGATAAAAGGCACATCATAATAATTATTTTTGCTTTCATTGTTAACCTCTTTCCGGCTAATAAAACACAAAAACACTGATATGATAAGTGGCGATTGTCATCACCACAATGACAATCATCAATCCTGGTTTATAAATCAATTTTCCATTCGCCGTTTTCCTTTATCAGCTTTACGATTACGCCGTTTTCATTAAGAACTTCCGCTTCATTTCCATTAACTGAAACGGTTTTGACTTTACTGCCGAATCGGTCTTCAAAACTGTTATCAACGCCCGTAACATTCATCTGAAACAAAAGATATTCTTTAACAGAATCATCTTTCATCTTATGTTTTGACCCGGCCTGCAGTTCCTTTTTTGCTTCAGGGGACAGCTGCTTAATCATTTCAATATCAGAAACTGTTTTACTTAAGCTTGCTGTGCTTAAACATTTTTCAAATACTGCAGCGTCCTTTTCTGCATAAGCTCTGGCTGCTTTTTTATAAACATCATCAGCAGAATTGCACGAACACAAAACCAAAGCTGTTAAAACTAAAATCAAAGAACGCATTTTATTTTTTCTCCGTCAAAATCTATTATCATATTGTCGATGAGGCGTACTCCGCCGAAATACGCGGCAACAGCAAAAACCGCCTTGTGTTTAATCCTGTCAATGCGCCTGAGAGAATGATAATCAGCAAGAGTTATATAATCTATTTTTTCAGCGCACGCTTCCAGAATTATTTTTTCGGCTTCATGATACATCTTCTGATAATCATAAACACCGCCTTCAATCATTTTTTCAACGGAAGAAAGCGCATTAAAAATCGAAACCGCATTCTTTCGCTGAACTGCATCAAGTCTGACGTTTCTCGAACTTTTCGCAAGCCCGTCACTCTCACGGATTATCGGTGCAACTATTATTTCTATCGGAAAGTTTAAATCACTTACCATCTTTTCAATTGATACCGCCTGCTGAATATCCTTCTGTCCGAAAACGGCAATATCAGGCTGAACAATATTAAAAAGCTTTGAAACTACTGTAAACACTCCCCTGAAATGACCCGGTCTGTGCGCGCCGCAAAGCTCCTCGGTAAGACCTTCAACATCCACATAGGTTTTATGATCGTGATATATCTCATCCTCGTCTGGAATAAAAACAAGATCGACGCCGTTTTCGCGGGCAAGCGACAAATCATTTTCAAGCGTCTTAGGATAATTTGCAAAATCATTGATGTCATTAAACTGAATTCTGTTGACGAATATACTCATTACAACGAAATCCGCTTTTTCCTTCGCGGCACGTACAAGAGACAAATGGCCCTCATGAAGCGCTCCCATAGTGGGAACAAAAGCCGTTTTTTTTCCGGCTAATTTCGCTTCGGCGACAATACTACGAATTCTTTCAATCCTTCCTTCTGTAAACATTCCAACTCCTCCGGAACCAGATTCTTTTGCGCTGACAGAAGAATCATGTCACCTAAAAAAAATCTTTTAGCAAAAAAATCAGCAATCTTCTTTTTTACGTCCCGGCCCTTGCCGATCCCGCTTCCGTAAGTCACTGTTTTGTTCACAGAAAAACCGCGTTCAGATATAAGACGCTTGAGATTTTTAGAATTAAAAAAACACAAATGCTCAGGGAAATTATAGAACCGCCATTTTTTACCGAATAGTTTTGAAAAAGATATTCCCCTTCTGCATGTAGAAACAATAAGCATTCCGCCCGGCTTGAGATCATGAAATATTTTTTCGATAAACTTATCCGGGTTCTTAAGGTGTTCTATCGTCGCCCACATTGTTATGAGATCAAATTTATAAGGAAATTCCGTCTGAAGATAATCTCCCTTAATTACATTGAGATTATTTTTTTTGGCAAAATCGACGCATGGCTCAGAGACTTCAATGCCGCAGGAATTCCAGCCCCTTTGATGCATATAACCGACGAAGTAACCGGCCGCACAGCCTATATCGAGAGAAAAAGGTTTTTCGAGTGTTTTTTCATAATCATTAAAATCCAGATCACGGAGATTAAGCCTGAAAACTCTCTCAATTTCCAAACGGACTTTTTCGGAAAAGTAATCATCATACCCGCGGTCAGTACGTTTCGTAAAATAATCTCCCTGATAACAGCCGTCAATTTCCGCATCGGAAGGGAATGGACGCAGAAGTTCCAGAGCGCATCCGGCACATTTATAAAGAGAAAATATCTTTCTTCCACTGCCTTCCTTATCAAAAAGAAACCTGAATTTTTTTCCGCCGCAAACAGGACATGCATTCATGGCTCACCTTAATTTTCTTGATTCTTCCTGATTATATGCTTAAATATAGTGCATGGATTTGTCAAATGAGATACAGTAATAAAGCAATAATTCTTCTTGAAGACAAGTTTCTTCAAAACCGTGTTGAAACCATACTTTCGGAACAGAATATTGTTCCGTCAGACACAGCGGAACTTTCAAATCTTGAAAGTGTGAGGCTCAAACTGCGCCAAAACGGAACCCTTGCATTCATTCAGGAAGAAATAGTCGCACTTTCCAAAACAGACGCGCCGCCGTTTGTAATCGTGATGAGCTATCACAACACAATTCATAACAGCGAACATGAGGACAGATCCGAACTTTTCCGTTCGGTTATTTCAGCTTTCATGCTTTTATCTCTATCGCGTGATTTTGAAAATCTCAACATCAGTTTTATGATTCCTTACAGACACTATGATCACGACCTGATAAGAAAACTGAAAGCGGATCACAGCCTGTTTTTTTCAGGCATGAAGTTTCACGACGAACCGATGAAAAGCGTTATAGAAGCATTCAGAAGCGACAAAAAACGGTTCGATTCGCTTTTTACTTTGAACTTCATCGAAACCGACGGAAACACGGAACACATCAATACCAAGATGAAGATATATTTCAAGAGTATAGAAAAACGTATCAGCTTCGAAGTCAAAAAAGAAATTGAAGCATCCCCAATTATCAAAAAAGATAACAATCTGAAAGCGGATGTCGTCTTCAAGAAGAAAGACGGAAAGATTATTCTTAACGGAGAACTGAATGCTGAAGCAGGAAATTATGACGGATTGAACGATTCTCAGATTACCATAATCGGCGAATGGGGAAGCTCCAATCTGCTTGATATAAATGACAAAATAATCATGACAGTCGGAACGCTTCTTGAAAACAGAATCATTACATATAAAGATGAACTCAGAATTTATCTTCGCGACAACTGCAGAATTGACAATTCAATCGCAATCAGCACGGCAAATCTTATGAATAAGCTCTTTAACAGGTTTGCAGGCGCTTATCTATGCGCTACCGGTGCCAATGAAAAAATTCTTTCATCATCACCCGGCTATTCGCTTTTAAAAACTCATATCAAAAGAATACATTAGGCACAGCCTTTGAAACTGAACCGGACACAATCATCTCCAAGACATTCCGAAAGCGTGTTGAGCAGAGAATCCGTCGGATTTATATTATAGAATCCGTTTGCTCTGACTATTTTTTCGGGGATGTACTGATTTGTCACATGAAAATAAACAGGGCAATTGCCCCTGTTGTTTTCAATCGCGCTTCTTATTTTTTCAAGAATCTCATCATCGACAAAAATAGGATCGATGCTCACATGAACCGCCGATATAGCCTTCGCTCTCGCCTGCTTTAACGGAATGATATCATCGACGATTATCTTTCGCTTAACTTCGTCTTCAGCGTCAATCTTTCCCGAAATCATAACGACTTCATTCGAAAAAATAATTTCCTCATATTTCTTCAAAACCTTTTCGAAGATGAATATTTCAACTGCTCCGTCAAGATCTTCAAGAAGCGCCGTTACGTATGTTTTACCTTTTTTCGAAATTCTCTTCTGGGCATTTTCAATCAATCCCACCAGCGACACGCTTTCAGTTCTTTCTTCGAGCTTCGCAGTAGAACAGCTCGAAAAAGCGCGTATCTCGCGCTCATATTTTTCAAGCGGATGACCCGAAATATAAAGACCAAGCGTTTCCTTCTCGTATGTAAGCTTGAGAGAATCAGGAAAATCGGTCATCTTCGGAAGCTCAATGTCGACAGAAGCCGAACCGAATAGATTCGCCTGACCTGATTTTTTTTCATTCTGAAATCTTTTCGCGGCATCCGTCATTCTGTCAATTGACGTAAACAGTTTGGCCCTGTTAGGTTCAATTGAACTGAACGCACCGCTTTTGACAAGAGCTTCAAGCGTGCCTTTGTTTAAGGCTGAAAGCGCAACATTTTCAAGAAAATCCCTGAGAGTCTTGAATTCACCGTTCGCTTCACGGGCCGCAATTATTTCCTGAATGGCTTTTTCACCCATACCTTTTACGGCATTTAGTCCGAATCTGATTTTCTTATCACCTTCGATTGAAAAACCGTAGTAGCTTTTGTTTACATCAGGCGGAAGTATTTCTATACCGCCGGCTCGGCAGTCAGTCAGATATTTTTTCACATCATCCTGATCGCCGATATAAACTGATAAAAGCGCGCACATGTATTCGGTTCTGTAATGAGCTTTAAGATATGCTGTCTGATAAGTTACAAGTCCGTACGCGGCCGCATGAGATTTATTGAAACCGTACTCGGCAAATTTACTCATGGCGTCATATATTTCTTCGGCTACATTAGACGGAATCTTCTTTTCCTTCGCGCCCTTGAGAAACTTGTCACGCATCTCGTTTACTATTTCCATCTTCTTCTTTCCCATGGCTTTACGGAGTTTGTCCGCTTCACCCATGGTGAAACCGCCCATGACCTGGGATATTTTCATTACCTGTTCCTGGTAAATGATAACTCCGAGAGTATCCTTCAGAACTGGTTCCAGGACAGGATGTTCATATTTCACAAGTGACGGATTATGCTTACGCTGAACATACTGATCAGCCATTCCCGATTCAAGAGGACCAGGTCTATAAAGCGCACCGCAGGCAATGATGTCTTCAAATTCAGTAGGTCCGAGACGGCGCAGAAGATTCTGCATGCCCGGAGATTCGAGCTGAAAGACACCGTCCGTTTCAGCTTTTCGCAGAAGTTCAAAAGTTTCCTTATCGTCAATCGCGACCGTTTCTATATCAAAATTTTTGTCCTTGTGTTTGCGGATGAGATTTACCGCGCTTTCAATGACCGTAAGATTCTTTAGACCCAGAAAGTCCATCTTGACAAGACCGGCTGATTCAGCGAAGATCTTATCATATTGACTGATTATGCTACCTTCCTTCGGATCCTTATAAAGCGGTACATAATGAGTCAGCGGCTCCTTTGAAATAACAATCCCGGCCGCGTGTTTTCCGAATGAGCGGAGTAACCCTTCTAGGCGAAGTGAAATATCTATAATCTTTTTGTTTTCATCATTCTCTTTAATAAATTTCTGCAGATCTTTAGATGCGTCAATTGACTTCTTGAGATTTTTCTCGGTGATCATTTTAGTTATCGCATTCGCCGCGTTGAACGGAACATCAAGAACTCGCGCAACGTCTTTTACCGCAGCTTTCGGAGCCATTGTATTATAAGTTATAATCTGAGAAACATGATCTTCGCCGTACTTGTTTTTTACATACTGAATGACTTCTTCCCGCCTGTCGGCGCAGAAGTCAATATCCATATCGGGCATTTCCTTTCTGTCAGGATTAAGAAACCGCTCAAAGAGAAGATTATAATCAAGCGGATTAAGCTGTGTTATTCCCATGCAGTAACTGACGATTGATCCCGCTGCGGAACCGCGTCCCGGCCCAACCGGTATTCCGACCTCGCGTGAATGATTGATAAAATCCCACACGATCAGAAAGTAACCAGCGAAATCCATTTTGAAAATTACGCCGAGCTCATAGTCGATTCTCTCGCGCACATTATCCGGGATATTCTCGCCGAATTTTTTATGTGCACCCTTCTCAACGATTTCCTTCATATAGCTGTTAAGAGTATGCCCTGCCGGAACCTCAAAAACAGGAAGAACCGGCTTATCGAGAGGTAGCTCGATGTTTATCTTCTCCGCGATTTTTACGGTATTATAAATTGAATCAGGATATTCAGAAAAAAGTGAAGCCATCTCCTCACTTGTCTTAAAATAAAACTCCTCGGTGTCAAAACGCATACGCTTTTCGTCGGAGATGGTTTTTCCCGTCTGAACACAGAGAAGAACCTCATGCGCGAAGGAATCTTCTTTGTTAAGATAGTGACAGTCATTTGTAGCTATCAGCGGAATATCAAGTTCTTTAGAAAGAAGTGCTAATTCACGGTTAACAATTTTCTGTTCTTTGAGACCATGATCCTGAAGCTCAAGATAAAAACGTCCCGGACCGAAAAGCTCCTTGTAGTAAAGCGCGGTTTTCTTCGCTTCTTCCTTTTTATTAGAAAGAATGAACTGCGGAATCTCTCCGCCTATGCAGGCACTTGCGCAGATAAGGTTTTTTGAAAATTTTTCAAGGCATTCTCTGTCTATCCTGGGTTTATAGTAATATCCTTTGGTATATCCGATTGAAGAAAGCTCCATCAAATTTCTGTAGCCTTCATAGTTTTCCGCAAGAAGTATCAGGTGATACGCCGCATCTTCATCTTCAGATTTTGTTTTCTCAAAACGCGATTTAGGAGCAATATAAAATTCCTGTCCTATGATGGGTTTTATTCCTGCTTTGACGGCTTTTTTATAAAAATCAATTGCGCACGCCATGTTACCATGGTCAGTAACTGCCACAGCTTTCATATTATATTTCACGGCTGAAGTAATCAGCTCATCAACCTTAATCGCTCCGTCAAGTGCAGAGTAATCTGTGTGAACATGAAGATGAACAAAACTCATAATAAACTCCAAACCTGAAAATATTCCTCTTCAAACCGCCGTCAAGAATCAAAATTAATATTTTTTCATGTGTTTTTATATAAAAATCAGATCTATGAAATAAATTGACTTAATCTGAAAATCCGTATAGAATAAATAATGATCAATTGGATCCGGCAGGAGCAAAGCGCATGAAGAGCAGACAAATATCACTGCGGCTGAAAATAATTCTTGTTGGAGTCCTGATATCGATAGTTCCTCTTGTGACAACGGCCGCTATTATCTTCAGAAACTCTTCAAAAGCAATGGAAGAGATATCCAAAACCCAGAATATTCAGATCGCTAAAAGTCTTTCAAGCATGGTTGAAACCGCAATAAACAAAGATCTTAACGTTTTAAAAAAAACGGCGGAAGATCCCAACATGCACAATCTTGTTATAAAGAAAAAATATAATGAAATATCCAAAATTCTTTCCGATCTCGATAAAATAATAGGTACTGACTATGAAGGAATCACCATGGTCGATTCCGAGGGAATAATAAGGGCTGACGGAGTTGATCCTGCCCGAATCGGATTATCGCTTTCTTCAAGAGAATATTTTCAGGAAGCAAAAAAAGGCAAAGTGGCAATAGGATCAGTAAAGTTTTCTCTGGTATCAGGTTACCCCGTCTTTGGAATCTGCGCACCGATTCTATCGGAACGCGGAGAATTTCTCGGAGGCATAGTCGGCGTAGTCAAGGCCGATTATCTTCTGCGTTATATCTCATCGCTTGAACTCGGAAAAACCGGCTTCGGCTTCATGATAGACCGGAACGGAATAATAATCGCCCACCCCGAAAAAAGATTTATTCTGAAAATCGACACATTAAAAGAAAACAAAGACGTCCGAGGAATATCAAAAAGAATGATAAATAAGGAAACAGGAACAGGTGAATATTTCTTCAACGGTGCACGGAAACTGGTCGGCTTTACACCTGTTCATATCGCAGGATGGAGCATCGGCGTCACGCAGACAAAACATGAAGTGATGACTCTAGCCTATTCTAACCGCAATCTGATTTTAATCGTGACAGGAATAAGCCTTTTCATTTCAGGATTATTGCTTTTATTTCTGTCCGGAAAAATCAGCAGTCCGGTACAGAATATTCTGGCAACACTCAATCAGGCGATCAATCAGGCGGCGGACGCTATTTTCATAATCAATCCTGACCGCAAAATCAGTTTTGCCAATCCGGCGGCATCGGAAATAAGCGGTGAATCCGCAAATGATTTAAAGGATTCGGTTTTTGATCTCAAAAACAGCGATATTGAAACAGACGAAATCTGGGAAAAACTCAAATCGGGCGGAACATGGAATTCGGTAATTCACGGAACGAAAAAAGACAGCAGTTCTTATACAATAAATCTGAAGGTAACACCGGTTCGTGATGATTCTCAAAAAATAAATGCGTATCTCGCGATTGCAGGCGACAGGACAAAAGAAGTTGCAATGGAAAATCAACTGAGGCAGAGCCAGAAGATGGAAGCAATCGGAACGCTTGCCGGAGGAATTGCCCATGACTTCAACAATATACTGGGGGCAATCTTCGGCTATATCGAACTTTCCTTATCATCACTTGACAATAAGGAGGAAATTAAAAGCTATCTTCAGGAGACAATATCCGCGGCAGAACGCGCAAAAGACCTTATAAACCACATCCTAGTCTTCAGCAGGCAGATGGAACACGCAAAACAGCCGATTAGACCAAAAGACGTAATTGAGGACGCATTAAAACTCATCCGGGCGTCGCTTCCCTCAACTATTGAGATACACAAAAAACTTAACAGCGAATCATCAATTCTTGCCGACAAAACTCAGCTTCACCAGATAATGATGAACCTGTGTACAAACGCCGGATATGCCATGAAAGACAAAGGAGGCTCACTAGAAATTTCCCTTGATGATATTGAAATCACTTCCGCTACACAGTTCGGATGTGAACCGCTTCAGGAAGGGAAACATATTGAAATTAAAATTACAGACACCGGAAACGGAATTCCTGATGTAACTATCGACCGTATATTCGAACCTTTTTTCACTACAAAACCGCAGGGAGAAGGAACAGGCCTTGGTCTTTCCGTAGTCCACGGCATAATCCGATCGCTGAAAGGTGTAATCTGCGTTAAAAGCAAAGAAGGAAAAGGAACTGTTTTTTCGATTTATATTCCTACAGTTGAAGAAAACATGGAAAAAGAGGATTTTACCGATGAAACAGGGCTTTTTAGAGGAACCGGAAATATACTGCTTATAGATGATGAAGAAAATCTTGTAAGAACAGGCTCTTCTCTGCTGAAAAATTTCGGTTACAGCGCATTCGGATTCAGCGATCCCGAAAAAGCATTATCTCTCTTCAGGGAAAAACCTCTCTTTTTTGATGCAGTAATCTCGGACTACACAATGCCCCGTTATACCGGATTTGATCTTGCTGAAATAATCAGAAATATACGGCCCGAAATTCCTTTTATCTTGTGCTCAGGATATATTGATACCGACGTCGAGACGAAGATGAAGGCATTGAAAATCGATTCATTCTTAAAAAAACCTCTTAGCGGCAGAAAAATGGCTCAAACTCTTTATTCAGTTTTAAGCAAATAACATAAGTTTTAATTTATACTGCGGAAAGCCTTAGAAGATAAACCGGTAATTGATTATTCATTATAACATAAAATGAATCAAAAGAAGATTTTCTGTTGATTTAACGGATAAAAAAGGATTAAACGCCGAAGCAGGCAGTTTTTCTAAAAACTTAAAGAAAATGTCTTGTTTTATATTGTAACAGACTAAAAATGTCGGTTATTATATTGAAAAACATAATCAGAAAATCCGAACCAGAGGTTTCCCGTTCATGAGCGAGATCAAACAGTACAATTATATCCAAAATTATCAAAGAAAACTTATATATCTTAACATATTTTTTTCAATGACCGCAGCATCCTTTTTAATGATGAAACTCTCTTCCGTCTACAGCCAGATATTCCCTTATGCAAACGTCTTTGAAATAGTAATCGCGGGCGGACTGATAGCCCATCTTCTCGGAAAATTCTGCGGGCGCATCATTTTCAGAAAAATTCAGTCAACCCGCATTCTTTTTCTTGTTAATGAAATATTATTTCTTGCGGCATCTGCTTTTGCTTTTTATTTCTACTGTCAGTCCGGTGGAACAAAAACAGAAGCCGTGCTCAGCAGATTTATATTCAGCCCGGTTCTATACGCGGCAGCAGCTCTTTCAGTTCCGTTTTTTCTCGGTATCAAAAACAATTATTTTCTCAAAGCTTCATGCGGAAAATTTTTTGATGAAAAAAAAGGCGCTCATACCTACATGGGCTTTTTCATTTTCGGACTTGCTTCAGGCATTCTTATTTATCATTTTATTCCATTATCGGCTTCAAAACTTGCAGCAGTCTCATTTCTCGGATTATCAATTCTTCCGGCAATATTCATTTCCCTGAAATATCAGCCTGAAGATATCTTCGCAAAAGATGTTTTTGCAGGAGAAAATCCGCAATCTGAACCTGACAAGGATGAAATATTTTTTAATTTTCTGAATTTCTCATCAATAGCAATATATCTTTTTCTCGGCGCACTTGCATTTATGCGTTATTACGGAGAAAGCACAACATCGGCATTCATTTTTCTCAGCACTTCCGTACTATCAATATTAACCGGATACGCACTTTCTTCATTTGCAAGGTTAAGGTCATGGTATATTTATTCTGAAATACTCTACCCTGTTTTCTTTTTCATATTTTTTATATTGATAAGCCGCTTCGGAAGCGAAATTCCTGTTTCCAAATCGTTATTCTTTTTTGTACCCCTTGGACTCCTTTTCGGATTCACGCTTTGTCATTCTCTTAAATCGATACTTAAGAGTTCTGATCAATCCAGAGCCCATCACATCATAGGAACATCATTCTTCGCTCTTCCTGCATGTATTTTTTCATCTATCATGTTCATACCGTTTACTACTTTTTCATACTTTCTGCTTTTTTACATCGTAGCAGCTTTTAACATAGTTCTTCCGGGAATTTATATTGCCCAGAAAAAAATGCCGGAATACAAGAAGGTTCTTTTTTTCGTTATTCTCATCATCCTTATTCCGACTTTCATTTTTCTTCATAAAAAATTTGCGATGCCTTTCGGATCAGAATTAATTCTAAAACATTCAAACGCTGATTTGTTCAGACCCGAAGCACCGGGTGAATCTGTTGTAAGTTCAAACGGAAAAATTGTAATCAAAACCAGCGGATACGCACGTACATCAATGGAGCGTGCAGTCCTAGCGGCACACATAATTTCAAGCGGTGAAAAAACTCTCATTCTTTCAGGTAGCTCTCAGTTTTTCGGAATAAAATCGTTCAGCTATTTCCGGGAAGGAAGAATTTTCAGTTATGTTCCCGGACGGTTTGTAGATTTCAACCGTCCTCCGGTCTCAGGATTGAGCGGTCCGGCAGTTAAAACCGGCGATCTGCTTTTCAAGCTTGCAACTGAAAAGGACCGTTTTGATCTTATTCTGGATATTCCCAACCTTTTCGATATAACCGAAAGCCGCTACAGGTTTTCTCTTCCTGTAATTTCGCTTATAAAAACGAAAATAAATGCAAACGGTATCTACGCCGTCCTCATTCCTTCTACAAAGGAATATGCACGCGAAAGATGCTCAATCTACGGAATTCTCGGAAAACTCTTTTCCAATCACAGCGTCTTTGTTTCGCAGGATTCCGTTTTAATTATGGCATCGGATTCAAAGGACAGCCTTTTCTTCGGCAACAAATCCCTTCAGAAACTTTCAGCGGCAATTGATGCCGAAAAACTTTTTTATGAAGATGTACACTTTCTATCAAAAATGATGAGCGTGAACCTTAAAGACCAAAACATTGTTCCCGATGAAAGTTCCGAGCGCGGAGACATGTTTACCGATTCATTATATTCTTTTTATTTCTCAAATAACGCATCTTACAACGCAATGATTTCTGAAGCGGAACTTCAGCAATATCTTTCACAAAAACTAATCAAGCACAATGATATTCTTTTGCCGCTGAAAGAAGCCGAAAAATACGAGTCAGCTTTTGAATTCGATAAAGAGATGCAGCTGTTGTTTTCTTTAAAGAAATTTCAGCTCGGCTATGAGATATTTTCAGTTTATCTCGAAAACACTCTTGCAGCCAAAGAAAAAATCTATATAAAAGAAGCGGAATTATTTGAAAAAGAAAAAAAATGGGAAGATGCCAGAAATCTTTACAAAGCGGTTCTCGTTCTTAATGAAAGAAATTTTGACGCTAACTGCAAACTGGGACTGATTGCAATTACCGTTCAGGATATCGATTCCGCCTTTATTTACTTCTCCAAAGCCCTGGATATCAATCCGACAAATAATCTTGTTAATTATCAGATGGGAATTCTGCTGATGTCGCGCGGAGAATATCAGAAAGCTCTTGAGTATCTGTTAAAAGCAATTGAACTCAACAATCAGGAAACAAAAACGATTTTCTTTACCGGATTCTGTTATGAAAATATAGGAGATCTTCTCAAAGCCGAGATGTATTACAAACAGGCGTTTCTGCTTGATCCGCAGGATACTGACATTAAAACAGCAGTTGACCGTATTGCAAAAAAAATCGAAGCTGAAAGAAACAAATGGAAAGAAGAAGTCCGTGATAATCAGCTTGAAAGCGAAAAGGATGTCAATTTTCCTCTTCCAATCAATGAAAGCGCTTTAAAACAGCGTCTCAGCGAAAAAGAATGAGAACAGAAAAAATATTTTGATTCACCTTATGATTTTAATTGACAAAAACTCACCCTGAAATAGTTTGTTCATATAAACGGGGTTGTAGCTCAGTTGGTTAGAGCGCATGCCTGTCACGTATGAGGTCGCGAGTTCGAGCCTCGTCAACCCCGATAAGACCGGTCGAAAGACCGGTCTTTTTTACTTTAGTATATCTTCCAAAAAATCCTTGCAAGAATCCCAGTTCAATGATGATTGTTTTGATACGGAGTTAAACATGAGATTGCTATATTTTCTATACAGACCGTTTCTTTATACAATATTTCCGATCGGATTCGTTTTTATGACATTTGTGTCGTTTTTTTCATCGATATTTTTAGGTGAAAAACGCGGAAGAAAAATTATCCTTTTGTATAATAATTTTACCGCTTTCATGATGAGAATGACGATCATCACGGAAGGCATTGAAAATTATGACAGAACAAAATCTTATGTTGTAGTTGCAAATCATAAAAGCAATGCAGATCCGATAATTCTATGGGCATCACTCAACGCCGATATTTTATGGGTTATGAAATCCGAACTGCTTAAAATTCCGGTATTCGGATTTATAATGAAAAGACTCGGAAACATGGGTATAGACAGAAAAAATTCAAAAAAAGCAATAGCAAGCATCGGTGAAGCCAAAAAAAGACTTACAAAAGGAACTTGTGTAGGCTTTTTTCCAGAAGGAACACGCTTTCACGGAAATGAAATAGGTCCGTTTAAAAAAGGAGCTTTTCATTTTGCTTCCGAACTCGGTCTTCCGATCCTCCCGGTTTCGATATCCGGTTCAGAAAAAATCATTCCGCCGAGATCTATTTTTGTTCATTACGGCAAAGTGAAAGCTGTAATTCATCCGCCTGTTAACGTAACAGAAACTTCAGCGGCAGATCTCAATGCGGTTGCAGAGAAAGTCCGGAAAACTATAGAAGCAGGATTTACGCCCGATTACGAATAATCATCGTAATCGGAGTTCCGTTTTTTTTCTTTTTTGTATTTCGCCCTGTCGAGCTTTGTCCAGCTTTCAACGACATGTCTGCTCAAACGCTCTTCTTCAGTCTGACGTTTTTTGCTGTCAGATGCTTTAGATGTTTCCTTATTTTTGGTCTTTCTCTGAAATTCTTCATTCTCTTTGACTGTCAGAGGATATTCATCTGACAGAAATTCTTCAATAAACTGAAATGCTGATTTTATTTTTCCGGAATCCAGCTGACTGATTATTTCAGCCATGCGTTTTTTATTTATAAGTTTATCAAAATACTCATCATCAGCCGGAAAACCGCGGAGAGCCGAAAACAAACCGCAAAGAGATGCTATCTGTGTTGAAAATCCTCCCTTATGAGCCGCGGCATTTGCAGCAAATGAATCATTCGAATCCGCAATTACGGCGGCAATCGCAGTCGATGAATAAACATTTTCGACGGTAGCGCGTGTAATATTCTGAGAAGTTATTTTTGAAATCTTTTCAGATAAATATTTCTCAGCAGTCTGATAGTCTTTTCCTAAAACTTTTGCAAATATTTCGCTGAACAGCGATAATGAATTCTCCGCCTTATCAGGATTTATTCCGGCTGAAAAAAAGCGGGGATATAAATCCTTGCATCCCAGAAGATATTCAGAAGATTCGGCAAGAGCGTTTACGGCAGACTTACAGTCTTTGCCTGCGATATTAGAAAGAATAAGCGCCGAACAAACAGTCGGAACATCTTTCGTAAAGGAAATGACAAATTCTATGATATCATTAAATGAAATTTTCGCCGGATAATAGCATGCACCGGCAAACGCTATAACCGGCACCGTCAGAGATTGAAATTCCGGTAACGGCAATTTTGCCGATTGCGACTCTATAAATACCTGAAATACCCTGTCAGGGTGGCGGAAACATCCCCATGGAAGCATAGAGCTTGCCTGAGATGATCGCAATGCCTGATAAAAAGAATCCGGTGAAATTCTGCGCGAGGATGAAAGAACAGCCGCTATAACTGAAAGCTGAGAGACGCTGGTATAAAGAGCCGGCTTTCTCCATAGCGATTCATTTTTTTTCAATGCCTTTATAGGATCAGGATAAATTTCATCTGAAGTAAAATTAGCTCTTATATGTCCTTCACTTAACCCGTGAAAGACTGAACCAAGAGCATCTCCAACTATAATTGATTTTAGTATGTCCTTTTTGCGATTCATTGAAACACCCCTTCTCTTTTATTCTTCATCAACCTAAATGTCAAGCTATTGGAATATGCTTTAAAAATTTCTGGACAAATATACTTTATATTACAAAGTTTACTTATGAATAAAAGTAAAAAACTGGCAACAATAACATCCGGTTATTCTAAAAGAAAAAAAGAATATGATTCTACAGGCAAGTATTTCGCATTCTGGGGAATATGGCTTACGTTAACCTGCAACATCGTCTACCTGACAGGTATTTATAGTCTATGGTTTTTTTCGACAATCACAGGCGTTATTGTTCAGCAGGCATTCACAAAATATTGTATCAAAAAACATGGGTTTGTTTTCAAACAGTCTTTGATTATAAGCGGAATATGGGCATTTCTCGCCCTTTCAACAATACTTTTCTTTTTCGTACTTCCCATAGTCATGGAATTATATCCGCCGAAATACATACTGCCTTTCATCTCAATAGAAATGTTTATGGGGCTTCTTATTACCTCGGCTTATCTTAGAAGCCTTCCGTTTTTAGCCGGTGCAATGGTTTATCTTTTCACCGGCATATATTTCAAACAGCCGGACAACAACACGGAAGTGATTATATTTTCGGTACAGTTCATGTCGGGATTTTTTCTCCCGGGATTATGGAGCACATATGAGTCCAGAAAAAAAGAAATATGAACTGAACCACATTTTCACATCAGAACTGCGTTTTTTTATTATGACGGTTCTAGCGATGTATGAGGAAGTTGATTTTAACTTCCTAAAAAAAGAGCTTTCTGCCTCTGACGGAAACCTTAGCGTAAACCTTTCAAAACTTGAGACTGCCGGTTTCCTTTCATCCCGAAAGGAATTTATCAGCAAAAAACCGCGTTCTTTTTACAAAATAACCGAGAAGGGCCTGCAGGAGCTCAACAGCCACATTGACACGATTAACCAGTTTAAAAACAAAATACGGAAAACAAAATGAAATCAGCACGTAAAAACTCATTTGCAGACATAGAAAAAATAGTCAAAGAAAGAATGAAAACTTCAGAAAGAACGGAACTGATTTTTTCAGCATGGTTCTTTCTCATGGGTCTCATTCTTTTGGAAAAATCATTTATAGCTTTTCCGCTTGGAGAAACTATCTATATCGTATCACTTTCGGTATTCATAGCTGTTTCAATTAAAAAATATCTGCGCGCGTCAGAAACCGTAAGCACGCTTCCCTATATTATTTTTTCAGCCGCGGGAATGGCATTCGGTGCTTATCTTCTGATTTCCGGCAGCATATCCGCAAAACCGGAAGCAGAAAAATTCATAACGGCAGCATTCTCTTTTCTGATTTTCGGAATGATGACTATCTGCAAACCTTCAAAGATTAACTTTCCGCCGTTCATTCTTCTGACAGGAGTATTTATTTTATCCGCAACCGGCTTGCTCGTTTACGAACAAACCTTCGCGGCACTTTATTTTTTCATTTCTGTTTATTATCTTCTTCTTCGGCTCGCAGGTAAGTGAATTAATTTGTAGAAAATATCAATATCACTTAAAGGCTCCAACTTCCCACCAACCTGAGGTACTGCGGGCATCCCCATTCATATCACAATAATCATTTGAGGTGTTTTTTGGAAACATATTTTGATACGGTTTACCATCAATACAATTTGTGAATCCCTCATTAATTGAATGCCCCAAAGTACTTTTAGGACAATAATCAAATGCAGAATATAGGATAAAGTCATTTTCATAATCATTTCCAGAATCATTATGAAATGCACATGCCGGATTATTAATAGTAGTTGAATTATTATGATTTGCAAAGTTTGTTAGTGATATATTGCCGTAATAACTTTTAAATTTCATATTCGGATCAGATAAAAGTACAACATAGTCTAATGGTGAGCTAAACCGCCCAAGAGCAAAATTACAGTCATAATAGTAAGCCCCGTCAGACGAATTCTCGAAATATACACACTGCATAACAGATCCGCCTCTAAGATCAAAAGTATTATTAACTATATACAATTTATCATTAGAACTGGCTCCATCATAAAAAAGGCAATAAACCGAAGTTCCTAAAGCATAATTAGAATCACCTGTAGCTACCTGAGAATTTATAACACTAACTTCGCTGCCTCCGGAATTACCTTTGATTTCTATTCCCTTAAAAATTCCAGAATCTGAATATGATTTATTACGCTCATAATTAGTTCGGATTTTACTGTTGATAATTTTGACATTAGAAATATAATTAATCAATAATCCAGTAGCGTCTTTATATTCTGAATTTGGCGTATTGATTCCCTGCAGATCACAGCAATTAATCTCAAACGAAGATGTTCCTGCAACAGTTATATTAGAATAAACACTTCCTGAAATATATGTGCCGACATTGGTAACAACTGCAAGACCTGATAATTTTACATCTGAGCAATTACTAACCGATATTCCGCTGTCCAAACCCGAAATAATCGATTTTGAATTAAATTGATTCACCGTACCAAAATCATTCGGCCAACCTCCGGAGATTGTGATTCCGTTATTGAAACCGGAAACCGCAACTGATTCATTGTAATTGCCTGAAGTAAGATAAATAAAACATTCATCACTCTTGTTTAAAAGATTAATAGCGGCTGAAATGCTTTTGACGGGATAAACATCAGTTCCGGGATTTGAATCATCACCCGCCGATGAATTTACATATACTTTATTAGAAGCGGCCGCAGTAACATTTATTGTTATACTTGTTGTAGAAACATTACCGGATGAATCTGATGCAGTGATACGGAAAATAAGATTATTTCCTAAATTAAGCGATGGATCCGGTGTTATGGTAATTGTCAACTTATCATTAGCAAGATCAAATGTTTCCTGAACCGAATATTTTCCTGCTGAAATAACCGTATTGCCTGTTACATAATCCTTGGAACTCAACTCCTTCTCGATTATCTCTATGATAATTACAGAAGATGAAGATATGGTTTTTCCGCTCGTCAGAAGAGCCCCGCCCGTTTTTATAGTAACTTGAGGCGATATTGAATCTGCGGGCGGAGCAGTAACAGCGGTAGTAAATGAAAAGGAATAATCCTTTTTCATTTTATTGCCGGAAATATCGCAAACTTCTTTTGAAATAAAAACCGTATAAATGCTGTTTAGCGAAAGATCAGAAACCGGAGATGCTTTAAAAATAATCGATCCGGAAAAATCCGAAACAGCACATTCGATTTTTGAACCAAAAGAGTCCATTATATAAAAAGTTTCTTTATTCACTGAAGATGCATTCATTTGTTCAGAAAACTGAACTTTTACGGACATTTTTGATATAGATACTTCCGTCTCTCCGTCACGAGGAGAAACCATTGAAATAACCGGCGGTAAAATATCCGGATTTCTTGTAAGTTCTTTCCATAAATCACTTTGAGAACATGAAAACAGAAAAACAAGAGACAGTATATATAAAAAGCGCATTTTATCCCCGAAACATCATAGAGCTATTACTTTATTAAGTATATATACTCTATTTTTATCAGACCTCTTTGCTGTCAACATATTCTTTAAGTTTATTTGCCGCAAATTTCGGATTTGCAATAACGCCGGGTCCGCAGATACAGCCGCCTTCACAGCTCATCACTTCAATTAAATTTCCCGGAGATTTCCCGGATGCATATATATTCAGAAGATTTATGCTCTTTTTATTGAAACCGTTGATATATACCGGAGTTAATTCTGATTCTCTGCCCTCGTCTTGCAGAATTTTTTTTACTGCGGCAGCGACACCCCCGCTTACCGGAAAATTCCGTCCTTGAGGCGAAGCATGCCCTAAATCAAAATCCGATTCAGCGCATGACGAAACATCAATTCCTTTCGCAATAAAAAGTGCGCCGAGCTCTTCAAATGTTAGTACATAATCAACATTATCATCACTCAAGCCTTCATGGCGTTTCGCAATGCACGGACCGATAAATACATTGACCGCATCGGGAAATTTTTCGCGTGTCATCGACGCTGTATATGACATAGGAGTTTTTGCATGCGAAACATACTTCTCAAATGCACTGGCATGTTTTTTTACAGCTTCTACATAAGCCGGACAGCAGCTTGTTCCCATCATACTGTCTCCGGAATCCATGCGCTCTATAAATTCTTCCGCCTCTGTATGCGCAGTTACATCAGCGCCGAGAGCGACTTCTACAACATAATCAAAACCTATCTCACGAAGTCCTGCTGAAAGCTGTTTCATTGAAAATGGAAACTGTCCTGCAATGGCAGGCGCAATCAGCGCAGTTGTTTTACCTGAACCTGTTAAAGATTTTAATACTTCGATAATCTGACTTTTTTCGACGACTGCCCCGAAAGGACAGGCTCTAATACACTTGCCGCAATGAATACATTTATTATAATCTATTTCCTCCTTGCCTGAAGCATTCTTGCTGATTGCTCCTGCCGGACACGCCTCTTCACAAGGAACAGGAACATATACGATCGCGTGATAGGGACACATTTTCAGGCAAAGTCCGCAGTTAACGCATTTCATTCCGTCAATATTAGCTTTTTTTTCATCGCTTGAAATAGCACCTTTTGGACAATTTGTTATGCACGGTTTGGCAACACAATTACGGCAGACTTCCGTTACATAATAATTAACCCTGACGCAAGCCTTACATGCTTCGTCAATAAATGAAAGTATCTGTTTATCCGGAGAAACTCTATCGAGCGCTTTTTCTGCAAAATCCGAGAGCAGACTTTCATCTACAAGCTTTTCATCCTCAAGTCCGAAACCAAGTGAGGCAATTACCCTCTGTCTGATTATCTCACGGTCTTTTTCGACACAACAGCGGTGAGACACGGAATTGCGCGGAATTATTCTTGTAGGAATACGGTTAATTTCTTCTTTCAGCTTATTTCCAAAAAAAAGAGAAGCAACAGCAGCCATAACCTCTCTTTTTAGATATGTCATTCTGTTATCGACAAACATATTACCTCTGAGAAATATATGAAATTATTTTTTGAACAGTAGCCGAATGAATTACTTCATTGTCAACTTTTACAAAAGGCGGTTTTGAATCCGGCAAAGCGTTTTTACACATCCCAAGGCAGGCTGATCCGACTACTTCAACTTTAAACTTAAGTTCATCCGGAAGAAAATCTTCGAGTTCGAGAAGAGCGGCACCGCCCAAAACATAACACGCAGTTCCCGTGCAGATAGTAATTTTAATCTTTTCCATTTTTCCTCCTTCAGATAAACTGCAATTCTGTCTTTTTTAAATATTTATTTTCAAGATTATAAATTATTTTTTTTATAATATTTCTTCTTATTTCAATTTCACGCGGCATGCTCGGATCCTGATGAGCTTCATTAATTCTTGTGCCAACCAGAAAATAAATGATATCATTATTCATCATAATGGCAATTGCCTCCGTCGCAGCGTTAGCTTCATCAGAATTTCTGAATTTTCCGCTTTCAAGCAGTTCAGCAATACGGCACAATGTTAAAATACCTTCTGTAACAAGATCAATTCCTTTAATTATCGATTTCGGCGGAATATCCTTTGAAATTTTGGAAATATCAACTTCAACATCCATTTCGAGTTCACGCGAAACAATCTGAGAAGTTGTTCCTCCGCAGATTATTCTGCACCCTTTAAAGTCACGAATTCTTTCGGACATTTCACGGTCTTTTTCAGGATGCATCGAAGGGCCTGTGACCAATAACAGTTTTCTCGGCTCACGGCAGCAAATTACTTCACAGGTAATATCATCATGAGCCTTATAAATATCATGGGCAAGAGCCTGTGAGACAACACTGCGGGAAAGTTTACCGGCGCCTATACCCGGATCGGTTTTAACGAGATTTTCGATATACCCGCAAGTATTAAAACTTCCCCATCCAAGCGGAGTTGAAGCGCAGCCCATGCCCGCTTGAGTTACGCCGTCAGAAAAAAATACCAAACGGTCTCCCCTTTCAAGACGCAGAGTATAGTAATTTATAAAATTTTTTTTGACTGGCGAACTTTTAATATCGATGCGCTCACAGTTTATTTTTTTTGCTCCGCTTGTTGAAAGAAAAATAAACCCGGGATTATCATATTCAATTATATGAACGTTTCCGTCAGGTTCAATCCTTGCAACTGTAAAAGTCGAGTAACCGATTTTTCTTTCTGAACATACCGGAAGCGTATCTATTATGATTTCAGCGCTTTTACGTATATCCATGCTGTTTAGAACAAATACAGACGCCATCTTCGCAGTCAGTGTAGCGAGAACATTCGCTTTGATTCCGCTTCCGAGACCATCGGCTAAAACCGTAACTATGCTTCCGTCATCCGAGCGTGTCGATAGAAAAACATCGCCCGCGACGCTCATGCCGCTTTTATTTATCTGATAATAATCAACTTCGAAAAAAAGAGATGCTTCATTCATCTTCGTCCTCTCTCATCTCGGACGCATTAAATGATTCAATTATTGAATTCAGAAGAACTTCCGTACTTGCGGCATTCTCGCCGAGCAGAGCGGCAATAGTCTGAACAGTCTGAAGGTTTCTATTTATTACATTTTCGGCTTTATCAATGACATTCTTCTTTCTCATCATCGGACTCGTGATATCCTGAAAAATTCCTCCGGCGACATGACCTTTCTCAATAAGAAAAATGCTGCAATGATAGAACTTGTTTTCAACACGGATATCTTTTTCAAAGAAATCATTTCCGGTACGTATAACATTTAAAAAAATGGAACATATATTTGCCGGAAGTATTTTTGAAAGATTCGCTCCTTCTAGACCCGGACGAGCGTTAAACATGGTGTCGGCCTGTTCTATAAAAAGCCTCGCGAAATTCAGATTACACTCGATAACAGATAGAGAATCATCGGCAATTACAACACCGGAAGGCATTGACTTAATTAGTGCATTCGCCTTTTTCTGGGCAAGACGGCGCATATAGGTAACACACATCGATCTTTCGGCTTTTTTATCAATTATAGCTTTGGCAAAATCGCGGCAGGAATCATATCCGCAGCCTCCGCAATTAAGCTGTTGATCTTCACGGGATTTTCCGGTAGTTTTCAAAACGGCAGCAATATCTTCTTCGCGATAGACATTGGTGTTAACACAGCTCTTATCCCATCCGGCAGTGATATCCTTGAATACTGACGCCGCTATATTTTCACGCTCGAATGCTTTCTGTAAAACATTCATCCGTTTTGAAAGAAAGGATTTGTTTTTTCCGGCCAGAGGTCCATTGATGCATCCTCCGCGGCAGGCCATAAGTTCGAGAACAAGCGTTTTACATTTTTCAATTCCGCCGATGCTGTCGAGAACTCCGCGAACCTCATCTACTCCCGAAAATGCCATGTAGCAGTTATCGGCATGTCTTGCATCAGATACCGTTCGTATCATTCCGCCTTCAACGGGATAATAGTTTCCGGCACCTGCTTTATCTGTAATAAAATCAGCGGATTCCTCTTCTTTAAGGTCACCGAAAAGGCTAACGGCCTCATCAAATGAAACTGAAATGGAGATGAGCGACGGATTTCTGTCTGCTTCAATTTTTTTCGCAATACAGGGTCCGACAAACACTACTTCACAATCTGATCCGAAAGAATCTTTTAGTTGTTTAGCATGAGCCAGTGCCGGAGACATAACCGGAGTAAGCAGCGGAACCAGATGTGAATAATATTTTCGTATAATCTCCACCACTACCGGACAGCAGGTTGTAATATTTATTTCGCCCTGCCTGATACTGTCTTTTATCGCTGAACTGACGGATTGCGCACCGAGAGCCGTTTCACTGACTCCGATAAATCCGCTGCGTGCGAATGAATTAATGAAGGCATTTTGAGCCGGAGAAGAAATACATGCTATATAAGAAGGCGCAACACTCGCAATCAGCTTACGTCCTGATGATATCATATACTTGAGGCGTACAAGATCATTTCGGACGCGTTTAGCTCCGGCCGGACAAACCTCGACACAGCGTCCGCAGTAAACACATGCTTCGGTTATAACGATTGCATGACCGTCTTCAATTTTAATTGCCTTAAACTCACATACTCTAACGCATTTATAGCAGTCCTGACATTCGGTTTTCTGCGTATAAACAGGACTCTGAGTATTCACTCTTTCCTCTCAGAAGGAAAAGCCGACTTCATTATATCATAAATATTTTCAGGCAAAATCCCCTGATACATGTTGTCTCCGATAGACATATTGGGGCCGAGTGAACAATTGGCATGACATAAATTTCCTTTGAGAATGACTCTTTCGGAAAGATTGTAATCCGATATATATTTTTTTATCAATTCGATACTTTCGTTGTTTCCTCTTGAAAAACAGGAACTGCCCATGCATACAGAAATCACAGTCTTAATATCACTTTCCATATTGAACTCCATCGACAAATTATCGAAGAGGGGTTAAACGGTCAAGAAATTAGTGTGATATTTTTCACATTATTCAAGAATTATGCGATATTTTTATGAATTATATATCATCTTTTAGTCTTCAAGAACACTTTTAATACTATAGCATTCTTTGGAATATCCGAAACCTATAAATCTTGTAAAACCTGAAGACTTTTTGTTAATACGCAAAGATACGAATTTACCGTCTTTTGCAAAGAGCGCCTTAAACTTTTTAGAATCAAGATAGAAAGGTTTACCGAATTTCGCAGATAATTCTGCTATAAGGCGGATAAATTCATTTTTATCATCCTCAGAATCAGTTTTCACCGTAAAATCTGAAACTTTATTTCCGGTCACAGTTACAAGTACTGAAGAATCATGATAATTGCCGATGACTATCTTATCCGAAGTCTCAATATACGGAAGTCCGTCAACCTCCCTGAGCAGATCAGATTTATTCATACCGAGAAATATTCCGCGGTAAGAAAAATCATCCGCAGACAAAAACACAGAAAAAACAATTGAAACAGCAAACAGGATCTTTTTCATATATTTACCGTATCACCTTTGGAAATTTAAAACTTTAAGCTACATTTAAATTAAAAATAAAAACTAATCAATTATTTTTCATCTGATTCAAAAAATAAATTGAACAATCATAAAAACAAATTCACGGTGGAATACATTTTTTCATAAAGAGGTTTTATGACTGCATACCTGTCAGTTCCATTCATCTCAATTGCCGCTGCCGTTGTCTTACACATTTCTGCCAGATTTAAAAAATATGATCCTGTAAAAAAAGCAGGGGCCGCCGTCTTCACAATCACAGCAGTTTTTCTTAATGCTGTTTTTTTCTCCTTTCATTTGATTCCTGAAAATATGTTATTTATTGCTGCGGCAGTATCTGTACTAACTGCATTTATCATTACGGTCATATGCCTCAAAAAAATGTCAAACGGACTTACCGAAAAATTAACCGAAGTTCTCAGTGATGAAGAATCAGCAAAAAGAGATTTCCACCCTCTGCACAAAATTTTCGAAAAAATCAAAAAATCGCATGGCGACAAATGCACCAAACACAGGAATGAAATTGAAGACTGCTTCGAAGAAATACGCCCGGCATTAAACGGTCTGGCTGCGGTAACAGAACAATATTTCTTTTTTCTCCGGACATTAAATTCAAAAATAGGAAATATCATATCTGATGTTGAAATAATAAATAACAGCATCGCTCTCGTATCACAAAGCACAGGCAAGACCTATGAAAGTATTTCGAGCTTAGCCGCAGCCACGGAAGAACTTACCGCAACAAACGAAAACATATCCGTCATTTCAGAAAATGCAGAATCTATAACTAAAAATGCCGTAACTTCAACCGATGAAACAATCAGCCTTGTACACCGTCTCCAGGAAGCAAGCGGTTCAATAGAAAGAATTGTTACGATGATTATGGACATTTCCGATCAGACAAAAATGCTGGCGCTCAACGCTACAATTGAAGCTGCACGCGCGGGTAACCTCGGAAAAGGCTTTGCGATAGTTGCGGCAGAAGTAAACGAACTCGCCGGACAAACAAATAATTCACTGACCGGAATCAACACCAACATCAATCTTATGCGCACAACATCATCTGATACAGTTGAAAAAGTTAAATCGATTTATTCCATTATCAATGACGTAAAAAGAGAAATATCAAACACAACAGGAGCCATATTTCAGCAGAATGAAAGCACAGCCGTGATATCATCCGAAACACAAAACGTAGCACAGGAAGTAAACCGCATCAGCGAAGATGCAAAAAATCTCACACGGTCAGCAGACGGAATGGTGGACAGCATTAAAGCGCTTAAAAATGTGGGAATAAGTATCGAACGCGCCACCTTGAAAAGCCGCGATCTTATTCATAAAATTTTTGACAACATGAACAAACTTTCAGATTTCGAATAATATCAAGGGGTATATATGGCACAATTCACAGCTCTTTCTCACGATGTTGAAGTCAACGGACAGACTGTTCTTTCGATTGTTGCGGGAATGGATACTTTCAGAGAAATCGCACTTGAAATTCTTGAATCAAAAGGGATTTCCTCCCCGAAAGAAAATGACTGGTATTTACAGCAGTCATGGCTCGATGCGTTCAAAGAAATCGCCGAGAATGTCGGAGAATATACTCTCATGGAGATTGGGAGACAAATCCCGGAAAACGCAGACTGGCCTCCGCAGGTTAACTCAATTGAAACCGCACTTTCATCAATTGATATAGCCTATCACATGAACCATAGAATTCAGGGCAGAATAATGTTCGATCCGCAAAACGGATCAATGCTCGAAGGAATCGGGCACTATGCTTTCAGACAAGATTCTGAAAAAAGAATTACCATGGTATGCGATAATCCTTACCCAAGTGATTTTGACAAGGGAATAATCGAATCTGCGGCAAATAAGTTCAAAGTAAAAGGAGACAGAATAAGAGTAACAACAGACTCAACTAGTCCTTCGAGAAAAAAAGGAGCGGATTCATGCACTTACATAATTACATGGTAAAATTCTTTTCAAATATGCTTTTTCTTGTTATATTATTCTCATAAGAAATTAAAAAGGAGTTTTTATGTTTGGCATTGATCCTCTATACATCGCAATGATACTTCCGGTGCTTTTGTTTTCAATGTGGGCATCGGTGAAAGTTAAAAGCAGTTTCTCAAAATATTCAAAAATTCCGGCTTCTTCAGGCATGACAGGAAAGGACACGGCGGAGTATATTTTGAGAGCTAACGGACTTGCACACGTTAAAGTCGTTAAATCCAGCGGATTCCTCTCAGATCATTACGATCCGAAGGCGAAGGAAGTCAGACTTTCTCCCGACGTTTATAATTCAAACTCTATAGCTTCAATCGGAGTAGCAGCTCACGAAACAGGTCACGCTCTTCAGCATGCCGAAAAATATTCACCTCTCGCAATACGATCGGCAGTCGTACCTATGGCAAGCATCGGATCATGGGGCTCTTACATAATTATATTTCTCGGAATGATAATGAATTCTGCAGGACTAATGCAGCTCGGCATAATACTCTTCAGCGCGGTCGTTTTCTTTCAGCTGATAACACTTCCGGTAGAATTTAATGCTTCTTCAAGAGCGAAAGAGCTCGTAAGAAGATACAGCATTGTAGGACCCAACGAAATCGGCGGTGTAGAAAAGGTTCTCAGCGCCGCCGCAATGACATATGTTGCCGCTGCAGCATCCGCGATAGTAACCCTTCTCTATTATTTAATCCGTCTGGGGCTTCTTTCCGGAAGAGATGACTAGATGTTCGTAAATTCTGACTGCACCGTATGCAGTCAGAATTCCGAAAAGCGCGCCTGCCGCAACATCAGACGGATAATGAACTAATAGATATATTCTCGAAAAACTTATCAGCAGCGCCATCAGAATAAACGGAAGTGCTTTACGGCCTATGAAATGATAAAAAATTACAGCAGAAGAAAAAGAAGATAATGCATGTCCGGACGGAAATGAAAATGAAGACGGCGGCTGAATTATTATATTCACTCCATATTCAACGAACGGACGCGGGCGCGCAAATGCATTCTTGATTATTACTTCAAAGAATAAAAGTTCAAAAACGAAAACAAATACCGTCAAAAAGGCCGCGGGACGGGTCTTTTTAAAAAAAAGAAATATAACCGCCGAAACCATCCATAGGAACGCACTGTTTCCGGCACGCGAAATATAAACAAATAATCTGTCGCAGACTAGTGACGACAGATTATCCCTGACAAACATCAACAGCATGTAATCGGTTTTTTCTATGATATCAAAAAGATTCACATATCTACTGCAATAATTTACTTAGGAGCATCAACTCCTTTTTGAAAGCTTTTTAAGACAAACGCAACTATAGAAAAACTCACAAGAAAAAGAACTACGCTTACATTATTTTTTTCTTTCATCATAACAGCAAAGGCAATCATAACCCCCGCGGCAATCAAACCGGCAATTCTCAATATATTTTTCATCTTTTCTCTATACCTCTTCTTTATTAATATGTGATTTTATTTTTTCGTTAATCAGACTTTCCATCGAATATAGTCCTTCAGATTTATCCGAAATCCATTTCGCGGCGTGAATCGCGCCAAGAGCAAAAGCGGCGCGACTGTATGTTTCGTGGCAGAGTCTCAGAACCTGATTCGGTAATCCGAAAAGAATTTCATGGTTTCCGACAATTCCGCCCGAACGGATGCTTTTTACTTTATCGGGATTCAAATCGAGAGATTCAGCGATTCGTTCAGCTGTACCCGACGGACCTTTCTTATTTTTAAAATGTTCTTCAATTATATCAATATCCGCGAATGGAATAATTTCTTTAAGCATCTTAGCCATAACCATGATCAGATTTATACCGATGGTTATATTCGGCGAATAAAGAACAGCAGTCTTACGGCTGACCTTTTTTATCACTTCAAGCTCATGTTTTGAATAGTGTGATATCGCCGATACGATTTTTATTCCGTGCTTTGCGAATTCCGGATAATATTTTACGGCAAACTGAGAAGAGAAATCTATTACAACATCTACTGAATTATCAGGAAAAAATCCATCTCTGAGAATATTCTGCTTCGATATTATCTCACCCTCTTTACGGTAAAATCCGAACATTTCGCCGACATAATCGCCAAGAGCTTCAGCCGACTTTCGAGCAACCCACAATAGGTTACATTCATCATCTGAAATAATTTCCTGAGCTACCATTCTGCCTGTTCTTCCGAAACCGAGCAAACCAACTTTCAACAAACACCTCTTTAAACATTGGTTAATATTTTTTAAGTATCACTGAAATCGCGAAAATGAGTCAAACATTTTTCTGCAAGTGCTTGACAAATTAACTGTAACAATATTTGTAACACTTAATGATCAATAGTGATTTCGCATTGGGTCTGCATTCAATATTGCTGCTTGCAGCAGATAAAGACGCCTGCTTAACAAGTTCAACACTTTCATCCATGCTCAAGGTTCACCCCGTGCGCATTCGAAAAGTCTTATCGAAGATGAAAAACGCCGGATACATTGAATCAAAAGAAGGCGCAGGAGGCGGATTTTTCATATCATGCAATATTGAAAAGGTAACTTTGAAAGATATTTATACTTTAACCCATGATGATCTAATGAAGGCAAAATGTCATTCGTGCTGTCCTTCCTGTAAAATAGGAGTAAATATAGAAAAAGTCTTGGACATCATTTTGTCCGATGCCGATGAGAAATTTCAGGACTATCTCGAAGATTACTCTTTACAGAAAGTTCTGGATAAGATGCAGCAAATGTAATTTTTTTGCCGCAAACTGTAACATTTTGGATTACTGTTAGTGTGCCGGACTGCATGCACCGGGATAATATCACATCTAACTGTAATATATATTTTTACACTAGGAGGTACAAATGTCACACGGAAAAAGCAGCTGCTGCGGCAGTTCGGATTCAGGAATTGAAATTTCAGGTAGAAAGAATTCAGAAAGCTATTTTCTTCAGATTGCAAAAAAACGCTATTCAGTAAGAAAGTATGCCGAAAAAAAAGTCGAAGCTGAGAAAATCGACACAATTATTGAAGCCGGAATATGTTCACCGACAGCGGCAAATATTCAACCCTACCGCATATTAGTAATTCAGACGCAGGAAGGCATCAGAAAACTTTCAAAGGGAGCGGAAACATACGGAGCTTCATCCGCATTTATAATATGTGCGAACATCAAAGAAGCATGGAAACGCCCGTTTGACGGAAAAATCACATCGGATATTGACGCTTCAATTGTAACGGATCATATAATGCACGCTGCAACAGACCTGGGACTCGGCAGTCTATGGATGACATACTTCAAGCCTGACGCAATTAGAGAAAACTTCAATATTCCTGTTGAATATGAACCGGTGAACATTCTTCTCGTCGGATATTCTGCGGACAAAGAACAGTCACCGGATCGACATAATAAAACACGGAAATCACGTGACCAGATAGTAATTAACGAAACATTCTAAAGGAGAAAAATATCTTATAACAAGCCGTTTTCCATTCGATTTGCCGGTGTTTCAAAAGCGTTTGATAATGAACTGAAAAAATAATAATTCAATAACCGCCCTAACGGGCGGCATATTACACAAAAGCACTTTATACTACTTTCATCTTGACAGTATACACTATATGCTGTTTCATAGTTCACATGAGCACACTAATAAAATACGACAATGAAAATATCAAAAAACAAATTCTTCGGCATGTCGGCGAAATCATATTCACAAAAGGAACCAAAGGCTGGAACATGGACGATTTGTCCGCACGAGTCGGACTTGCGAAAAACACATTATACCGGATCATCGGGTCAAAAGAAGAAGTTATTCAAGAATCAATTATGGAACATATAAAAGATGTCCAATCCCGTTTATTCGGCATTCTCAATTCTGATGATGATTTTTCATCAAGACTGGAAAAAGCTTCAGACGTTTATCTGGATTTATTAAATGCCGTATACTCCGAATCTTTCTCCTGTGTTTTCAAAGATTTTCCTTCCATTGAAACAAATATAATCAGCCGAAGAAAAGAAATAAACAGAAGTATAATTGGTTTTATCAATGAGGGAATTCTCATTAATGAACTGAAAAAGAATATTAACGCCGAAGTAGTTTACGAGTCTTTTCAATCGATAATTCTTTATTACCTAAAAAGCGATTACAAACCTCATGAAAAAAAATCAAGAATTTCTGATGCTTTCAGAATAATAATAAACGGCATAAAGGAAGAAAAATAGGAAGCCGCATGAAACTTATAAAATCATTCATCAAATATCACTTTTTGTTTTTTTCAGGAAAAATCAGTATAAGATTTATAAATAACAGTTTTGCAAGGAAAACAGAAAGCAGTAATTTATATTTTTTAAAAGTTTCAATTCCGGATAAAGAGATTTTTCCATCCAAATCAAAACTGAACATCCGCTTCCGCGTTAATAAATTATCTTTTTTTCAAAGATATATTCTTCCTGTACTTAGTACACCTTTTTACGCCGGATTTCCGGGATTCATTTCAAAAAAATTCTACATGTGCAGAAAAACGAACACTCTTCAAGGACATTATGAATGGGAAAATAAAGAATACATCAATAGTTATATAACATCACCGGCGATGAAATTCATGAGGATAATTTCCGTTTCGGGATCACTTACTTACACAATAAAGGAGAAGTAGAAAGTTATAATGAAAACAGTTGTATTATACATTTCTCCAAACGGAACGACTAAAAAAGCAGTAAATTTTCTCGGCAGTATTTTTCAAAATAACGGGCACGACTTCATTGCTCTTGACATTTCAAAGCCTGAAGTAAAGTGCGAATCTGCAGCAGTGCTGATTAAAAATGCTGATCTTATCGGAATAGCTTCGCCTGTTTATCATCTGAGAATATTCAAAACGCTCGACAGATACCTGAAAGAGAATCTTTCAGGTATCCTCAGCCATTCTAATATTAAATCCGGTTTCGCTCTTGTTACCTATGGAGGTGTAACATCCGGAAAAGCTCTCCTTAATATTTCACGTATACTGAAAAAAAACAATATACCTCTTTGCGGGGCGGCAAAAATAACAGCGCCGCATTTCTGGAAGACTGACGGATACCCGGACAATGAAACCAGACTTGTACTCGAAGATTTCTTTAAAAGACTTAATTCAAAGAATTTTTCACCTATCAGCTTCAGCAAAACGAAGTCAATCCTCGCTTATCAGAAAAAAGTAATAAAAATCATTTATCCGTTCGGAAAAATAATAGGTTTTCTGCGCCGGCAGAATATTTCTTTTGATGAATCAAAATGCAATAAGTGCGGAAGATGCATCAGAGAATGCCCTGATGGTGCAATAAAAATCAGCGGGAATGTAAGCAGAATCTCATCAGAATGCGCTTATTGCTATCACTGTGCGGTTATTTGCCCCGCGAACGCTTTCAAGGTCGATATTGCAAAAATAGAAAAAATCGTCCGCATTAACAGAACAGTTGCCGGAACTGAGTATCCGCAGAATGAAATATTTACATAAACACAAAACGATTAACAATCACACTTGCGAAATAGAATTAATGTGTTGACGAAATAGCGCCGGTTGAAGGAAAAATATGTCACCGGAATATGAAATGAAAATATTATTAGTCGGCGACAAAGAATCGCAGTACATATGGGAACACTACGATTATGACAGATTTTCCGGTTTGGATTTTATAATTTCTACCGGCGATTTAAAACCCGAATTTCTAAGTTTCCTTGTTACGATAACAAATGTCCCTCTTTTTTACGTTCACGGAAATCACGACACGCTTTATAAAACCATTCCGCCTGAAGGATGCGATTCGATTGACGGCAAATTCATAAAATATAAGGGTTTAAGAATAATGGGGCTTGGCGGAAGCCAGTTCTACAACAGCAGAAATCACCAATATACGGAATCTGAAATGAGCAGGAGGCTTTTGAAGCTAAAGCCGTATATTCTATTCAACAAAGGAGTTGATATTTTCGTGTCGCACGCGCCTGCTTTCGGACTCGGTGACGGCAAAGACCTCTGCCATACGGGCTTTAAGTGTTTTACGAAACTTATAGAAACATATCAACCCGCATATCATTTTCACGGACATCAGCATCTCAATTACGGAGACACCGAGCGCTCAATCACAAAAAATAACACAAAGATAATTAACAGCTACGAATACCAGCTTCTCGAATTTTAATCAGAAACATATCCGTCATCTATGGTTCCGGAAATGTTGTCGCACAGCCAGTCCATGTTGAATATCTGATCAAAAGTAGCGAGTTGACCTTCTGAAACCCTGAGTTCTCCTTTCTGATCATAAATAGGCCCGTTGAAAATAGAATATTCATTCTGCATTATCATCTTTTTAAAGAAGTCAATAAGCCTCTGTGTTTCGCGCGGAACATGAGTAAGTGAATAAAAAATATCAACAAGACCCGAATCCATTCCCCACCAGAAATTAACCGGTCTGACGCTTGCTCCGGCCGATTCAAAGACAGAACCCCATGTGCCGTTCAAGACCGCACGCACTACCTTTTCATAAAATATTCCCCAATGCCATATCGGAATAGCATATTGACACGAAGGAATAAATCTTCCGGCGTTCTGATCATAGGCAGTCGAAAAAAGTCCGCATGTCTTTCCGCGGTCGCCCGGAACAGGAAGCGAATCGCCGTTTATAATATCGACGCCTTCAACGAGAAGTTCTCCGGTAAGCTCAGGATTGAAACCGGTATATTCATTCTTATTCATCCACTTGATAAGAACTTCGGCATATGGATTAACGAGTTTTACTCCGAGAGCAAAAGCGTTTACTGATTCTATTACTTCAGGAAGCGGACATCTGGCAATGTAACCGATCTTATTGGTGCGGGTCAATGAACCTGCAATGATGCCCATCAGATAACGCGGTTCATGAATACGTCCGAAAAACGTTACGACATTCTTATACGAATTAGCTTCCGAACAGTTGAAGAATTTCACTTTCGGATATTCAAGGGCCGCCTTCAGAGTCGGATTCAAAAACGTCGGTGATGTCGTAAATATAAGCTCATTGCCTTCTTCTGCGAGTTTTTTTATAGTATCATAAGCGTCAATATTTTCCGGAACTGAATCTGCAAAATCAAGAAGTACATTGTCCCCGAAAGCATTCGCCACATGAAGCCTTCCGAGTTCATGCGCGTAAGTCCATCCCGAATCATTAATATTTTTCGCGTATACGAATGCGGCCTTGATGCTGTCCTTGCGCGGTGTAACAAAATTAAACGGATTGAATATTTTTTTGCCGGAATCTTTAACCGGCTCGGTAACGATTTTCAGAGGATGAGACTCCATGTTCTCAAGCTCATCAATGAATTTTTTTATTCGCCCTGAGTCGTCAGAATCTATAAGATTATCATCGCCGTAAACTTCAAGGAATTTGACAAAAGCGTCGCCGGTAGTAATCTTAAGGCGTCCGCCTCCGTTCGCGTGATAAATAGAACGGAACGGATTGAAACAGTTAATCATGTATGATTCGTATTTCGTCAGCGAAGGAATCAGCTTGCCGGTATATGATTCCATGTGTTCGAGCAGTCGCGAAAAACCGCCGTCGACGGTAAACCAAACAGAAGAAACTCCCGTTATGCGGTTGAAATCAAGAAACTCATAATAAATTCTGTTGGTTAAATCAGAATCGTCTTTCTTCGGTATAAGACGGCGTACTTCAGCAGTGACTGATGCAGCGTCAAAATATTTCAGAATGCTGACGCGTTTATTGCCTTCTTTGACATAGAACCAGTTGAGATATTCATAGGCGATTATATAGTCGCGTATTCCTTCCGTCAGATGAGCGGAATAAAGTGATTTCCATTTTCCGCTGAATTCGGAATCAATCGGCGCAAGAGGCATGAAATTTGCTGAAAATGCGCTCGCACGCGAATGGGAATAAGTTCCGACAACTTTTTTGAGCGGAACTTCTATGATTCCGATGTTTACTTCGCTCGCAACTTCGGCATTGCCGAGAATACCGTCGAGCGAAGGAAGATAGCCTGATCTACCGGCCGAAACATTTTCCATGTAAGAAGCTTTAGCGAGCTTCCTTGCCTGTTCATAAGAACTCAGTGCAGAATCGAGCATTTATACCTCAATCGGAAATCTTTGAAAAATCAATCAATCCCCTGAATCTTAATACAATTGACTCCAATAGCGCGAGACGGTTATCTCTGAGAGCCGTGTCTTTATCCATAACCATTACATCATCAAAGAATTTATCGATATGGGATTTCGCTTCTGTTAAAACAGAAAAAACCGCATCGTAATTTTTTGAAGCGATTGCCGAATCAATGGCGTCCTTCTTCGACACAAAAAACGAATGAAGATTTTTTTCGGCATCCGCCGAGAAAAGTTTTTCGTTTAGATCAAGAGTATAATTCTCATTCTTGCTTCTGAACGAATTATAAATGTTATTAATACGCTTGAAACCTAGAAGCATTGCGGAGAAATCTTCAGCTTTGCGGAATTTATTCAAAACACCGGCACGGAGAAACAAATCGTAGTAATCATATTCACCGAGAGAAAGACACGCGTCGATTTCGTCATGAGCGAAACCTGCATCCGCAAATATTGTATTTACACGGGCAGAAAAGAATTCAAGAACCTTGGAAACAAGATTTTTTCCGTCTTTGTACATTGAAGCGCATTCATCAAGAATAAGCGCGATATCGGCGTTCAGGCGGTTCTTTATGAAAAGGTCGGCAACCGCGTTCGCCTGACGGCGCAAAGCATAGGGATCCTGTGAACCCTTAGGAATATTTCCGACTGAATAAGAACCCATGATATTGTCGATTTTTTCTGCGGATGAAAGAACAACAGATACAATAGATGAAGGAACCGCATCGCCCTGAAAACGCGGACGGTAATGATCCTCAATCGCGTCAGCAACGAGCTGATCCTCGCCGTCCATAAGCGCGTAAATGCGGCCCATCTTTCCCTGAAGCGATGTAAATTCCATGACCATCGAAGTGTTGAGATCAGCCTTCGAAAGAAGCACCGCCCGGTCGATTTTGGAACAAACAGCAGCATCGAGTTTGAGCTGTTTTGAAATAACCGAAGCTGTCTTTCTTACTCTTTCGACTTTGTCATATATAGAACCGAGCTCTTTATGAAAGAGAACGGTTTTCAGTGATTCAATTTTGCTTTCAAGTTTGTGCTTTCTGTCTTCGTTGAAAAAGAATTCCGCGTCTGAAAAACGCGCCCTGATGACGCGCTCGTTTCCGTCTTTGACGAATGATGTCGCGGGATTATTCGAAACAACGAGGAATTTATTTGTGAGCTTGCCGTCTTCCGATCTCACGGCAAAATATTTCTGATGCTCGCGCATTTCGGTAATGAGAACTATGTCAGGAATTTTGAGATAATCGGAATTGAACTCGCAGACTACCGCATGGGGTTTTTCCACAAGGTATGTTACAATGGAAACAAGTTCTTCGTCATCTACCAAAACACCGCCGGCTTTCTTTGCCGCTGAAGCAAGTTCAGCCTTAATCATTTCGCGTCTTTCGTTCTGATCGAGAAAAACACCTGCGTCTTTGAGCTTCGATTTATATTCGGAAATCTTTTTAATTTCAATCATGGAACCCGACTGAACATAATGACCGCGCGTCAAATTTGAAGAAACTATTCCGTCAACATCGAAGGCAAGAACCTTATCATTGAAAAGAGTGAGAATGTATCTTATCGGACGCGGATAACCTATCTGCTTAGTTCCCCACTTCATCTTTTTCGGAAAAGGAAGTTCTTTGATAACAGAAGAAAGAAGCTCCGGAAGAATTTCTTCGGTCTTTCCGCTTTTCATTTTCTTTTTGGCGAAATAATATTTACCTTTCGGGGTTTCCTGAATCTCAAGATCTTTTTCTTCTACATCGTTTCCTTTGAGAAAACCTAGAAGAGCCGGAGTCGGTTTGCCGTCTTCAGAATATCCTCTGTCAGCGGAAGGTCCCTTCAGCTCAAGAATCTCGTCTCTCTGTGTGTCCGAAACGCCGCAGAGAACAGCGGTAATACGTCTCGGAGTCGCATAAACTTCAATCACAGAAAAATCAATTCTTGCGGTTGAAAGCTTATCCGACATCATTTTTTTAATATTTTCAAGCGCCGGAGGTATGTATCCGGCAGGAATTTCTTCAGAACCTATTTCAAACAAAAGATTGGCTTTATCAAACATAAATTCTCCCAAACAGTATTACCCTTCCTTCTATTAGGGTAAGCACTATTGGCAAGAACTTTTTATGGATAATTTGCGGAGTATTGATAAAGAAATCAGTCAATTTTGAGGTGTTTCTTTATTTCTGCCGAATGCCTTTCAAAAAACGGGCTCGACGGCATATTTCCGCATTTTGCACATTTGACGAAATACGGCGAATTGACGTTTCCGCATTTTTCACATGAATAATCTGCGGCGATCTTTTCTTTCCATTTGTCTATGCCGAGATTCTTTCTGCATTCTGCCGATTCAAAGAGTTCAGCACGGTGAGGCATCTGCTTTTGAAATTCTTTAAGTTTATCGCATGGAAATTCGGCGCAGTCTTCGCAGTTCAAAATTCCTTTTTGTGAAGCACAGGCCGTAAATGAACATTTTTCGCAGTAAACGCTAAGCTTATCCGAACGGCATCCTTTACAGCGCATCTCTTCTTTCGTCATGCCGAATTTGGAGGCCAGTGCCTCAAGCGCGTTTTCATTTGTGCGGGAAAATATATAAACGGAACATGTTTCGCAGAATAGTCCGCAATACGCGGTTGTTGAAAGATCGCTCATAAAGCCTCCATGTCATCACAAATGAAATCATCCATGCAGAAAAGAAACGCCTGTCAATAAAATAATAACTTTATAATAGATGGGATATTAACTGCCTGAGGTAATACTATGCCTTCAATATCAGTATCTCTTTTTCTGATTTATTTTTATTATTCTTCGGATATGCTTTTATTTCAATCCCAAGACCGAGATTATCCAGATATTCGATCAGCGTAGATATTTTCATATCCTTTCTTGATTCAAGTTTTGAAACACCTGACTGAGAAAATGTTTTAAGATCTTCCTGCCTAATTCCTCTTTTCTCTCTTATTTCAGACAAACGAATCTGCAATATGGCTTTCTCTGCTTCAGCATAGGCTTTTCTTATTTTTTTCTCAGGTAAAGATGATGATATTTCATCTATAATGCTATTTTTTTTTGTTTTCATCTATGCCCCTTTTTTTAAGGTATTTATCATATAACTTTTCAGCTGCTGGAATCATTATACTATAAAAATCTTTTTTTCCTCTTTTATCTCCGCCTATTAACAGAACAGCTTTTCTTTTTGGATCGAAAATAAACAGTATGCGATATACTCTAAGTTTGTTCTGAATTCTTAACTCTTTCATGTTTTGATAGCGGCTCTGTTTAAGACTATCAACATACGGCCTGCCGAGATTCGGACCGATTTCACGCAAAATCAGCAAACTTTTCAAAACTGCCTGACGGGCATCTTCATCAAGACTCATAATCCAAAGCGCAATTTCATCAGTCCGTTCAATTTCCCACATAAATCAATTAAAGCAAAACCAAACATGAAGTCAAGTGAATATTAAAAAACCAAAACATTGCGCGATCGACCGCCTATAAATGATTCCGAAAATTTAATGCATGGAGTAAAATTGCATTATTTACATATATTCTATAATTCTTACCGAAAAAGCTCAGCCGGATTACGTATATATTGTTAGATAAAACCTTGACATAAGGCGTAAATGATAATATTTTGAGGCAGCAAATGAGTGTCATTATGGAATTTACGAAAGAACAGCTTGAACAGATCGGTTCATACATCGAATCAAACTTCGACCGTTTCGGCGCGAAAAGCAATGTAGTGCAGCTGCGTCCTTACGACATTCAGCTCATAGAACGCATGACCCGCATCGAAGAAGAACTCAGAAGCCAGCGAGAAATAATACTGAAACAGAACGAAACGATGCAGTTCGGTTTCACCCAGATGGACAAACGCTTTGAGTCCATGCAGAAACAGATGGATGAACGTTTTAGTTCTGTCGACAAGCGTTTTGAAATGATGCAGAAAAGTATGGACACACGCTTTGAATTGATACAGAAAAACATGGACAACCGCTTTGAACAAGTCGATAAGCGCTTCGATGATGTGAACAGGAAATTCACCATGATGATGTGGATGACAAGCGCAGGCTTTACAATCATCGCGACAGTTATAACACTGCTTACAATATTCGCGAGATAGAAAGATAGCCGACTTTAATTTTTAATCAATTCTTCATTTACCCGTTCAGACAAATACATCTTAATGAGAGACTGATAAGGAACATCGTTTTTATTAGCGATCACTTTTATTCTTTCCAAAAGAGATTCCGGTAATCTGATAGAAATACTCTGAGTAGAGGGCTTCAGGTTTTTGAAGTTAACACGTTTAGCCTCAGCGATGCTAAAAAAATCGGAAGCATCATTTTTTGACCAGAAATCAAATTCTTCAGCTTCATTTTTAAAATCAGGAATTTGCTTTAAGTTTTTCATACTCTCTCCTTTCCTTCCTGTGCATGTCACGAGAAGAAATAACACGTATCCTATTTTTTCTCACGGTAAAAACAATGAATAACTCTCTGCCGGCATTTGTTTCTCCAAGAATGAAAAATCTTTTCTCAGAAAGAGAATGTATATCATCGTCAAAAACAAAGAAAGGTTCATTAAAAAATACTTCTTCAGATTCGCCGGCAGAAACCTTATGGCTGTTCCAATTCTTAGAAATATTTCCTTCATCCCAGTCAAATCCCGTAAGGGAATCAAAGACAATCGGATTATTCATGTATATAATAGTAATATACACGAAACAATTCGTCAACAATAAGTACAAAAAACACTTTGTATATCAGTAAAAATTGATACGGTTTTGCGCCCTCACCCAGCCTGAATTCGTCTTTGATATCAATCGATTATTTCTCTTTCTCAACGTCCATCCATGTCCGTTTCGATATTTGACATCAATATTTCTTTCGCACACATCTCTGAGGTAATTCTTGCTGTCTCCCGCAAAAGACTGAGTCTTTCTCTCGGGCAATGTTTCCGCCTCCGTGCGGAAACTA
>JAKPJF010000012.1 GCA_029554345.1 Spirochaetota bacterium | reverse complement strand
AAACTAAATATCAAAAGGAGAAGCATGAAAGGAGCTATCAATGAATAACCGCTAAAAGCTTCCCGCCAGTAATTCTTATTATGTTTATGTTTTTTTTTCTGAGCAACTGAATCTGCCATTAATATCTCCTTGTAGTCCCTTTCTATACAAACAGAGCGGCTTTCGCCGCCCCGTTTATACATCTGCTGTAGAAGAGATTACTTCTTAATTCTCTTTTCAGCTGCTTCCTGAGCATTTTTCAAAGCATCATCAAGAGAGATTTTGCCTGAAGCAAGTTCAGTATACTGCTGACCGAAGTCACCAAGAGCATCCCAGAAAATGTCACCAGTATTAACTGAAGGCATTTTCTCAGCAAGGTTAGCCTGAAGTTCGCCAAGTTTCAATCCACCGAAACGAGCATCTTCTTTTTTGAAGATTGCATCACCCCAAACTGAAGAGAAAGGAGGAAGCATTCCAGTTTCCTCGAAACGAACTTTGATTGCGCTTGCATCATACTGCATGTATTCCATGATTTCATAGATGCGTTCTGCATCCTGAGTACCTTTAGGAATAGCAAGGAATGATCCACCCCAAGAAGCAGTCACAGGGCCGCCGGCTTTATAAGCTGGAAGCGCGCGAGCTTTGAACTGGAATTTCCCGTCGTTAGCTGCAGCATCAACCTGAGAAACCCACCAGTCTGGAGAAGTGTAAGAGCAAAGTGTTCCGTTTTTAAGAAGAGCACTGAAATTACCCCAATCCCACATAGTGAATGCACCAGTTTTCTGCCACTCGAGCCATTTAGCTACGTATTTTTTAAATTCAGGAGAAGTAAAAGATGGTTTGCCGTCTTTTGCGAGAATGTTAGAACCAGTCTGCTGCCAAATCATGAACATAGTATCGCCAAGTCCGCCATTCGATGAAGGAAGAGCGTAATTAACAGATTTTCCGCCTTTTTTAGCTGCAGTAAGTTTTTTAGATTCTTCGAAAAACTGATCCCAAGTTTCGATCTTTTCTACATCAACACCAGCTTTTTTCCAAAGAGTGTCATTGTAGATAAGAACTACAGGGTGAACGTCGTGAGGAAGACCGTAAGTGTGCTCTCCATATTTTACCCAAGCAACACGGCCAGATACAACATTTTTGAAAGCTTTAGAATCGTTTACGAACTCATCAAGAGGAAGAACAAAGCTCTTCTCAGGATCAGCGTTAAGGATTCTGTTGTTTTCGATCATCCACTCGATCATATCAGGAACTCCCTTGCCGTCCATCATAACAGCCTGAAGCTTCTGTACGAAAGCGTTCTGAGCAACCAGTTCGATCTGAAGATCGATGTTGAACTTCTGGTCAATGTTAGCTTTTCTCTTTTTCCATTCTTCAACGTTGTTAGCCGCGAACGACCACATAGTTACCGAGCGTTTCTCTCTTTTAGTACAAGCAACGCTAAGTACCAACGTGAGAAGAACAAGAGCAGATAGCACTCTCTTCATATAAATTCTCCTTAAATTGATAAATATATCTGAAGTGCATCAGATTGCCTTTCAGTTCGTTCCGAAATATGTTTTTGTCAAGAATAATTTTTAGGTTGTTCAGTCGGAAAAATTTCTTAAGTTTAACAAGCAATATAAAAATATTAAATACTGCCACTAATAGCCTCTTTTGTATACACTTATCACTATATTGTTTATACAATAATCATTACTTTTCAGCTTCCTTCAAAACAAACATGCTCTTTTTTTATTTTGTCACGCAAAAACTGTCACGCAAAGAAGCGGTTTACTTTCAACAATTGCTTGACTCATTCGATTCACTATTCATCATAAAAATAATGAATAATATTCTTTTCAGGCAAACAGAACCTGCCGACGCTCAAACTATTGAACAAATTGAACAAAAACTCTTCAAAAATCCCTGGAATCAGAACAATATTGGAGAATCAATAGCTAATCCCCTTAATTATTCCGAGTTAGCCGAAATTGCGGGAGAAGCTGCTGGATACATTATTTATTCAACAAACCGCTTTGAGGCGGAACTTCTGCGCATCGGAGTTATTGAAAAATTCCGCCGTATGGGACTGGCCGCTTCACTCCTGAGACGCATGTTCAATGCCCTCTCAAAAAGGGGTATCAGCGAAGTATTTTTAGAAGTAAACGAAAATAATCCAGCTCTCATATTTTATAACAAAAATGGCTTTACCGAAACAGGGCGCCGGAAAAACTACTACGGCAATGAAAACGCAATTATAATGAAAGCAATGGTATGTAATGAAAATAATAAAAGCTGAATACATAAAAAGCGCAACCGATCCGAAAGACTATCCCAAAATCAGTCTTCCCCACTTCGCGTTCATAGGAAGATCAAACTGCGGCAAATCTTCATTGATTAACATGCTTGTAAACCGCAAAGATCTTGTTCGTGTCGGAAACAAACCCGGAATGACCCAGAAAATCAATTTCTTTAACATAAACGACGAAATGGTGATGGTCGATCTGCCGGGTTACGGATTCGCCAAAGTCCCGCTTAAGCTTAAAGAAGAATTTGCCGTAATGATTGAAAAATTCATTACAGAATCCGAAAATCTGAAAGCAATATTTCTATTAATTGATTCTAGAAGAAAACCCGGAGAAGAAGAACGCCGCATTATAACCAAACTTTCAGAACTTAATATACCTACGGCAATAATCGCTACAAAATCAGACAAACTCAAAAAACCTGAACAGAAGAAGTCCCTCGAGACAATAGCTGAAGTTCTTGAAATCGACAGGAAGGATATTTTTCTTTCTTCTTCGACAAATAAAAACGGAAGACGCGAAATTCTTCAAACGATTAAGGAGCTGACTTCCGCATAAATTTAATATAATGAAGGCGGTCTATCATGAAGTTATCTGTAATTTCTGACACTCATATAGGAGACCCTGAATCAACACTTGTAAAACTTGATGAGTCAAGGAATCCGGTTGACGGCAATAATTTATCAAGGCTAATCGAAGCACTGGAAAAAGATAACGATTATCTGATCTTTCTCGGTGATATAATGGATTTTGCAGTAAATGATTACGGCGATGTTTACCGAATGGGAGCATACTTTTTTACCCGGCTTAAAAATGAACATATTGCAAAAAGGTTTGTATATATTCCAGGAAATCACGACTACAATATCTGGGACACGATCGAACATCAGTCAAACGTCATCAATCAGATAAACTCAAATCAGAATGTCCGTCCTTTTAAAATGTCAGTTCCTCTCTTAATTGATGACAGAACCGGAGTAAATGATAATGACAGAATAAAACTTGCTGGAGTACATAAACATTCTTCCGAAGAACCATACGGCGGAATGTTTTTAGACTATCTCATTCCTGACAATAAACCCGGAACTCCCGGATATATTCCTTTTATAATCGCATTTCCGAACGTATATCTTTTCACCGACAATGAAAGCGTTTTAATGACTCACGGACAATATCTCGAATCATACTGGTCAATGACTGCCGAAGTATTCCATATTATTAAAGATTTCAAACAGACGTTCAGCATGAAAGAATATATAGCGGTAAATTTTCCGCTTTGCCAGCTCGGCTCAACCGGCATTGGTCAGGCGGGGCCTCTAACAGCAACAATACTCGAAGCACAAAAAGATATCACAAGCGGAAAATGCGTTTTGATAAGAAAATACATTTTGGAAATACTTGAGTATCTCGTTCCGCACAAGCTCCCCAAATTTATTAGAAAAATAATATTTAACGCTGTAGCGGATTCCGCCGTTAAAAGACTTCGCGGCGTCAGAAATTCGGATTATATTTCAGATCTGACGTCAAAAAAAGATGATGATGCAATAAAACGATTCAATGATTATATGGATTCATCCATTGAAGAGCTTCGTCTTCTCGAAGCCGGTTCAAATCCTGCTTCAAGAGCATCCGCACCGGATACTTTTCTTTTCGGACATACTCATGTTCCCGTAAATGCATCAGATAATAAAACACACAAATATAACGGAAAGAAAATAAAGCTTTTAAACTCAGGCGGATGGCTTGAGATTCAAGGAAAAACAGAAGTTACATCCGGCGGAGAAGTTTTTATTTATGAAAGCGGCAAAGGATTTACTTCAAAACGGATAACCGTTAATAAACAAACGTAATCAGCTGATTTTTAAAAACTTGTCCAGAATGGAAAGAGTTACTTCCTGTATTTTTTTCCTTTCAACCAGAACTGAAAGAATATCTCCGGGCAGAATCAGTGTTTTGCCCGACGGCGCAATTATGGTGTTATGTCTGTTGATCATCGTAATAGTAGTCCCAACCGGCAGGAGCAAATCAGATACCATGCAATGTCCCGTGTATGTATCCGGATCAACCGATATTTCAATAAGCTCATAGTCAGTATCATGAACTGTTACAAGTTCCATTGTCTGCTTTGACTTAACTGCATTTTTGCTGCTGAGCTTTAAAATATCGGCAAGCTTTCCGATTGTAGTTCCCTGAAAAATCACAGAAAGAGTTACGGCAAAAAAAACGATGTTGAATATCTGATGATTCCCGTCAATTCCGGCAGCTAGAGGATATGTCGCAAGAACAATCGGTACCGCGCCTCTTATGCCGCTCCAGCTTAAAAATATTTTTTCTTTTAAAGATAATTTTGTCAGGATGGTACAGATGAACACTGCAATGGGCCGGCTGATAAATGTAACAATTAAAAAAAGAAGAATACCCCAAATCCATATATCCGAAAAGTTTTTAGGGAAAACGAGCAAACCAAGCATTATAAAAATGCCGACATTTGCTATAAACGACAATATGCCGCTGAATGATGAAATTCCGTTTCTATACGGTATCTGACGGTTGCCCAAAACCAGACCGGCAAAAAAAGCAGAAAGCATTCCGCTCGCTTTGCATATATCTGCGAGACCGAAACTTAAAAGTATTATTCCGAGAAGAAAGAGATAAAAATAACCTACATCAAGCTCTTTTATTTTATTGAATAGAAAAGCTCCGGTAAAACCTACTGCAATTCCTATGCCTACACCGCCTAGAAGCTGCCATATAAAAAGAAAGAGAGAACTGTAAGTGCTGATTCCGCTTCCGATAAACAATTGAAGAATGAATGTCGTTGAGACGATTGCCATAGGGTCATTCGCTGCGGATTCAACCTCGGTAATGGATGTAACATTTCTGTTGATGGATCGCGTTCTTAGAATTGAAAAAACTGCAGCTGCATCCGTAGATGAAATTATCGCACTGATCAAAAAAGATTTTAAAAACGACCATCCTGCAACGTAATGAAAAATAACAGCCGTCACCGCAGATGTTAACAGTACGCCGATAGTAGCAAGAAGCATCGTCGGTTTAACAACTGAATTAAAAATGCTGCCTTTAGTTCCGAATCCGCCGGCAAAAAGAATAAACACCAGCGCAATATTCGCAAGCTTCTGAGTCAGTACCGCGTTATCAAAATATATGATTCCGGTGACATCGCTTCCGAATATTATTCCGATAGCAAGAGCGATAATAATCAAAGGAACATTGAGCCGCCTTGATATCAAAGCCGTAAAAACAACAAACAGTATCAGTAAAGAAACAATCAGCAGCATTTTTCACCTGTAAGCATATCAATTATTAATAAAATTCAAACAACATTCTTACAAAATTAAATTTCTTTTATCAAGGACTTTTTACAATACGGGTTTAGTGAAATATTAAATAATTACAAATGCCCGAACGAGCTGAAAATAATAAGAGCAAACAATGCCGAGAATAAAAATAAAAAAAGATATAATATGTTCGCTGCGGTGACAACAAAAAGAGCAATCCGTTCAGAGGAAGAATATAATCTTTTTACCAATGTTCTTATCGAAATTATAAAAGAAACACATGACGAAATCATTCCTGTAACATAAAGAATGAATCCGGCAAAAAAACTTGAATCTCCTCCTTTAGCAATGAGAAGAATTATAACAAGAAAAAGCGCAAATAGAGAATAAAACAAAAAGTATTTTGCCAAGCGAAGTCCGGATACAATCATTTAATTTCTCCTTTTAATACAAATTACCGCATACTATAAGCATAATGATACTTAAACTGATATCACAAAATATGATTCAATCATGGCTTACACAAAATCTTATCAGTTTATGCCTGCTTGCGAATCCGCTCTTTTCAATCGCTTTTTGCGATGAATAATTATCCGCTCCACACCCGCAGGACGGAATCATGTAATTTTGTGCGGCGAAATCCTTCAACTTCAATATTATCTGAGAACCGAAAGATTGACCTCTCTTTGAGGGTACGACCCATATACCGAGATCGCAATAATTCCATTCAGGATGCGTTTTAATCACCATACCGCAGCCGACAAATTGATTTTCTTTATAGAAAAGAAAGACATTCTCATTTAAAATAAAATCTGATAATTGCCTTTCCGTCTCAAACAATTCCTTTATTGAACTGTCCTGGCTTAAAAGAAATCCGGACAATGAAATATCCGCTTTTTTCATTACAATTGAAGAGTCTTCATCAATCAATGAACCGACATAATCGCGGTACAATATTCCGTAAACTGAATATGGAAAAGAATTCAGAAGACAACAGCTGAGAAGCTGAAAATCAAATGACTTACAATATATTTCTTTGACATCCAAATCATCGATAATCTTATTGAAACAAACAAGACTCTCATTCATATATTTGTTATCTATATAGAACTCTAGCAAAACGCCGTCTTTTGAAATAATAGCATAACCGATATCGGCGTTATGAGCATTAATAGAAAAAAATAAAGACTCCCTTACCAGAATCTCGAGAAATAATTCCTGGAATTCAGGCAAAGATACGAAATATGCTGACCGGAATTTTAGTACTTTTTCAATTTCGGTTTTAATAATTTTCATCATTCATAGTATCCGGCATTAAATTTCATTATTTGAAATCCGAGGTAATATTCCTTTTTCAATTTCGCGTATAAATACGCGTCATGATATTTTCCGTCATTAAATATTCTATTGGAGAGCAGACCTTCTCTCTTATAATTACATTTCTCCGCAACTCTTACGCTGCCGATATTATCCGGAATCATCATAATCTCAATTCGCTCGAGATTCAGTTCATTAAATCCTATCTGTTCAATCAGTTTTACCGCACAGGAAGCGATGCCTTTATTCCAGAAATTTTCATCAATAAAATAGCCGATCTCACCGACATGCTGAGAATGCTGATTTATTTTAATTCCTACAGCACCGGCAATTTTCTTATCATAAATGATTGTGTAATTGTGCTCGATATTCTTCTTTCTCTTTTTTGAATTCTGTGATAAATATTTTCTTTCTTCTTCGAGCGAAGGCTTTATGGAAAAATAGATGAAATTTTTATTATTGAGAATCTCACAAAATCTTTGCGCATCATTAACTCTTTGCAGTCTAATACTTATTTTTTTCATAACAAACCCTGATAGATCAATCAAATATTACAATGCTCTTCACAATATTCTCAATTTCTGTTTCGTTATTACTTTCAAGAAAGGCTGTAATAAACAACACCCATTTCTTTTTATCAATAATTTCACCCATATTGTAAAGCTTCATCATCAGTTTGCTGTTATTATCATCAATTCTTTCAACAAAATCAAAGCTTGTTACCAGGCCTTTTCTTCCCCACAAAACATCCCCGCTGCCTCCGCCGGTAATTTCGCAATTATTCAATTTGGGATTCTGCATAGCCCGCATAACCATATTGCGGGAAGCGTTCATCACCGCTTCAGTGAAATTTATATCAGATCTCAAATTCGTAAGATTAATCATCAGAACCTGGTCGCCGGCGGGACTGACTATCCTGACTTGATCTGTCCCGGTTTCAGCCTTGGGATTGACGGAATAGACCCAACCGCTTTTTAGGTTAATCGAAAATCGGTTAAATTTTATTGTCTTATAAACATCATCTGATTTCTCAGCGCTCAACCGGGTACAATTAAACAAAACAAAGAGAACCAAAAGAATTAAAGATTTCGATTTCATACAGCCTCCATAGTATTTATCCATCGAGCTTTTAGCGAAGATTAAACAACTCATTATTCTACGCAATAATCAGCTTAGAAAATTCCGCATAAACTAATTCATCCGGAGTCCTATTATTAATAGCGCACACTTGCGGAAGGCCGGAATTGAAACGATTGTAGACTTTAAGAACAGCTCTGCCGCCCGTGAGATTCTTTTTGGTAAATTTATTCTAGACAAACAGCCATCGGCGGATTTTCTCAAAGATGTATTGCCGGAATTTTTTGATGCAGAGAAAATCTCTTTATGTTTTTCCCCTTTTTTGTGATCACAACAATACCCCATCCGTCAATATTCTATACACTATCCGGATTATTAATGTCAATTGAAAATAAAGTCTGATACTTTACTGATTTCTTCTTCAAATTACTGGATCAGCATATGAACTTAATTACTTATTATTATTTCAATATTGTAAAATAATACAAGATTTTTGAATCTATTCTGATGAAAACTTTGCCTAAAATATGATTTTCATTCAGAAGGTTTACTCTAAATTATTTTGCCAATGACTTTGAGGTTAATCGATGAAAAAATATCCCGTTATCTCTCTTATTCTTCTCGCGCTTTCGGTAACATCTCTGTTTTATATTGATTTGAACATCTACTTCAAAACCGCTGGGGCATTAGTTTTCTTTTCGATATTTCTTTACGCCCTTATTCATTATCATTTGCCTAAATGTATTGAACACGCAGCAAAAGATACCGTTGAAATGAAGAAAAAACTTTCTAAAATTAACTTCGAACTGCAGGTCGCTTCAAGCCGCATATCGAGCGTTGCCTCAGATTTAGAAATTGAAGCTTCAAGCGGAGAAAACTTTGCCGACCGTCTGCACCAAAATTCACAGACACTGATGGAAAGTACTAACAGCGTTAACGTATCAGTAAAGAGCGTAATTGAACACAGCCGCAAAATGCTTGAACATCTCTCAAAAGAGGCTGAAATAGTCAGAAGTCTATCAGATAAAAGCGGAAATTCATCTGATAAAATAAGTTCTAACAGCGGAGAGATTCTCATGATGGGTGAAATAATAGGGCTAATCGACGAATCGTCAAAGGGAATCATTTCGACTATGAACAGCCTCGTTGAAAGCACGAAACGCATCAAGGATATTATGGGAACCGTGAGCGACATTTCAGATCAGACACACATGCTCGCGCTCAATGCCTCAATCGAATCCGCACGCGCGGGCGAATACGGAAAAGGCTTCGCTATAGTCGCGGATGAAGTAAGGAATCTTTCCGTGCTGACCAACAATTCTGCACAGAACGTTAACTCAATAATTAATGAAATAGACGTCCAGCTCGGCACAATGACTAACATTGTCGGAGAAAACTCGAAAAGAGTACAGGACGGTGTCAGCAAGTCGCGTCTTATAGCAGGAAACCTCCGGACAATACTTGAAGCGTTTGAGGATATAAGAAAAGATATTTCATCCATTGAGAAACTATCAAATTCAAAAACCGAATTAACCGAGATAATCGAGAAATCACTTTCGCAGTCTGAGAATGAACTCGCCAACTCAAGCATGATCGTCGCAGATACGGACAGAATGGTGAATGAACAGAAATCAATTGTCGCTTCAATAAACGGCATGAGCCGCGATTTGAGCCAGAATGCATCAGAGATGGCGGCACTTTTTGATTTATCAGAACTAGCCGGATCAGAAATCGCAAAAGCCGCGGCGCATGAACAGATAGAAGATTCCTTTAAAATAATTAAAAACAGGATTCTTTCAAACCCTGATCTTCTTCCGTTCAATCCGGATAATCACAAAAGCATACTCGAATCGCTTATTTCATCAGCGGATTATATAGAAGCCGCTTGGACGAATGACGCAAACGGACGCTTCATTTATTCCATTCCCCAGGCCGGAATAACGAACGCAAAGGTGCGGAACTGGTTTAGAAAAGGAATGGAAGGAGAAAATTTTATCTCGCCTGTTTATGTTTCCGCGATAACAAAAGAACCATGCATAACACTATCCATGCCGATAAGAAACACGTCTAATGCAGTGACAGGAGTTGCGGGGATAGACATACGCGTGAAAATGTCGTATTCATAAAAATTATGCTTATCGGTTAACGCTCGATGATAATTCTTTTTCAAGAACCTCCTGAACCAATTGGTTCAGCGGAATACCTTTCAAAATTGCTATTTCAGCAGCCTTTCTGTGCAATGAAGGAGCGATTCTTATATTAAAACTGCCTTTATAAGATTTATGAGGCAGTTTGCCGGTTTTTTTGCATAAAGAAATATAATCTTCAACAGATTCAACGAAAGCTTCTTTCAATTCAGTAACCGATTTGCCTTCAAACGTTACAAGATCATTAATACCTTCAATCTTTCCGAAAAATACTTCGTCATCAGAACTATAGTGAACAGTTGCGATAAAGTCCTTATAATTCAGTATATCTTTCATTTTATAATCTCCCTGCTTTTCAATTCTTCAATTATGAGTTCAATTTGATACGACTTTAAAATATTTTTCGGATGAGGTTTATGCAGACATATTATATGTTCAATATCATCATTATAAAAAGAAACTCTAGAGCCTGAAGTCGAACCTTTTGTCAGCTCGGCGTAACCGAATCCTGAAAGAAGATTCTTCAATTCATCGTATGTGAAATCCTTAGGTTTTGTCAAAAACCGATTCAATAATTTCAGATGCTTACTCATAGGCTTATAATAATATAGATCCTGCTAAATGCAACTACATTTTAGTTACAAATTGAGTTTTTATTATTCAAGCTTCGAGAATCTGATATCAGTTTTTCACTTATCTGCCAGATGAATGGAATACTTGAAAGCCGAGTTGCTGCCGTTTGACCAGAAATCACGGTGCATCTGAAGCATCATCTCATTTTCAATCGGTCCGTTGACGACAATGCCCGAATCATCAGCTTCAGCGATACTCCGCGCCGGCATGAATCTGCCCCACCCCCTGACGGCTTCAACCTGCTCCTGCGAAATAAAATAAGTAACTTCGGAAATGCCCGACCAGATACATGCGCCGATGCACATGGGACACGGCTCATTGGAAGAAATCAAATGCGCGTTTTTTAAAATCGCAGAACCATGATTTTTAACGACCGACTGAATGGCTGACATCTCGGCATGTTCGAGCGGATTACCCGATGAGCGCGAAACATTATGGCACGCGGAAATAATATTACCGTCTGCAACAATGAGTGCAGAAAACGGCGGATTCGCAGACGCAACAGCCGATCTCTGAAGATTGATGAGAGAATTAATAATTTCGGCTGAGATCATGGAATGGCTCCTGAGTTTTTTACTGAAAACTTTTATTATAGCTCATGTCAACAACATAAGGCTGACGCCTTTGGAATCCTTTCCCGAGAGTCGGGATACAATATAAGGCTCCGCCTTATAAATTCGTTTTCTGCATGGATCATGCAAAACCGGGCAAAGGGTGCGCCGGTTTCTTTTGTCTGCGTAACAAATGAAACCGACGAATGAAAAGTACGTCTCTCAATCGCCGCGCAGCTTTTGTCGCGCAGAACTCGCTGAACCGCTTTCAGGGGATTCGGCTCAAACAGAACCCTGCGCTCCAATCAGAGTTAAATTTACCTTCGACTTATTTTGTTTTTTTTCAATCATTTTTCTTTATTCTAAATGCTTTCGCTCCTCATATCATTCCTGATTCCGTTTCAACCATTAACAATAAAACCTATAACGTAGCAGGCGAGTTTTTTTGTTTGACACTGACATAATTATGATTCATTAAGATTATAATATTTATAATAACTACAAATTACAATTATATCTCGGCTATATTAATTTAGAATATCACACAACAGAATATGATATTATTAATTTATGCGAATCGGAATTTTGATGATCTGTTTCGCTTTTAAAAAATTGAACAAAACGAGTTAAAAAATAAGAGACAAAAACTCCCTGTAGAATATATGAACTGACCCCTATTTGTTGGACAAAAATATTTTTGCTTATGAAATTGACTCCCTGAATTTAACGGGAGAAAGCCAACCTAATTTCTTCTTAATCCTTACATTGTTATAGTAATCTATATAGTCATTTATTTTCTTAATCATCTTCGCTGCTGGCAATAACTTATTTTCTTTTTCCAAATAGATCGTTTCACATTTCAGAGTTCCAAAAAAATTTTCCATGCAGGCATTGTCCCAGCAATTTCCTCTCCGGCTCATGCTTTGGACTATTCCTAAATCTTTAAGTAAATCGCGGTACTTCTTTCCGAGATATGGCGATCCTTGATCCGTATGAAAAAGTGTTCCCTCAAGGCAATATTTTGCACTCAATTTGTTTAAAGAATCAATTGCAAGTTTCTCGTTGATGTTCATCGAAAATGAATGTGAAACAATTTCCCCATTATATAAATCTAAAATTGAATTCAAATATAACCAACCTTCCATTACTCTTATGTACGTCATATCTGCTACGATTTTTGCCATCGGCTTAAACGCATTGAAATCACGATTAAGTATATTTTGAGGTATATCTTCTCTGTTTTCTTCGAGTGTTTTGTAGTAATCTTTGGGATATTTACGCTTACGAATTTTTGATCTGATCCCGTTCGCTTTTCTTATCCTTGATAATTTCTTATGATTATGAATTATTCCAAGCGACTTAAAGAACTTCGACATGACTTTTGAACCGCTATTTTGAGTTTCTTCCGGTAGAATTTTAATATCCGATAAAACTAATTCTTCTCTTTCTTTTTTGTTTGTAGTTTTATTGCGATAATAGCATACGCTTCTTGCAATGCCGGACTCTTTAGATAGATTCATGATTCCGGCTCCATTTTCTTTTGATTTTTTGATAGCTTCGATTTTTCGTCTTTTTTTTTACTTTCTGAAATATCTTGCTGAAGAAGCTC
>JAKPJF010000011.1 GCA_029554345.1 Spirochaetota bacterium | reverse complement strand
GGAATTGTCCGAGTAACGCCGCTGGGCAATTTTTTTTCTGAAAGTAATGAAAGCAACAGCAGACTTATCATCCCTGATTATATGGGAATTTAAATCAATGTAAAGAAGATACGCGCATACGGAGATTATTGCTCCGCTTATGCAAACTACAAAAAAATCTTTATTTAACAATCGCATATTTCTCTTCTTTGCCGTTAGGATCAAAAGATTTAAGCGGAACGTATTTTATTCCGACATATTCTCTGAGTTCTTTGAGAGTCTTCGGCGCATTCGCGTCATTCTTTCTCGAAATTACTGCATATATCTGCTGAGGGTCTTTTTTGCCTTTTACTGAAATTCTTTCCATGGGCTCACAAAGATAGAGATCCTTTACAAGATTATACGAATCACTTGATATCAGGATATCGGTACAGAAAGGCTTATTTAGGGACTCTATTCTTGATGCAAGATTCACCGTGTCTCCGATAACGGTATACTCCATTCTGTCATGAGACCCTATCTGGCCGGCAAGAACAGGACCGGTATTTATTCCGCATCCGATATTAATCACCGGCTTTTTGGCGCTTCCCCTGCCTTTGTTGAACTTTTTAAGAGCTTCTCTCATCATCAGAGCTCCTTCAACGGCATTAGCAGTATCGTTTCCTCTTGAAATAGGAGTTCCCCAAACCGCCATTATCGCATCACCGATAAACTTATCAACGACACCGTTTGTTTTATTAACGCATTCTACCATAATACTCATATATTCATTCAGAAATTCCACAACTTCTTCCGGCTGAAGATTCTCGGAAATGGAAGTAAAGGAACGTATATCAGAAAAAAATACTGCAGCGGTTTTTCTTTCACCGCCGAGCTTAAGTTCATTTTTCAGAATCATATCTGCGATTTCTTTATTCACAAATTTTCCGAAGGCGTCTTTCATTTTCTCACGTTCCGCAAGACCTCTCGCCATATCTTCAAATGATTCCGAAAGAATTCCAATCTCATCACGGGATTTTGATTTAACAGAAATATCAAACTTACCGTTTCTGATTTCGTTTGAAATAGAAACAAGTCTGCGGATCGGTTTTGTTATAGTCTTTGAGAAAAAGTAGACGAACAGAATCGCAAGATTAAGCACGATTACGGCAATCAGAACTGTCTGTTTCTGAAGCTTTCTGACCATTCCGAAAGCCTGTTCTTTAGAAACTATTGAAATTACACCTGTATCAGAAAAACCGGTTTTATTATATGCGCCAAGCCATGTTTTTGAACTTGAATCAGCATACTCGATTTTTTCGCTATTGATTGTGCTCTGAAGCATTTTTTTGACAATAGGCAGGTCTGCAACAGAACCGTTTTCGATAACCATTTTTTTATCATAATGAGCGAGCAGTTCTCCCCTGCCGTTTACAAGAAATGACTTTATAAGATCGGGGGATTTTACCGCATCATAAATTTTTTCATTTGAAAACATTATGCAAAGCGCGGCGCGGCTGTCAGATTCATACGGAATAAGAATTCCTATAACGCCGCTTCCGAAATAGGAAGATAGATTGAGAGCAAAGTCCGCGCCGTTGATTGAACTGAAAACACTTTCTTTTTCGGATTCAAGTATTTTTAGAAATATATCAGAATCAAGTCCCGAGTCCGCCAAAAGAATTTCATTATAGAGCTTTTTTGTTTCTTTTACTGAACCTTTTTCATTTCTCAATACACCGATATAAATCATATCCGGATCTCTTTTGAAAAGAAGAGAAGAAAAAAGCGCCGAATCGTCATCTGAATCAGAATCAACTTTAGACGAAGCGTCTCCGGCACCTTCGTCCTTAACCGCCAAAATCGCAATTTTACTTTTTTCAATTACTGAAAGAAAGTCGGATTTCACCTTCTGTGATATAAGGTTCGCGTTCTGTATCGTATTGCTTTCAATATTTCGCTCGCTATCTGAAGTAAAAAGATAGGTCGAAATATATGTGAGAAGCGAAAAAGACAGAATTATGATAAGCGAAATAATGAATATCATCTTTACACTGATTGGAATCATAAAACGCTTTTTTTTATTTTCAGCCATACTGCACCCAGCTATTGTTCAATTTTACATAGACCCATAGAAATAATCATTTCAGTATAAATATATACCCCAAAAACGAGTGTCAAGCACGAATTGTGTCAAAAACACTTTCCAGTTTTAATTTTTGAGCACGATGACGTACCCTGACCGCATCTATAGCATATTTCATTCGGAAGAATTCCTTCTTCAAAAAACTGTTTTATATTATCCATTGTCGTTCTGGCAATATTCTCAAGAGCTTCTTTCGTAAAAAACGCCTGATGAGCGGTTATCAGCACGTTCGGAAAAGTGAGAAGACGCGCAAGAATATCATCATCAATTACGCTGTTTGAATAATCTTCAAAAAAGTAATCACTTTCCTCTTCATAAACATCTAGTCCGGCATACCCTACTCTTTTTTGCTTCAATGCCTCAATGAGATCCTTGGTATTAATCAGCTTTCCGCGGCTGGTGTTAATAAGCATTACATCCGGTTTCATTTTTGAAATAGAATCCGCATTTATCAGATACTCGGTTTCCGGCGTCAATGGACAGTGAAGAGTTATTATATCGGATTCGCGGTAAATTGTATCAATATCGGCGTATTCAAATCCGATTTCCGAGGCCGATTTTTCATCTTTGTATGAATCAAACGCAAGAACGCGCATCCCGAAACCTTTGAGAATTCCGCACATTATTCGCCCGATTTTTCCTGTACCGATTACCCCTGCAGTCTTGCCGTGAAGGTCAAACCCCTTAAATCCGCCGATAGTAAAATTATTATCCTTTGTACGGATATATGATTTATGAGTTTTCCTGTTCAATGTCAGCATCAGAGCTGCGGCATGTTCGGCAACAGCATATGGAGAATACGCAGGAACCCTGACCACATGAATTTTACCGTAAACAGCCTGAAGATCTATATTATTATATCCGGCGCATCTTAGAGCAATAAGCTTAACTCCGGCATCAAGAAGTCCTTCAACCATATCCTTTCTGACAGGGTCATTCACAAAAAGACATACCGCATCATAACCCTTAGCCAGAGGAAGAGTGTCCGCAGAAAGATGATCCTCAAAAAACTTCAGCGTAAAACCGTAATCTTTGTTCATATTTTCAAAAGATTCGATATCGTACTTTCTTGAATCAAAAAAAGCAATTTTCATTTTATTCATATTACACCTCTATACTTGCAAAAGCATTTTAGCACATAATGCCCATTTTTCAATGATTAAACCGGCCGCTAACGCCTCAATTGCGTATTCAGATTATACCTTTAACGGCTTTTTCTGCAATACTTTCGGCTTCAGCAAGCCATTCTTTTCTTTCTTCCATATTACTGTCGGCAATTATTCGGAACATTCTGCGGTAATATTTTTCGATTCCGCAAAAAGCAAAAACACATTGCTTCCAGATATTCTCAAGACGATCATGGAAATAATTGTTCTCACGGTCTTCTTCCGTATTGGACGTATTTAGAACTACTCCGGTTTTGCCCTTGAGTTTTCCGACCGGAAGTCCTCCGCCGGAATCTCCCGCCGGAAAATCATAAGCATGCGGAGGCCTGATAACGCGGTCGATATAGCCTTTGAGAATAGCGGGCGGCTGACCCCACCAGTTCGGATGAATGAAAATAATAATATCCGATTTCAAAAGTTCATCGGCATATCTGTTAACAAGCGGATCACTTGATTGGTCAGAACCGAGCTCTTCACAAGTGATTACCGGATTAAATTTTTCGGCATACAAATCATGAGCAAAAAGTTCAACTCCCAGCGTTCCGAGTTTGCAACATACTCTGTTAAAAATCGCGTGGTTAAAACTTTTTTCATATGGATGAGCCAGAATAACACTTGCTTTCATAATAATCCTTTTTTTATTTTAGGGCATTAATCATCGAATAAATCTTTTCTGCTTGATTATAGCAGCACTAATATAATAAAGTCATATATTGTGAAAGCATTTTAGAGACAATGAAAAAAAAGAATGAATATACTTTTTTACATTTTCCTGGAAAGTCATAAGAATATAAACTACAGGAACTGAATCATGAAACTTCTTTTAAAATTATCACTTATACCAGTGTCAATATTTATATATAGCATATCCTTGACCTCGGACAAAATAGAATGGCCTGCTTATCCGGGAATACCGGGCGGAAAAAATAAATTCATTCAGGTTGACGGCATGCTGTTGAAAACTCCAAACGGGAAACCTTTTCTCATAAAAGGAATCGCGTTCGGAAACCATGTCTGGTCAAATCCTCAGTCCAGTGAAGGCTTTACACATCATGGTCCCGATGATTTCGAGCGGATTAAATCCATGGGATTTAATTCCGTAAGATTTTATTTAAATTATGCCCTTTTTGAAAGTGATTCAAAACCATACGTATATAAACAATCAGGATTTGACTGGCTTGATAAAAACATTGCCGCGGCTCGGAAACACGGCATCTACATTGTTCTCAATATGCACGTACCTCAGGGCGGCTATCAATCAAACGGTAATGGCGATGAACTATGGACAAATTCTGAAAACCGCGCACGTCTTACAGCGCTATGGAAAGAAATCGCGAAAAGATACAGCAATGAAGAGATTATTATCGGTTATGGACTTTTAAACGAACCCGTTCCCAATAAAAGCTGTGACCAATGGAAAGATCTCGCACAGCAAATAACCGAGGCGGTCAGATCAGTT
>JAKPJF010000007.1 GCA_029554345.1 Spirochaetota bacterium | reverse complement strand
TCCTTTCCGACCGGCATAAATTTTCTAGTTCTCGGATTAATTTTCTTTTTCAGCTCAGACAGATCATCAAAGCCTCTAAAATACTTTTTCGATAATTCAACCGCATCCAGAATTCTTTCAAGCATTCTTCCCCTTCTGATTATTATGACTCTTCTACAGGGAATCAGCTTAAAGCTTAACAAATCTTTTGATTTTAATCAGAATTATTTTACAGCGGCAACGCTTATTCTGGTAATCATTTTTGCTATATTATCTGCATTCAAAATTTCGTCAGAAGTCGGAAGAAAAATCGACAGACTCATGGAAGAACGGGAAAATGCAAAAAATGAATATATGAAAAGTGAAAAAAAATACCGTTCACTTGTTGAATCTCTTCAGGAAGGTATTATTCTTTTGGATGCAAATTCAAAAATAATCTATGCTAATCCATGCATCACCAAACTTCTTGGAAATGAATCTGATGATTCAATTAACGGATGCGAGTTTACAAGATTTATAGCGGATAAAGACAATTCCATTGCTGATTTCAAAAACATCATTGAAAACGGAATGGTTTCAATTTATGAACTTCCTCTAAAATCCTTTTCGGGAAATCAGTTATATTCAAGTATTACAGTAGTTCCGATGATAGACTCTTCCGATAAATTAACCGGGGTTTTGCTCGGAATTATGGATATAACCGATAAACGCAATACCGAAATTGAATTAAAGAAAACAATTGAAGACAAAAACACTCTGTTAAAAGAACTTTATCACCGCACAAAAAACAATATGCAGATAATATGCTCGATGATAAGGCTCCACACAAGCGGTGTTTCGGATAATTCATTTGCGAAGATATTAAAAGAACTTGAATGCAGAATTCTTTCAATGGCGCTTGTTCATCAGAAACTTTACGAATCAAATGATCTGTCGCAAATTGAATTAAAATCATATATAAAAGATCTTTTCCGTTTCATTGAATGCTACGAAATCAACAAACCAAAAATAATAATTGATATTCAGGAAAACATAATGCTTGATGTAGAAATGGCAGTTCCCATCGGGCTTATAGTTTCAGAACTCATTATTGATTCACAAAAACATGCATTTAAAGACACACCTAATCCTTCAATATTATTCAAAAGCAGCTTCAAAAAAAACCAGATCATGATTGAATATTCTGACAATGGATGCGGATTAAGTGAAGATTTTTCTCTTGATAAAAGCGGTCAGCTCGGCCTGAAAATGGCAAAGAATATTGCAGAAAACCAACTTAAAGGAACATTCGAAATTTCAGGCAAAAGCGGCTTTTTATGCCGCATGTCATTTATTCCGTAATTAGTTTGGCTGAGTTTCTTCCGCCGGGGTTTGCGCAGAAGATTCAAAAGTTTCCCAGAGTTTTCTGTTTGGAATTCCGTTTTCTGCTATAATAACTTCTTTCACAGAAGGAATGTTTTCGAGAATTGTCTGGCTTAGAGCTTTTCTGAAAGTTTCTTCTGAAGAAGGAATCACTTCAATATCATTTTTTATGATTTCAGATCTCACATCGATAACGCACTTGCCTTCATAAAACCATATGTTTCTGATCTTTCCTGTCATCGGAACAGCAAGACGCGTATTTTCAAAATTCGAACCGGCAAAAACAAAACTCACCAGTCTATATGCAAAATCTGCATCGGAGGAACCTTTGTCGACAAGGCGTTTCTCTTTTAAAATTGACTTTCCGTCAAGACCGGACACATAAACATTAATTTCATCGCGGGTATCTATCTGAGGAATTGAAGGTACTAGATCAAACGGACTTCTGTCTACGTGATAACAAATAAAAAGATAATCAAGCATTACAATAGAGAAAGCAAATAAGAGAATCTTTCTATTTCGGCTGCGCGGATCACTGACGTTAAGATATTTATTATACAGATTAACAAAAGGAGAGCAAAGAAAATCAATCCATTGATCTATTTTATCAGAATTAAACGTATAAACTTTTTTTATCTTATTCATGAAGAATCCTTTGTTGTTATAAGTCTCAAAAGCCCTTGCTTCAGGTGCAAAATCCGGACAATCGCTAATATTTTTGGCGACAATTAAATTGTCAAATATTAAATTGGCTCTATGGATCTCACGGAAATTCGTAATTATTGTATAAAAAAACCAGGAAGCACTGAGGATTTCCCTTTTGATTTTGATATTCTTGTAATCAGATTATCCGTCAAGATCTATCTTCTGACAGATATCAAAACTGTTCCTTTAAAAATAAATCTAAAATGCGATCCCGATAATGCATTATATCTAAGAGAACATTACAAAGACAAAATACTGCCGGGTCATCATATGAATAAAAAACACTGGAATACAGTAATCATCGACGGCAGCATCCCTGAAAACGAAATTTATAAAATGATAGACGAATCTTACTCCCTTGTCTACAAGGGGCTTAACCGGAAACAGCAGGAAAAAATCAATTCGGGCAATAATATGGAGACTATATGAAAACCTATTTTCTGATTGCGGCGTTTGCAGTACTTGCAGCGGTAATTCTGATAAACAGAAAACTCAACGAAAAAGCAAATCTTCTGATTTCCGATTCCGAACGCGACGAAATCGTACGGATATTTAATTCAATGCGGAAGGTTATGCTTTACCCTATCATAATCATTTTTCTGGCATATTTCATTTCTCAGGGATTCCTGAAACAATACATTATGATCATTAACTCGGCGACTATTGGTTTATTTCTTTTAACTGCTGGTCTTGCTTATCTATCTGCTGTTTTGAAAATAAAAAAACTTACTCTCCCAAAGAATTATCTTAAGCTTTTCGTACTTAGCAGAATCTCTCTCTTTGCCGGCATGATAATTTTCGCCGCAATTATTTTTCTGCACGGCAAAATAAATTAAGAATAATGTTATATGTTCAAAAATGAAAATAATGACTGAAAAGATCCTTTCATCCGACAAAGCTCATTCATGGCATCCTTTCACACAGATGAAACATCATTCACCTGTTGTGATAGACCGTGCTGAAGGCATTTTTCTTTTTACTCCTGAAGGCCGGAAAATCTACGATTCAGTTTCATCATGGTGGACATCCCCGCTCGGCCATTGCAACAAAGAGATTCTTCAGGCAATAACCGATCAGGGACATGTTCTTGAACATGTCATGTTCGCGGGTTTTACCCATAAGCCTGCGGCTTTGCTTTTCGATTCCCTTCATGAAATACTTCCGGATTCACTTTCAAGGTATTTCTTCACTGACAACGGCTCAACCGGAAATGAAGTCGCATTGAAAATGGCTTTTCAATTCTGGCAGAATAAAGGCATTAATAAAAAAACAAAATTTATGATGATTGAAAACAGTTACCACGGCGATACACTTGGAGCCGTCAGCGTTGGAGGTGTTGAACTCTATCATAAAATTTTTCATCCCCTTATGTTTGAAACATACAAGGCAAAATCTCCTAACTGCTCAATCTGTCCGCACAGTAAATCAGAATTTACTTTTGATGCTAATAATACAGGCTGTTCGCTTGAATGCCTTGCTTCTGCAGAAAACATTATTAAAGAACATCATGACGAAATATGCGCTCTGATTATTGAACCATTGATACAGGCCGCCGGAGGCATGATCATATATCCTGAAGCCTATCTCGAAAAGATAACTTCATTTGCAAAAGAATATAATATTCTCGTAATTTTCGACGAAGTGGCTACCGGTTTCGGAAGAACTGGATCAATGTTCGCAATGAATAAAATTAATAACCTTCCTGACATCGCAGTTTTTTCAAAAGCGCTGACAGGCGGCTGGCTTCCTCTTTCAGTAACGGCCTCTACCGATGAAATATTTGATGCATTCTATGATGATGACCGCACAAAGACTCTTTTTCACGGACATAGCTATACCGGCAATCCCATAGCCTGTTCTGCCGCAGTTAAGGCTCTTGAAATATATAAGCGCGATAACTTTCCTCAATCTAATGAAAAAGCGATGTTCTTTTTTCACAGCCAGTTGAAAGCGTTATCCGATTATGATTTCATTTCAGACATCAGATATCTTGGTTGGATAGGCGCAGTAGATCTTATAGACAAACAAGGCAATCCTATTGATTCTGAAACCATGTCTGCAATTTATTCAGAGTCTATTAAAAATGGAGTAATATTGCGGCCTCTCGGAAATACAATTTACTGGTGGCTTCCGATCAACACTACCGAAGATCAGATTAATGAAATTATCAAGATAAGCATATCAACTGTAACCTCGGTGCTCAAATGAACAATTTCTTTGACAGAATCGCAAATGAACTCAAAATCATTACCGAAGAAGGAAACTTCCGTTCATTAAAAAAAATCTCTGACCGTCGAGGAAAGATCACCGAAAAAGACGGAAAATCCCTTTTAAATTTCTCATCGAATGATTATCTCGGTTTCTGCGATGACAGCAAACTGCAGAAGGAATTTTATTCAGCGCTCGATTCAAATCCGTACAAATATTCTCCCGGAAGTTCTGCTTCAAGACTTCTCGGCGGAAACTTTGAACTCTATGACAAACTCGAAAATGAAATTGAAAGCTTATATCAAATTGACAACAGAAAAGCTCTTGTTTTCAACAGCGGCTATCATGCGAATCTTGGTATAATTCAGGCCTTATGCAAAAAAGGCGACTTGATTATTTCCGATAAACTCAACCATGCCAGCATCATAGACGGAGCAAGATTATCTGAAGCTGAGTTTATCAGATATGCCCACAATGACCATGTCCATCTTGAAAAAATTCTTTCAGACAATCCTGACAGAAACAAACTCATTATAACAGAATCAGTTTTCAGTATGGATGGAGACTCTGCAGATATTGCCGGTCTTTGCGAACTAAAGAAAAAGTATAATGCCATGCTTTATCTTGATGAGGCTCATTCATTCGGAGTATACGGAAGTAACGGCGGCGGAATGGCATCAGAATTAAACCTGTTATCACAGATTGATATTCTTGTAGCTACATTCGGAAAAGCTGCCGGCGGTGTCGGGGCTTTCATTTATGCTGAAAATAATATTATCGATTATCTCATCAACAAATGCCGATCATTCATATATTCTACGGCATTGCCCGTAGTTTCAATCAACTGGAATCTTTTTGCTTTAGGCGAAATTATGATATCGCAAAGCCGGAGAAATCATTTAAAGCATATTTCAAACATTTTACGTAACCGTCTCAATACCGCCGGACTTCAAACATCCGGAAACAGTCATATCGTTCCGGTTTTTGTCGGCAAAAGCTCTGATGCGGTTATGTTTTCTTCTTTTCTGGAAAATGAATCAATAGCTGCTTTTGCTGTCAGACCGCCTACAGTTCCTGTCGGAAGCTCTCGTTTGAGACTTTCTCTTTCTTCGGCATTTACAGTATCCGAAATCGAACATGCAGCCGATAAAATAATCGAAGCCGCCGGAAAAATATTATGATTTTTCACGAGTCTCTAAGAGGAAAAGATTCACTAATTGTATTTTTTACAGGATGGGGATGTGATGAAAACTGCACATCTCATTTGATTTCTGATAATTATGACATTATCACTGTTTATGATTATTCCGACCTATCAAACGTATCTGTATTAACTTCAACAATCCATAATTACAAAAAGACTCATCTTATTGCTTGGTCGTTCGGAGTAAAAACCGCACAGCAGATTTTATCAAATGAATTATTTACCAGAAAAATAGCCATTAACGGAACAATTAATCTTATTGATAAAAATTTCGGAATCCTGCCTGAAATCTTCGCACGCACTCAGAATAGCCTCTCAGAAGAAAATCTTATCCGATTCTATAAAAACATGACTCTCGAACATTTTTCTTTTTTTGATTCTCATAGACCTCTAAGAAATTATTCTTCAATCAAAAATGAACTGTCCCTTCTTGACAAATTTCCGGATAAATGCGATTATAGTTTCTATGATGAGGCATTTGCTTCCTCGAGGGATTTAATAATTCCTTCAGCAAATCAGAACTCATTCTGGCATACGAAATGCGATATCAAACCAATGAAGCTTGACGCACCGCATTATCCTTTTTATCTATGGAACAAATGGGAAAACATATTGAATGAATGAAATTGATAAAAACATTATTTCCGGAAATTTCAGCCGGTGCATACCGGACTACAATGCCCATGCTCATGTTCAAAAAATAATGGCTCAAAAACTTGAAAACCTCATTTTTGACAATTTCAATTTTAATACAGACGGTATTCTTGAAGCCGGATGCGGCACCGGCTTTCTTACAGAAATATTATTGAAAAGAAAAAAGAAGAATATTACTGCAGTTGATATTGCCGATTGCTTTACGTGCATGAAAGAACTTTCTACAGCATATAATACCGAAATAAATTTTGTGCGTAATGATATAGAAGAATTTATGAAGGCAACGCGGGACACATACTCCGCTTTTTTTTCCAATGCCGCTTTTCAGTGGATGCACGACATGCCTTCCCTTCTTCTGAACATATCTGCTCACTTAACAACAAACGGAATGCTCGCATTTTCGACATTCGGCCCTGATAATCTCTTCCAGGTACGCAATCTTACTAAAATCGGACTTCACTACATGTCTAAGGGTGAAATCGCCGAACTGCTCTGTGATAACTACAAGATTATTCATATTTCTGAAGAAACACAGACTATTTATTTTGATACGCCTTTTGAAGTATTAAAGCATTTCAAGGAAACGGGAACAAATTATGCAAAGGAAAAGATAATGAGCAAATCAGAAATTGAGAAATTCGTTTATGATTATGAAGCCGCTTTTTCTGAAAATGACAAGTTTCCTTTAACATATAATCCGATGTATTTTGTAGCCGAGAAAAAATGAAAGATAATGTATTTTTTATAACTGGTTCGGATACGGGCGTGGGCAAAACACTAGCATCAGGGATTCTTGCTCGTGAACTGAAAAAAAATGGAGTGAAGGTGATTACACAGAAACCTGTTCAGACAGGTTCTTCTTTTCCGGCCGAAGATATAATTGAACATAGAAAAATAATGGATGTCGGCTTAACTAATGATGATCTCAATGGTAAAACTTCATCCTATGTTTTTTCTTTTCCAGCCTCTCCCCATCTCGCAGCCGAAATTGACGGCAAGTTAATTGATATATCTGTCATCAATTCTCATACAAAATATCTTTCCGAAAATTACGACATAGTTATCCAGGAAGGTGCAGGCGGACTAATGGTTCCCATGACAAGAAATTTTCTGACAATAGATTACATTGCAGAAAACAATTTCCCTGTTATTTTTGTAACTAACTCCGAACTCGGAAGCATCAACCGCTCACTTTTGTCACTTGAAGCAATAAAAATGAGAAAACTGAGACTAAAAGCAATAATTTACAATGAGTTTGATAAAACTGATAGCCGTATAACAAATGATACAGGAAAAATTATTTTTGAATTTGCGGATAAACTATTTAAGGATTTGTCTTTCATCAAAATTAACAGAGACCTCAGGGATTCCGGCAAAAATAATATTTCCGCCGAAATCCCGAAAATCTTTAGTTTTTAAAATCAAATATCATCAGCTTTTACTTTTACGCCGAATTTTTTCAAAAGATTGTTCGATGCTATTTCAAGCTGAATCAAAGCTATGTTATAATTAACTTTAGCACGCAAAGCAGCCTGACGGCTGTCAGTTCTTGCATCAAGTGCAGTTTTTACTGTAACAGCGCTGAAACGTCCTCTTCTCAGATTAGCAAGAAGCAGACGGTAATATTCTTCACTCTGAATCCTCGCTCTTTCCATTGCCTTCATGACATTATAAGCCGCGTCAACATTTTCTATCTTATTCTTAACATCGTTACGGACATCTTTCTCATTTTTTTGAAGAGCGATTTTCGCCTGTTCATACTTATATTTCGAGTCTCTCATGTTAGTTTTTTGCTCTGTATCTCCCAGAGGATAACTCATTGTAACTCCCGCCTCAACTGTCGGATATTTCACAGAAAAAGCGTCCGAGTATGCCGGAGAAAATTCATCCATTGCTGTTGACTTAACTGTAACTCCTGCTTTAAGAGAAGGGGCTTCGGAATTTTCATAGATTCCCATCTGAAGTTTTGCGTTTTCAACACCAAGCTTTGCAGATATATAATCGTATCTCTGAGACAATGCAAGTGCGAGATAGTCTTCTTCCTTAAATGAAGGCGGAGCTTCACAAAGAACTACATTCCCCATTTTTGCTTCATCAACATCCTGATTAAGTGCAGCAAGAAGAGTTCTAACACTTTCTTTATATGTCTGATTGCTCATTTCCATAGAAGCTTCAGCATTTGCAACTAGGGCATTATAATAATTAAGATCAAATCTTTCGGCAAGACCCAGATTTACATTTGTCGCGACGATGTTTCTTACTTTAATCGTTTCTTCAAGTTTGATCTTAGAATTCTCATAATCCGATTTCGCAACAACAAAAGTCCAGTAATCAACTATGGCAGAAAGAATTACATTTGAAAGCTGATATTCAGTGCCGGCCTTTTTTATTTCACCTGCATTCTGAAGCATTTTTTCAGTACTACGGTCGCTTTTTCCAAAAGCATTTTTCAAGAGTTCCTGCTGAAGTGAAACAAACAAAACCGGAAGATTGTAATCCGAAGTCACTGTAGTATTCCCATAAGGCATGTTTTCCACATGACCCTTCTGATGAGAAATTCCTGTACTAAGAGTTGTTCCTGTTTCAAAATTTTTAGTCGCACTAGCAGATAGATCATAAGTAGTTACTTCTTTTCCGCTTTTTGCTTCAAGTGCCGGCGGATTCTTTGTCTTGGTATACTTTGCAGAACCTGTCAGGTACACCGCATATTTAACTTTAAACTTCTGATAATCAGAATCTGTCATAAGCAGTTCATAAGAAGCGCTTTTTACATCATGATTCTTCTCGAGTAAAAGCTTGATATAATCTTCAAGCGTTATTATGTTTCCATCCAGGGAAAAGCCGATTTCACCTATATCGGCTTTTTTTTCCTGAGAAACAAGCACAAAGGGCAAGACCAGGCATGCGATCAGTATTTTAAGTTTTTTCATACTTTCCTCATTCTTAACTATTACTATTTCTTTTTTCTGTTAATCCGCTTTTTAGGCTCTTCCTTTAATTCTTCTTCAAAAACCGGTATAGTTTCAACTTCTGCCAACGCAAGCTTTTTTGCCTCTCTGCGCAAATGAAACAGATGCTTGATGTCTTCTGTGATTCTATACATGCATGGAACGAGAATCAAAGTTACCATAGTTGCAAAAATCAAACCGTACATGAATGCGATTGAAAGAGGTCTGACAAAGTAATCCTTTCCTCCGATTTCAAGAACAGATGGAAGAAGTCCGAGAATAGTGGTTCCGGAAGTAAGAAGAACAGGCCTTACTCTTGAAACACCCCCGACAATCAGAGCCTTTTCAAAAGGAACTCCTTTCTCTCTGAGATTCTGAATAAAATCAACAAGGACTGTTGAATTACTTACAATAACACCTGCCAGAGCAAATACTCCCAAACATCCCATGAAAGAGAATGGCTGACCATGCAAAAATAATCCGAATACAACACCAATCATCGAAAACGGTATTGCACTCATCAGAATAACGGCAACCGAAACATGTTCGAAGTATGCAGAAAGCAGAATAAATATAACTGCCATCGCAATCAAAAAGAGAATTCCGAGATCCTTCATACTCTTATCGGAATCTTCCTGCTCTCCGCCATAGGCAAACGCAGTATTCTGATATCTGGTTTCAATGTCTTTAAACTTTTCCTGAAGTTTTTTGTTAACTTCAAATGAAGTTGTCTTCTTAGTATCTATTTCAGCCTGAACCTGAACAAGTCTTTTATAGTTCAGCCTGTTTATAAAAGCAACGCCCCTTTTCTTTTCTATTGATGCAATTTTTGATAGAGGAACAAGTCCGCCGCTTGAATTCGAAACCATTACATCGTTAAGACTGCTTATTGTTCTTTTGTATGCCATAGGGAATCTGACACGTATATCAACTTCTTCATCTCCCATTTTCGCACTTGATGCTACAGAACCTTCAAATGAAGCATTCAAAGCCGTTGCAGCAGCAGTCACGGAAACTCCTGTGCGCTTAGCCATAACTTCATCTATTTTATAACGGAATTCATATTTTCCGTCTTCCATATCCATGCGGACACCATGCACTCCCGGAATAGTATTCAGATAATCTATGTACTCCTGAGCCGCTTTTATCATTGAAGGAAAATCTTCTCCGCGGATTTCCACGTTAATAGGTTTTCCGACAGGAGGCCCGTGTTTTTCCATTTCAATCTTGAGAAGGGCTTCTTTAGGAAGAGTTCCATCGGCAATCTTCTTATTAACTGCTTCATTTAAAAGCGCAGTAAATTCAGTCGCCGTTCTTTCTCTATCCTGTTCCGGAGTCAGATATATAACAATAGTAGACTTGTGAGAACCCTCACCCGGCTGGGGATCAAGAAGACCGAAATCCTCTGTACCTACCCTCGATCTTATAGCCTTCAGTTCACCTTTTTTGAATATCGAATTTGTTATATCTTCAAGAGGTTTAACTATTGAAAGGTTTTTCCCCAAATTGTATTCATTCGGAAAATAGCATTTAATGCTTATTTTTTCTTCTCCGCCGCCCGGCATAAACTGAAATTTTACGACCCCGCAGCCAATCATCAAAATACTTGAAATGAAAATAGCGAATAGAGCCATAAAAGTCAAATAACGGTGACGAATAGCCTTCTCAAGGAAAGCCTTATATTTTTTCTGCATAAATCCGAAAAATCCTGGAGCAAAAACCAGCTCCGACTCATCAGGAAGAGTATCATGTCCGTGCTTGCTCGATAAAAACATGTTCAAAAACGAAGGAAGAATAAAGAGAGCACAAATCTGTGAACCCGCGAGACAGATTAAAAGCACAATAGGAATAGCCTTTACGAATTTTCCGATAATGCCTGTCAATATCGCAAGAGGCATAAAAGCCGCAAACACACAGCAGAATGAAAGAAGCAGAGGTTTCCATACTTCTGCAATTCCCATGGCTATCGCATTGGATTTTCTGTGACCGAGTTCCATGTATCTATGAGTGTTTTCACTTACAACAATACTAGCATCTACAATCATACCGAGAACCATTATCATACCGAACATACTGATAACGTTTATCGTAATACCGAAACCGTTCATTCCAAGAAATCCGAGCATAAACGAAACCGGAAAACAGATCGTGATGATTGATGCCATTCGTATTCCGAGAAATACAATTATTATTCCGGCACAAAGAATAAGACCGAGTACAGCATTGGAAATTACTGAACTTACCTGTCTCTCGGTATAATCACTCTGATCGAGGAAAATATTATACTCAACATTTCCGAAAGAGAATTTTTTAATATTCTCCCTTATTTTCTGGGACATGTCGATTTCATCAAATTCTCTTTTCTTCTTAACTGTAAAAACAACGGCTGTCTTTCCATTAACACGCTCAAAACTGTCAACTTCTTCAACAGTATCTTTTACAGTGGCAACATCAGCTATTCTTGTAGTAAACCCGTAATCATTGGAGCTTATAACTGTATTCAATACTTCATTTATGGTCTGATACTGACCCTTTGTTCTTAGGATATATTCTTTTTCATTTATGTAAAGAGAACCGCCGGGAAGATCAAGGTTTCTTAATTTAATAGCATTGACAATGTCATTCAGAGCAAGATGGTATTTTTCAAGCTTATTAGGGTCTGCTTCTACAAGCCACTCACGGTCAAAAAATCCGTAATCCTCAACTTCGGCAACTCCTTCAATATCCTCAAGGAAATCCTTGAATTTATCCGCTGTCATACGAAGATCTTCGTATTTTACGGAATCATCTTTTCCGTAAAGAGCAATATCAACAACCTGTGTTTTATCGAGTTTAAGCTCCTCGACTATCGGCTTCTCCGCATTTGCCGGAAGGTTTTCAACAAGATCTACAGCATCCTTTATGTTTGTAACAATTTCAGGAATATTAGACTGATTCATGTCGATATAAACAACAATCACCGACACGTTTTCTATATTATATGAACGAACCTTGTCTAATCCGCTGACTTCTTTTATTTTTTTCTCAATCGGAGTGGTTATAAGGTTTTCAATTTCTTCCGGAGAACCTCCCGGATAAATTGTTTTGACCGTAACCATGTCAAAATTTACCTGCGGATATGCTTCTCTGTTAGTATTCAGAAAAGTATACAAACCGGCAAAAATGATCATTAAGACAACAATAACAGCAAGCTGTTTCTGTCTCGATAAATAGCTGAAAAAAGCACCCATCTTCACATCCTCCAAAATTTTCTTATATATTAAACTTCGAAATTATCGCCTGTTATCTTTGAAACTATCCGCATAACTCCGCCGAGTGTTCCGAACTTGTTTATTTTAACCGATTCAGCCAATATTTCCAATGTAATTTTTCGGAGATCTTCCGGAAGATCAGTCATAACAGATTTGTCTGTCAAAATGCTGTTTATTTTTTCAATTTGATAATTATAGATAGATTTCTGAAAATCTCCACCGTAAAAATCCTCACCCATAAAGGATGATATTTTTTTCATTCCGAAATGAATAATAAATCCCTGAAAAATATCACATGCAAAAATAAAAGAATTAGAAACTTTCATTCTTCCTGACTCAATTCCCTCTGAAATGATTTTCATGAGATATCTTTCTAAATACAGTTTATCATATTCTTCCATTAAGCTTTTGATTTTTGTGCAGTCGTCATCCGCCATTACTCGGTGATAAAAGCGGATAACATTAGTCGGATCCATCAGTGAAATTACTTCATTAAAACAGAAAACTGCCAGATGAAGCTTTTGTTCAGGCATAAGCTTTTCCGGATAAGGAAAAATTTTCAATTCATCAATAATGCTGTAATCAAGAAAGAACTTCAGAACTTCGTGATAAAGGTTTTCCTTGGTTTTAAAATGGTAATGAAGAAGTCCTGATGCCACTCCGGCACGTTTAGCTATTTCGCCGGTACGCGTACCGTCAAAACCCTTTTCGCCGAATTCGGCGATAGCAGCTTCCAGAATTTGAATTTTCGCTTCTCTTTCGTTCATTTTATTATCCAAACAGTCAATATGTTTGACCATTCAGTCAGTTTGAGTAATATTGTCAAGATTAATATCCGAATTTTCTCTTTCTGTAGTTTATGACGAAAATCTTATTAAACTATTGCTATTAACCTTCATTCTTTATACGATTTTTCCGATAAATTACCAATGAGACGTTTTACTTTTATATTACTGGTGATAATTTCACTTCTGCCTGCGATAAGCTCCGGAGAAGATTACCAGTATCAATACTTTAACCGCGATAAGGATAAATATGTTCCTTTTTCGGACTATATTCCTCAAATCCGCAGGCACAATTACACAGTTCCCCATTATCTTGAAGATTATTACCTTTTATACGGAATGAAACAGTATTATGATGAAAATTCCTTGCGGATGAATATTCTCAGAATGAAAACCGCGCTCGAATGCAATTTCAGGCATCCCTCAAACGCACTTATAAAAATCAATACCGAAGAAGAGTATCATAAATACAGAAATCTTTTTTTTATGCACATAAATATGCTTTTGTGCAGAGATTATCTTAAAATCGCTCTTCGTTATGACAAAAGAAAGATTTATTTCTACGACGCAGACCAGGCAAAAATGCTTTCCGACAGCCTTGAGGCGGCAAAACTTTATTATAAAGACGCTTTTCCGCACTGGTATGAAGCTAAGAAATACGCAGAACAGGCATCTAAAATAAAAGTTACCACTGATCTCGGCTACATGGAAACCGAGCGCTTCCGCATTATCAAAGGAGATCTGGACATGGAAAAAATCATAAAACGCGATCTTGCATCCCTCGATAAAAAAATAGCCCAGCTGAAAAGCATGGAAAGCCAAAACTCAAGATAAAACCTCCGAAAAGATTGTTGACCGATATCGGTGCTAACGATTTACATACTCTTCTGGGAATATTTTATAAATTGTCCTGATTTTGGAGAGAAAGATGAGTAAATATTTTATACTTCTTGTGTTTTTATCAGCAATTGCCTGCTCAAACAACGACCCCTTAAAACCAGGAAATATATCAAGCAATTCCCAGATAGGTCTTGTTACCGAAAAATCATCAGCACTCAGAATTGAGCCTTTTATATATTCATCCAGAATAATTGATCTTCCCAAGGGTGAAAAACTTGAAATTCTGGATCTTTCAAAGAAAAAATCCGCAGTTGCAAAATCTGTTGACTACTGGTACAAAGTCAAAACACAAAACGGCATTACAGGCTGGATTTTCGGCTCAAACATTAAAATCTTTTCTGCCGGAAGTTCTTTTTCCGTAAACAATTTTGAGGAACAGCTTAAAGATGAAGAATTCGAAAAACTTTCCACTGAACTTATTGGAAAATGGTGGAGCGTTAACACTCAGGAAGAATTCACTTCTTATTGGATCGCATTATTCAAAAACGGCGAATATGAGGCAAAACACAAAGATTCAAACCATCTTTTCAAAGGAAAATATAAAATAGATGCCCAAACATCAACTATCAGCTTTGATGAAGGAACACCTCTCGGAAATGAATTCAAATTCACTGAACGCGGTCTGAATTATTTCATAGAATATGCTGATGACAAGAACAATTACCGTTTTAAAAGAATTTCCCTCAATCCAAAGTCAGAGCAGGAAGTGGAAACGGTCGAAGAAAAAAAGGAATCAAACGAACCGGTTCCTGCTCAGGAGAATAATGATAAGAATCAATAAGTACCTTTCCACATGCGGTCTGGGCTCCAGAAGAAAAGTAGAATCATACATTTTAAA
>JAKPJF010000001.1 GCA_029554345.1 Spirochaetota bacterium | reverse complement strand
GCAGTATGTGCTTGATAAGGTTGCTGCTGCAAAAGCTAAGGGCGAAAAACTTCCTTATGACTTTATCGAAGTTATGGCATGCCGCGGCGGATGTGTAGGCGGAGGCGGACAGCCTTACGGAGCTACCGACGAAGTCAGAGCTAAACGCGCTGCCGGTCTTTATTCTGATGACGAAAAGAGTGTTAAGAGATGTTCTCATCAGAACCCAGAGATTGTCGCGATCTATGATAAGTATCTCGGCAAACCTGGTTCGGAAAAAGCGCATCATCTTCTTCATACTCATTATAAGGCCCGTAAGCTTTATAATAAATAAGTGAATTCAAAGGGACGAGGGGCTCAGTCGCCGCCCCTCATCCCTTTGAGATCCCACTCCTGGCTTTTGGCGGGCGAATTCCTCGCACCGGCTTCGCCGGATGCTGCGGTCGCCCGTTACGAGGCGCTTTTTGCAAACTTCCTGTTTGCGAGTGAAGCGCCTCGATAGCGGTTATCGTACCGCTTGAGTGTCGCTCTTCGAGCGACATTTTTTTTGTCTTTATCTATCATTCTTTTATTCCTTTGAATACACGGCCGCTCCTCATCCTGTGTGCCAGGACGGCATTAATCCAACGCGGGCAGGACGCCCGTTAGCGTTGGACAGAGAGATCCCACTCCCGGCTTTTGTCGCGACAGAACTATCGCGCATTACTTCGTAATGTCTGCGATAGTCTGCGCTTATTAACGAGGCGCTTTTTTGCAAACTTCCTGTTTGCGTGTGAAGCGCCTCGATGGCGGTTCTCGTACCGCCTTAGTGTCCGACTGCGTCGGACGTTTTAGGTGTTCATGCTATTATTTAATTTTTTTTGGGTTGGCTTATTGGTTCTTATCTTGTGAAGATTGTCAGGAGTGTTATTACTGTTAGGATGATAGTTATGCCGGCGCCCATTGCCCACATCATTACTGTAAATTTTTTGTTCACGTCTTCGAAACGTTTGTCCACTGCCTCGAATCGTTTATCCATCTGATTGAATCCGAATTGCATCAATTCGCGCTGGGCTTTCAGTTCTTCCTCTATACGTGTCATTCGTTCTATCATCTGAATATCGTAGGGACGGAGCTGAATCACATTGCTTTTAGCGCTGATGCGGTCAAAATTTGATTCGATATATGAACCTATCTGTTCAAGCTGTTCTTCCGTTAATTTCATTGCCGTACTCATCACTTACCTCAATTTATTAGGGATTTTATGCCTTGTCAATTATATAAACGTAATTGTTGGGGATGTTTTCGCGGAAAAAAAATTACTGACGTCCACCTCTGAGTTGTAGGTTTCCGCAGCGGGGAGGGTTAGTATTGGTTTATTAATATTGACAGACGGAATATTATTGTTTAGAAAGTTGTTGAGTATGAGTGCTGAACAACGTATGGCGCGAGAATGAGAATTTATTATAAAGACGTGATGTGATTTTTTCTGTGAATCACCGAAACATGTAGTATGAAGCAAATATAATAAGAATGGAATTAACTAATGATTAAAACCGAAACCAAGCAGTTCCAATATGAAATACAAGCCTATCAGGAAAACTGTGTAAACAATATTGTCAGTCTTTTTGAAAAATTGCGTCAAAGAATTAACTTTGTTGAAGTGATGGAAGAGCATCATAAAATAAATAAATACAATTTCCCGATCCAAGATACCAAAAACATAGATATCATGATGGAAACAGGAACGGGAAAAACATTTACTTTCATTAAAACCATTTTTGAACTGAACAGGAATTTCGGTTACAAGAAATATATCATTCTTATTCCCACTGTACCAATTAGGGAAGGAACAAAATCAAACTTAGAAGACACTAAAGATTATTTTAAGAGTTACTACGCTAATCAAAAAGAAAAAGAGATTGAAGCCTTTGTTTATGAAGGAGGGAACCTTTCAGCGGTTAAACAATTTATCGGAACTTCGCATTTATCCGTATTAGTTATGACGCCGAGCTCGTTTAACAGCAAAGACAATATCTTAAATCGTCCGTTAGATCGGGAAATGAACCAGCCGGAATTGTTTATAAACAATCAAGAACCTCCGAAATCTTATTTAGAATGTTTGAAGCGCTTAAACCCGATTGTAATAATGGATGAACCTCACCGTTTTGAAGGTAATGCTTTTAAGACTTATTTTGAGGGTTTTGATAATTATTATTTGCGTTTTGGTGCTACGTTTCCCAGGAAAAAAGACAGCTTGCCCTTATCAAATGCAGCTTATGTATTGGACAGCATTACTTCATTCAGACAAAATTTAGTTAAGAAAATTGTTGTTTATACGCAAGATGTGGTTGAGAACACTGACACACTTATAGGTATAGAAAAAATAGGTTCAAAAAATATTGCTCATGTAAGCACATTAACAAACGGAATAATAGCCAAGCGGGAATTGGGTGTCGGAGCGGTTTTTAACGGTAAAAGCATCAAAAAAATTCTCAACGATACAGTAGTTTTATCAGACGACACCATTGAGAAAGTTGATTACTCTTTGTCTGACGAATCTCTGCGGGCAATGATTAAAGAAACCATTAAAATACATTTTGAGAAAGAAAAGATACTTTTTGAGCAGGGAGTAAAGGCTCTCACTCTGTTTTTTATGGAAAGCGACACCAGTTTATTCCGTGGCGAAAATCCAAAAGTGAAAAATATTTTTGAAGAAGAATATTTAAAGCAATACAGCGAGCTTGTAATAAAACTCGACCAGGCAAGTGATTATTATAAATACCTGCAAAATGATTACGACAGTGAAAATACATTGCAGGTTCATAAAGGATATTTTTCAGGCGATAAAGGAAACGCTGACGAGAAAGTAAAAGCGGGAGTTGATGAAATTTTAAAGGACAAAAAGAAATTGCTTTCGTTTGAAAGTCCCTCACGGTTCATTTTCTCCATTTGGGCATTGCAGGAAGGGTGGGACAACCCGAATGTTTTCACAATCTGCAAGCTTTCCAATCAAGGAAGCGAAATATCGAAACTGCAGCAAATTGGGCGAGGTTTACGCATTTGCGTAAATCAAAATTTAGAGCGTAACACGCTTAAAAATATGAATGACGATCAAGAGGCGTTTTGGAAAATCAACAACCTTGATGTAGTTGTTTCAAATAAAGAGCAGGGCTTTGTCGAAGCAATTCAGAATGAAATATTAAGCAACTCATTTCTCATTTCAGAGACTTTTACAGAGCAAGAACTCATTAAAACACTCAAGGAAAAATCGGGCTTTGATGATGACACAATCGTAACTTTGGTTGATGATGTGCTGAAAGAAAAGAAAATGATTGTCCGCAAGGCAATTGTCGATGGACAGAAGATTTACGAAAAATCGCCCGAATTTTCTATGATTTTGAAAGAACAAAATTTACCCTACGAACAGGTAAACGCGATTGAAAGTCTTTTTGCCGTAGATACAAGCAACTATGTTCAAAAAGCGGAAAACAAAAAAGATAAAAAGAAAGTATTTATTAAAGCATCGCATTTAAAAGAGTTTAAAAACCTGTGGAGTACTATCAATAAAAACGCTTTTTATGTTTTGGAAACATTAAGCGGGAAACAAGAAAACCAACTGATACAGAATATCAAGGCGCAAATTGAAGCTGTAAACATAGAACAAATATTATTGCAGACGGTAAAGGCTGAACTTAATGTAAATAAAATCGGAGAACAAGGCGCTATAACTGAAAAGCTTACCGATACGGTTTCATACAAAAGCAAAGTGGATTATTTAGAATTGGTCCGTACTTTATCGAATAACACTAAAACTCCCATTTCGTTTGTTGTTAAGATATTCAATGCTTTAAGTGACGATTTTAAGAGCAAAATGCTCTGCAACAACCCCGAACAAGCTCAAAGAGAGATTTCCGAAATAATCAATAAAAACCTGATTGCAATGCTTAAAGCGAATATTAAATACGATGGTATTAACGGAACAGGTTTGCCGAATGTGTTCAAAACTGAAAAAGGAAAAACCTATTTGGATACAGGCAGCGTCGGGAAATATCAGAAAGATATTTCAGGGGATTTCTCTTTAAAATCAAAATGGGTATTTGAAGATGTGATAGAATACGATAGTGATTTTGAATTGGAAATTGTTGAACAAGACCCTGATATAGACAGCATTGAGATTTTCGGCAAACTGCCGCGCCTAAAAATCAAAACTCCGTTAGGCGATTATAATCCGGACTTCTGCTATGCCGTAAAAAGCGCAGAAGGTAACAAAATATTCCTTGTAGTGGAAGCCAAGGGCTATAAATCATCAACGGCAATACCCGTGGATGAAAAAGGTAAAATCGATTTTGCAAAGAAGTATTTTGAAGCATTGGCGGAACACCACAAGAATGAACCTTTCAAAATATCGTTTAAAGAACGGATCAACAAAACGCAGTTAGCTGCATTGATAATGGATAAATAAATTCATGAATGATAATAATAGTATCATCCGCTCTTCTTCTGCCGAATACTTAACGTATATCGCTTCAACCGGAGAGTCTGGAGTTGATGTAATATATGCAGATGAAAATATCTGGATGACGCAAAAGATGTTGGGAATGCTTTATAATGTTGAAACCAATACGGTTAATTATCATTTAAAAAAAATATTTCAAGACAGTGAATTGGATGAAAATTCAGTTGTTCGAAATTTTCGAATAACTGCCTCCGATGGGAAAAGCTATACAACGAAACATTACAACCTTTCGGCTATTATTGCCGTGGGCTACAAGGTTAATTCCGAGAGGGCTGTGCAGTTTAGGAAATGGGCGACACGGATAGTGCAGGAATTCACCCTCAAAGGTTTTGCTATGGATGATGAACGGCTGAAAAGTGACGGCACCATACTCGGTAAAAAATATTTTGAAGAACAACTGCAAAGAATTAGGGAAATCCGGTTAAGCGAACGGAAATTTTACCAAAAAATTACCGATATTTATGCAACATCTATTGATTATGATGTAACAGCACAGGCAACAAAGCGCTTTTTTTCAACGGTTCATAATAAATTGCATTGGGCAATTCATGGTCAAACAGCAGCCGAAGTAATAATTGACAGAGCCGATCATAAAAAAGAAAATATGGGACTAACCACATGGAAAGATGCGCCAAATGGTAAAATTCAAAAATTTGACGTAAATGTGGCTAAAAATTATCTAACTGAAAATGAAATGCAGCAGTTACAGAGACTGGTTTCTGCCTATCTCGATATTGCAGAAGACATGGCATTGAGACAAATTCCTATGACTATGGAGGATTGGGAAATCCGTTTAAACAAATTTATTACAGCAACCGACAGGGAAATACTGCAAGATGCCGGTAAAGTAACAGCCGAAATTGCTAAAGCTCATGCCGAAAGTGAATTTGAAAAATACAGAATAATACAAGATAGAATATATGAAAGTGATTTTGATAAATTAGTTAAGAATCAGACAGAATTAGAAAACTCCTCACAAGGCGGTATTACAAAATGAAAGAACAGGAATTTATACAAGCGGGATATACCGTTGCCGGCTCTAAAGACAGCGAAAACAAATTATTGAATTTTCTGAAAGAACATTATCCAAGTGTCATAAAAGACAATGAAATAAATCTTAATGAACTCAAAGCTGTTGCCGGATTGCCAGTTGACGAAAAAGTTAACGGCTACGGCTTAAATTTTGTAGGCAGAAACTTTGCCAGAGGAAAGTATTATCAAAAGACTGAAAAAGAATTACGTCTAAATGCCGCGATGAGTAAAAATATCGACACGACACAAAACTTGGTGTTAAAAGGCGATAATTTAGACAGTTTGAAAATCCTGAAAAACCATTATAAAGGACAGATAAAATGCATATACATAGATCCGCCGTATAATACAGCAAATGATGAATTTGTTTATCCTGATAAATTTGATAAAGAAGAAGCCGAAGTTTTAGGTTTGG
>JAKPJF010000212.1 GCA_029554345.1 Spirochaetota bacterium | reverse complement strand
AGCATACCAGAGTCTCATTAAAGTTCACAAGCAATATCCATTTGAATCTGATTCACAAAAACATGCGCTTGAAAAAATTATTAAATATGAAAAAAATCTTGTTGATGAACAAAAAAATCTGAATGAAGCAATTAAAGAATTTACCATTCATCATCAAAAATCACTTTTTGAACTCAAAAACGTTCTTGATGCCGAGGAAATGTTAGATTCTCTTAGAAATCAGGAAATGATTTATGCGAATAACACCATAAAAGCCCAACAATCTGTTATAGAATTTTCCGCACAGGAAATAGCAGAACGAGAAAAAATATTCGAAGCCCAGGAAAGAACTTATGAACTCAGCCGTGAAGAATCAATTGCTCTTCACGCAGAAGTAAAACGTTTACGTGCTGAAAATGAAAAATTAAAAGCAGAACTTTCAAAGTATAATTCGAATCAGGGGTAAGAATTTGGAGTGGGAAAAACTGCTAAGGAACGCTGTTCATGACGGGAAAATTAAAGAATTATATCTCAGAAAAATTCCTGTGTTAAAAAATTGCGAAAATTGGAAAAACGTTGAACCTTTAGGATATGTGGATCACAAAGGCAAATATGCCATATATAAAGGAATGCTTGTGAAACTAAAGGATAATCTTTTCTTTGTTAATGAGAAAACAATCGCAGCGCTAAGCCAGTATATAAACTGGAAAAAAACCAACAAAATAACAGTTTATACTGACGAACAATGATCTTTTCACATCTCTCCGCTTTCGTCATTCATTAGAGTAATGACGGCTTTGTGCTTTTCAGCCAGCTTAATCACTTCATCGAGAGCACTCTTTTTAATTATGGCATAATTATCAGATATCTGTTTGAACTGGTTCGTCTCGAAAAAATGATTATTCAGTTCTTCAAGAAAATCAGTTCTATTAGTATGAACGACATGAACAAGTGAAATATCGATTTTATGAGTCTGATTCACCCATTCTTTCAGTAAAAAAGCCAGATTCTGCGGAAGCGGATTCTGTGTAAGCATTTCAAGCTTTACCGAGAAAACATCAGGTTCCATTCCCCTTTTATAAGCTTTTATTATAGAATCTTTTGTAATCTTAGCATTTATGATAACGTCATTTTTTAATAATTCGGAATATGCAACTATAAGATAGATTGCTTCAAGTTTGACGGTATCTTTAGGAACGATAAGTGAAAAATCAGGATTTATATAAAGACTTTTAACTTCAGGTTCCGTTTTTTGTTTTCCTGTAATCTTTTCATATATCGGACTGAGAGTTATCTCTCCGACGCTAACTTCAACAATCCCCAGAAGCAGAAGAAAGCGGAAAGTATTGATGAAGCTTTCTGTTATTATCTGCCTGGACTCATTCAAACGATTCAGCAAATTGGGACTGACAGTTACCGAACTTGCAAAAAAATGCGTTTTCATGTGAGATATGTTCACTGAAGAATTGCGGATCAAAGCATTGACAAACGACTCGAGTTCAGACTTACCAGGCGTCTTAAAAGGCGGAGAAAAAACAGTATTACATTCAAAACGATCTTTCTGCTTGGTTATTATTTTTTTCACAAGCCTGTCAGGAGATATAATATCTTCGCTGACAGAAGACAAATCCGCAAAAACCGCATCTTTTCGAAGAGATATGATTCTCAGCATATCCATCAAATACAATGAAAGTTGACTTGATTCATCAATGCTAAGCTGTTGACCATTCCAGTCTGTCAGAGAATAAGATGCTTCTGACAGTCTTTTCCGGTCAACTTTTCTAAAATCACCCTGTTGTGTCAGATAAAGTCCGTATGTCGAAATTATATCAAATGAGCGGAGAATGTTATTTATTGCAAGATATCCGTTTGATGCGGTAAAAGACCTTTTTTCACCGGCT